>NZ_JAPZLD010000037.1:0-123890 GCF_030182635.1 Amycolatopsis ponsaeliensis
CCGCGCCCCTCCGCCCCCCCCCCGCCCCCGCCCCCCGCCCCCCCCCCCGCCGTCGGCGCCGCGCTCCGGTGCTGCACCCCGTCCTCCACCCCCCCCCCCCCCCCCCCCCCCCGATCCGCCGGCCGGCAATGCTGCGGCCGGCTCGCGGAGGGCCGAACCGTGGGTGCCGCCCCTCGGCGGCACCCAGGTGCGAAGACTTCGGTCTAGCGCGAGCCGCCAGTCTCGCGCCGCAAGGGTCGGCGGCGACGCGCCGGCCAGTTCGCAAAGGCGGGTGATGGCCGCTTCCGCGGCGGGACGGTCAGCCGGCTCAGCGCGTGGCTCAGCCAGGAATTCCGGATGCCGAGGGCTCGCGACCAGAGTCCGGGGCCGGGGAAGCGACGGCCTGGCCGCCGCGAGGCGCTCAACGCGCGAGGGCTCGCACGCCCCTTTCGAATCGACCTGTCGTGATCATGACAGCGCAAGCCTGGACCTCCGGGGCCGTTCGCGCCTAGAGTGCGTCGTGCCCACGGTCCGTGCCGTGGTTCCGCCGTCGCACCGGGTCTTTCCTCCGAAGGATGGCGTCCATGGACGGCAGGTTCACCCGTCGGCAGCTGATCAAGGGCACTCTCGCGGTTTCCCTGGCACCGCCGATCCCGCTCGCGCACCGGTACCGCGTCGACGTTCCGACGCTGCCGTGGCCGGCGGCGAACGACATCGTCGCGAACACCACGATCCCGCAGTTCCCGGACCGGAGTTTCCCGATCACCGGGTACGGCGCCAAGAACGACGGCAAGACCGACAACACCGCGGCGATCAAGAAAGCGATCGACGCGTGCAACGCGGCCGGCGGCGGTCACGTGATCGTGCCCGCCGGTGGCAGTTTCCTCACCGGCGCCGTCTACCTCAAGAGCAACGTCGACCTGCACCTGGAAAAGGGCGCGGTGCTCAAGTTCGGCGGTGACGCTTCGAAGTTCCCGAACGTCCTGACGCGCTACGAAGGAATCGAGTGCGTCAACCACTCACCGATGATCTACGCGTACCGCGAAAAGAACATCGGCCTCACCGGCAGCGGCACGCTCGACGCGGCGGCGACGTCGTCGTGGAACAAGGGCAGCGATCGTGCGTACCTGGAAACGTTGGTGGCCAAGGGAACCCCGCCGGAGAAGCGCGTTGTCCCGGGCTCCGGCCACACCATGCGCTCGACGTTCGTCGAGCCGTACGACTGCGAAAACGTGCTGATCCAAGGCATCACGCTGAAGAACTCGATGTTCTGGCAGCTGCACCCGACGCTGTGCCGCAACGTCACGGTCGACGGCGTGAGCACCGACCCCAGCACCGCGCACTCCAACACCGACGGCTGCGACCCCGAGTCGTGTGACCACGTTGTCATCGCGAACTGCACCCTCGGCGCGCACGACGACAACATCGCGATCAAGTCCGGCCGTGACGCCGACGGGCGCCGCGTGAACGTCCCGTGCCAGAACCTCGTGGTCGTGAACTGCGTGATGAACGGCAACTGGGGCGCGATCACCTGCGGCAGCGAGCAGACCGGCGGGATCCGCAACGTCTACGCGTACCAGCTCACCGTGAAGGGTGAAACGAAGTTCGCGCTCTACGTGAAGTCGAACACGCTGCGTGGCGGGTTCACGGAGAACGTCAACCTCGACAGTGTCTCCGGCACCTTCGCGCGGAACTTCGTGTACGTGACGTCGACGTACAACAGCCAGACCGGCGGCTACGTCCCGTCGTTCGGGCCGTTCACGATCAGCAACTGCTCGAGCACGAAGATCGCGGGCAAGACCTTCGACGTCAGTGGGCTTTCGAACGCCCACGTGCACGGGTTCACCGTGGCGAACTCCACGTTTAACGGGGTGTCCGACGCCTCGAACACGCTGAAGTACGTGGACAACGCCAAGTTCACGAACGTGACGGTGAACGGCAAGCCGATCTGAACCTGCGGGATCGGCGCGGCTGCGGCAGGCTTACTACCAACGAGTAGGAAGCCTGCTGTCAGTCCTTTCCGGAGGTAGCCGTGGACATCCCCGAAGTGCCGTCGAAGGTGGATCCGGACGCGCTGACCACCGTCCTGGACGGCCGCTGGGCCGAGCTGCGCCGCGGGGTGCGCGCGGAGATGGGCGACGCGGAGTTCCGGGACCCGGTGGACCTCGGCATCGAGGACCACCGCGCCCAGGTGCTCGACCAGCTGCGGGCGCTCGCCGGGACCGACCGGCCCGCCTTGGGCTTCGACCCCGCGTACGGCGGCGGTGGCGACGTCGGCGGCTCGGTGACGTCGTTCGAGCTGCTCGGCTACGGCGACCTGTCGCTGATGGTCAAGGCCGGTGTCCAATGGGGACTGTTCGGCGGCGCCGTCCAGCTGCTCGGCACCGAGCGGCACCACGCGGCGCACTTGCGCGCGATCATGGACCTCGGCCTGCTCGGCTGCTTCGCGATGACCGAGCACGGCCACGGCTCCGACGTCCAGCACCTGCGCACCACCGCGACCTTTGTGGACGGCGGGTTCGTTGTCCACACGCCGGACGCCATGGCCACCAAGGAATACATCGGCAACGCGGCCCGCGACGGCCGGATGGCGGTGGTGTTCGCCCAGCTCGTCACCGGCGGCGAATCCCGCGGTGTGCACGCGTTCCTCGTACCGATCCGAGACGCCGATGGTGCGCCGCTGCCAGGAGTGTCCATTGAGGACTGCGGCCCGAAGGCTGGCCTGAACGGCGTCGACAACGGACGGTTGAGCTTCGACAACGTCCGGATCCCGCGTGAAGCCCTGTTGAACCGCTTCGGCGACGTCGCCGAGGACGGAACGTATTCGAGCCCGATCGAGAGCGACAGCCGCCGGTTCTTCACGATGCTGGGCACGCTGATCCGCGGCCGGGTGAGCGTCGGCGGCAGCGCCGGGAGCGCGACGAAACGCGCACTGGCCCTGGCGATCCGCTACGGCGAGCAGCGCCGCCAGTTCATGACGCCGGACGGCGACGAGGTCGTCATCCTCGACTACCTCGGGCACCAGCGGAAGCTGCTGCCGGCGCTGGCGAAGACGTACGCGCTGTCCTTCGCGCAGGGGGAGCTGGTGTCGAAGCTGCATGACATCGACTCGTCGGCGCCCGAGGAGGAGCAGCGCGAGCTGGAGTCGCGCGCGGCCGGGCTGAAGGCGCTCAACACGTGGCACGCGACGGCGACGATCCAGGCGGCGCGCGAGGCGTGCGGCGGCGCGGGGTACCTGGCGGAGAACATCCTGCCGGGCCTGAAGGCCGACACCGACGTCTTCACGACGTTCGAAGGCGACAACACGGTGCTGCTGCAGCTGGTCGCGAAGGGCCTGCTGACCAGCTACAAGCACGATTTCGAGGACCTTTCGCCGCTGGCCACGGCCCGCTTCTTCACCGACCAGGTGGTGAGCGCGATCCTCGAGCGGACGTCCGTGCGGAAGGCGCTCGAGTCGCTCACCGAGGGGTCCGACGCGGACGTCTTCTTCCGCCGCGAGTGGCAGCTGAGGCTGTTCGAAGACCGCGAGGAGCACGTCGTCGAGGGGGTGGCGAAGCGTTTGCGCAAGGCGGCTTCGGACCCGTTCGGGGTGTTCAACGCGGCCCAGGACCACGTGCTGCGCGCGGGCCGCGTCCACGTGGAGCGGCTGGTGCTGGAGGCGTTCGCGGCGGCCATCGAGCGGTGCGAAGACCCGGACGCCCGCACGCTGCTCGACCGCGTCTGCGACCTGTACGCGCTGTCGGCGATCGAAGAGGACCTGGCGTGGTTCCTGGGTCACGGCCGCCTGACGGCGTCGCGCGGAAAGGCCGTCACCGCGGCGGTGAACGGCCTGTGCGCCCAGCTGCGTCCTCACGCACGGGCGCTGGTCGACGCGTTCGCGATCCCGGAGCAGTTCCTCGCGGCGCCGATGCTGGGGTCCTGACCGGTGGGGGGGGGGGGGGGGGGGGCGGGGCCCCCCCCCGGGCGCGCGTGGGGGGGTTGGGGTGGGGGGGGGGGGCGCGCGCACGGGACCGTGGGGGCGGTGCGGGGGCCGGGCGCGGGGGGGGGGCCCGCCGCGGCGCGCGCGGGGCCGGGGGCGGGGGGGGGGGGGGGGGGGGGGGGGGGGGGGGGGGGGGGGGGGGGGGGGGCCCCCCCCCCCCCCCGGGGCCCTACTTGCGGTGCTTGCCTTCGTCGTCGGTGACCTCGAACTGCTCCTTGCGGACCTTTCCGGAGACGGTCTGCTCGTCGGTGACCGTCTCGGTCCGCAGGCGCACCCGCTCGACCGGCACGGTTTCCTTGCGCACCACGGGCTTCTCGGCGTGGAGGACGACGTCCTGCTCGGCCTCGCCGATCTCACCGCCGGCCCGGCCGTCCTTGATCGGCTCCCGTTCGATGCGCACTTCCTCGTGCCGCACCGGGACGGTGACCTGCTGCTCTTCGGTGACGACGTACTTGCGCAGCCGAACGTGCCCGGTCTCGACCTGCTCGGTGCCGACGTTCAGCCGTTCCTCGGAGCGGGTCATCGTGCGATCGTCCTTTTCGGACTTGCCCCGCCCGGCGGCCGCCTTGTCCCGGCCGGCCATGCCCTGGCCCGCGTCGGCCATTCCGGCCTTGCGCTGGCCGGCCATGCCTTTGCCGGTGCCGCCCATGGCCGGGTCGCGGCCCTGAGTGCGATCGCCGGTCCGGTCACCCATCCGCCCGTCCGGCGAGGTCCGCGGCATGGGCAGGCCGTAGTGCTGGTAGAGCTGCGCGCTTTCCTCGGGCGAGAGGTGCCCGTCGGCGTCGATGCGCGGCGCGTCGGAAACGGCGTCCTTGTCGACCCGGACGTGCACGCCGTCCTTGTCGGTGTGGGCGCCGGAGAGCGGGACGAAGCTCTCCTTGGTGCCGAACAGACCGGTCTTGACGGTGATCCATTCGGGCTGGTGCGTGGCGTCGGCGAGGTAGACGTTGCCGACCTTCCCGAGCTTGTTGCCGGCCGGGTCGACCACGGCACTGTCGATGAGCTCCTGGGGCTGCATGGTCTTGGCCATCGCGGTGCGGCTCCTTTCGCGCGTCGGATGTTCGGTTGAGCCCACCGTCGGCCGCGCTGTTGATCACGGCAACCGTCGTGGTGCTCCCGTGGGTGACCCCGGAAAGTGGTGGTTTGGCTGGTCATCCGCGGGCAAGGCGAGGTGGGTTCCACAGGTCGGGCGCGGTGGCCCCGGCGTGACGTGCGGCGTGGGGGATGGCGCGAAGGTGTACATGTGACCGGCGCCACTTCCGGTGCTGTCACAACGTCCCGGCGCGGGTCGTCAAGAGGGTGACACCGACGAAGGGAACGGTCATGGAAGCGCGGTTCAACATGTTCGAGAACGAGGTCACGAGCAAGTTCTTCAAGCGCCTGATCGCGGCGTCCCGCCCGATCGAGGAGTCATCCCTCCCGAAGGCGACGCAGGAGCTGGTGAAGATCCGCGCGAGCCAGATCAACGGCTGCGGAATGTGCCTCGACATGCACACGAAGGACGCGGCGGCGGCGGGCGAGACGGCGGTCCGCCTGGCCATGGTGGCGGCGTGGCGCGAAGCGGTGGTGTTCACGGAGGCGGAGCGCGCGGCATTGGCGCTGGCGGAGGAGGGGACGCGCCTGGCGGACAACCACACGGGAGTGACGGACGAGACGTGGGCGGCGGTCCGGAAGCACTTCGACGACGAGCAGATCGGCGCGCTGGTCTGCCTGGTGGCGGAGATCAACACGTGGAACCGCTTGAACGTGATCGCCCGCAACCCGGCGGGTGAGTACCAGCCGGGAATGTTCGGCTGAGTGGTGCGAGCTGGGGACGTCCAGGGGGAGGTTCCCAGCAGTGCCCGAGCCACCAGGCCAGGGCGCCCGACACCAGACCCCACCCTGCATCCCGATCCGAAGCCAGCACGCGGCCGGTGGTGCCGGGTCAAGACACGCTTTCCCGTCTTGACGCGGCGCCACCGGCCGTAGTCACAATCGCGCTTCGGGATGAAGGACTTGAAGAGCCGGGCAAAGCCCCAGCTACGCGTACATCGCCAGCCAGATGGCAATGTAGTGCGAAATCGCAGCAAGCACGGTACAAGCATGGAAGTACTCGTGATACCCGAAGGTATCCGGCCAGTGATTAGGCCACTTGAACCCGTAAAAAGCCGCCCCCAGCGTATAAAACAGCCCACCCACGCAAAGCAGCACCAACGCCGCGACCCCGGCGTGCGTCAACAGCTCGGGGAAGACGAAAACGGCCACCCAGCCCAAAGCGATGTAGATCGGCACCCCGAGCCACCGCGGCGCGTGCGGCCACAGCATCTTCAGCGCGACGCCGAGAACCGCCCCACCCCACACGATCGACAAGATCACGTAGCCCGTCGGCTTGGACATCGCCAGCAGCGTGAACGGGGTGTACGTGCCCGCGATGAACAGGAAGATCATCGAGTGGTCCGCGCGCTTCATCCACTTGTACGCGCGGGGGCTCCACAGGCGGCGGTGGTACAGCGCGCTCACGCCGAACAACCCCAGCACCGTCAAGCCGTAGACCGACGTCGCGAGGGCCGCCGTCGAGGACACTGTGGACGCCGCCAGGCTGATCAGCGCCGCCGCTGCCGCGAGGGCGCCGAAGAACGTCCAAAAGTGGATGTGCCCGCGCAGCCGGGGGCGGAGGTCCACTACGGGCTCGGGTGGTTCCGTCGTCACGCTCACTCATCCAGGTTACGGGACCGTAGGTTCCCGGACAGCGGTCAAGTCACGCGCCTCACACCGGGTGCGTAGGCTTCATCGACGTGAGTGTGCGCTCCTTCTTGTCCGACGTCGTGTACAGCGCCTACGGCCGGCGCCTCATCCAGCAGGCCGCCGGCCGGCATCCCCGGCACATCGCCATCATGCTCGACGGCAACCGCCGCTGGGCCCGGGAAGCGGGCTTCTCGGACGTAGCGGACGGCCATCGCGCCGGGGCGAAGAAGATCGCGGACTTCCTCAGCTGGTGCCAGGAGGCCGAGGTCGAGGTCGTCACCATGTGGCTGCTCTCGACCGACAACCTCAACCGCGACCCGGACGAGCTCACGCCGCTGCTGAAGATCATCACCGACGTCACCGACGAGCTCGCCGCACCCGGCAAGACCTGGCAGCTGCGCATCGTCGGCGCCCTCGACCTGCTACCCACCGAGGTCGCGAAGCGACTCAGCGAAGCCGCCGCGCGCACCGAAGGGCGGACCGGGATGGAGGTCAACGTCGCGGTCGGTTACGGCGGGCGCCAGGAGATCGCCGATGCAGTCCGCAAGTTGCTCCTGCAACACGCCGACGAGGGCACGACCATTCACGAGCTCGCGAAAATCCTCGACGTCGACCACATCTCCGAGCACCTTTACACCTCGGGGCAGCCGGATCCGGATCTCATCATCCGAACTTCCGGTGAACAACGGCTTTCCGGATTCCTGCTCTGGCAGTCCGCGCATTCGGAATTCTGGTTCACCGAAGCGTATTGGCCGGCATTCCGCCGCGTCGACTTCCTGCGCGCCATACGCGACTACGCCTGGCGCCACCGCCGATTCGGTTCCTGACACGCCGAAGGGCCCCGGAGCGAACTCCGGGGCCCTTCGAAGCCACACTCAGTGGTGGTGGTGCTCCAGCGAGTGCAGGATCAGCGCCGGGGTGGTGGCGATGCCGGCGTAGGCGCCGGCGACCAGGGAGGCCGCGCCGTAGCCCAGGGCGCCGCCGCCCTCGATGAACGTGGCGTAGGCGTCGCCGAACGTCGGGTCCGGGGTGCCGGTCGAGTCCTGCGTCGCAGCGAACGCGGTGCTGCCGACCATCATGAGGCCCGCAGCGGTGGCGGCGACGAAACCAGCCTTCTTCAGCACTTGGCTCACTCCTAGGTAGAACTGTTGGGGTCCGGGCGCCGGATGGACCGACGGTGTGTCCCGCAGTCAAAAAATTACTCGCTTATCGGGCTTCTCGTACGGCTTGTACGCCCATTGTGTGAGCCTGATGCAGGCGCTTTCACTCGGTACGGTTCTCTCTTGGTGGCGCAAAATGCGGCGTTGCTCCGAACGTGGTAAAAGCTCATCCGCTGATCTCGTGAATACGCCGAGTCAGCAATTTTCCCAAGATCATTCCGACGTGGGTGGACCGATCGAGACGTCGGCTACACAGAGTGACCGTCACGGGTCGTCGATTTCGGGCGACCGACAGTGAGGTGACGATCTGGCGAATCACCGGGTTGGCTTCCTGCGCGATCTCGGATTCGTAGGTACCTTCCGAGGTGAGGGCACGCGATCCGTGCGGGTCCTCGCGGGAGGCCCTGGTCGTGACGGTGATCGAGGGGGCGGCGCAGCCGCCCACGAGACGCACGAGGGGGCCGGCACCCGGCCCTCGTGGCCGCGTCGCCTGACAGCTCGTCAGGCGGAGTGGTCCAGCCAGGGAGGTGCCCGGCCCAGCGAGTGCGGGCGTGAGGTGCACACGCCCTCGAGGGAGATGCCGTCGTGACTGCGCAGCGTTTGCCCCGTAAGGCCTCTGGCCGTTCTTCGACCGGTGCCGTTCCTGGCCCGGAGAAAGCCTCGACCTCGCCCGAATCCCAGCAGCACATGTACGTGCTCGACACGTCGGTCCTCCTTTCGGACCCGTGGGCGGTTACCCGCTTCGCCGAGCATGCGGTCGTGCTTCCGCTGGTCGTCATCAGTGAACTGGAGGCGAAGCGCCACCACCCGGAGCTCGGCTGGTTCGCCCGGGAGTCCCTGCGCATGCTCGACGACCTGCGCCGGCAGCACGGCAGGCTCGACGCGCCGCTCCCCATCGGGGACCACGGCGGCACGCTGCAGGTGGAGCTGAACCATTCGGACCCGACGGTGCTCCCGGTCGGGTTCCGCACCGACTCCAACGACCACCGGATCCTCGCCTGCGCGCTCAACCTGGCGGCGGAGTTCCCGGCGGTCACCCTGGTGACGAAGGACATCCCGCTGCGGGTGAAGGCGGGTGCCGTGGGCCTGGAGGCCGACGAGTACCGCGCGCAGGAAGTCACGCCGTCCGGCTGGACGGGCATGGCGGACGTGGACGTCGAGCAGGACGTGCTGGACACGCTGTTCGGCGGCGGCACCGTCGACCCGGTCGAGTACGGCATGGACGAGCTCGCCGAGCTGCCCTGCCACACCGGGCTGCGGCTGCTCGCGGGCAGCTCGAGCGCACTCGGGCGGATCACGGCGGACAAGCGCATCCGGCTGGTGCGCGGCGACCGCGAGGCGTTCGGCCTGCACGGCCGCAGCGCCGAGCAGCGCGTCGCGCTCGACCTGCTGCTCGACTCCGACGTCGGCATCGTCTCCCTCGGCGGCCGCGCCGGCACCGGCAAGTCGGCGCTCGCGCTGTGCGCCGGCCTCGAAGCCGTGATGGAACGCCGTCAGCACCGCAAGGTCGTGGTGTTCCGGCCGGTCTACGCGGTCGGCGGCCAGGACCTCGGCTACCTGCCCGGGTCCGAGAGCGAGAAGATGCAGCCCTGGGCGCAGGCGGTGTTCGACACCCTCGGCGCGCTGGTCAGCCAGGAAGTCCTGGACGAGGTGTTCGACCGCGGCATGCTCGAGGTGCTCCCGCTGACGCACATCCGCGGCCGGTCGCTGCACGACGCGTTCGTGATCGTCGACGAGGCGCAGTCACTGGAGCGCAACGTCCTGCTCACGGTGCTTTCGCGGCTCGGCACGGCGTCGCGCGTGGTCCTCACGCACGACGTCGCCCAGCGCGACAACCTGCGCGTCGGCCGGCACGACGGCGTCTCGGCGGTGATCGAGAAGCTGAAGGGCCACCCGCTGTTCGCGCACGTCACGCTGACGCGCTCGGAGCGCTCGCCGATCGCCGCCCTGGTCACCGAGATGCTGGAGGACCACGGCTAGGAGCAGTCCATGAAGGGCACCCTCATGGCTCTTAAGTCCATGAGGGTGCCCTTCATGGCATTCACCAGCCCGAGGGGAGGGGGCGGCCCTCCGCGAAGCCGGCCGCCGACTGGACGCCCAGCAGCGCGCGCTCGTGGAACTCCTCCAAGGTTCGCGCGCCCGCGTACGTGCACGACGAGCGGACGCCCGAGCCGATCGAGTCCAGCAGGTCCTCGACGCCCGGCCGGGCCGGGTCGAGTGACATCCGCGACGACGAGATGCCCTCCTCGAACAACGCCTTGCGCGCGCGGTCGAAGACGTTGTCCGTGCGCGTCCGCGCGCCGACCGCGCGCTTCGACGCCATGCCGAACGACTCCTTGTAGGGCCGCCCCTGCTCGTCGAACCGCAGGTCGCCGGGGGATTCGTAGGTGCCGGCGAACCACGAGCCGACCATCGCCGCGGACGCGCCCGCGGCCAGTGCCAGCGCGACGTCGCGCGGGTGGCGCACCCCGCCGTCGGCCCAGACGTGCTTGCCCAGCTCGCGCGCCGCGGCCGCGCAGTCGGCGACCGCCGAGAACTGCGGGCGGCCCACGCCGGTCATCATCCGCGTCGTGCACATCGCGCCCGGCCCGACGCCGACCTTGACGACGTCCGCGCCGGCCTGGATCAGGTCGCGCGTGCCCTCGGCGGTGACGACGTTCCCGGCGACCACCGGGACCCGCGGCGACACCGACCGGACGGCCTTGAGCGCGGCGATCATCTTCTCCTGGTGCCCGTGCGCGGTGTCGACGACCAGCACGTCGACGCCCGAGCCGAGCACGGCTTCGGCCTTCGCCGCGACGTCGCCGTTGACGCCGACCGCGGCGGCGACGCGCAGCTTGCCCGCGTCGTCGACGGCCGGGGTGTAGATGTCCGCGCGCAGCGCGCCGACGGCGGTCAGCACGCCCGCGAGGCGGCCGTCGGCGTCCAGGCCCAGCGCGAGGGACGCGCCGTGGCTGTGGAGCCGCTCGAAGACCTCGCGCGGCGGGGTGGTCAGCGGCACCGCGACGGTCGGGGGCTGGGCGACGTCGGCGAGCCGCGCGAAGCGGTCGACACCCGCGCAGGCCGCTTCGTCGACGATGCCGACCGGGCGGCCCTCGCCGTCGACGACCACGACAGCGCCGTGAGCGCGCTTGTGGACCAGGTTGAGGGCGTCGGCCACGGCGTCGCCGCCGGTCAGGACCAGCGGCGTGTCCCACACGGTGTGCCGGCTCTTCACCCAGCCGACGATCTCCGCGACGGCGTGACTGTCCACATCTTGAGGGAGCACCACCAGCCCCCCGCGGCGGGCGACGGTCTCGGCCATCCGGCGGCCGGCGACCGCGGTCATGTTGGCGACGACGATCGGGATGGTCGCGCCGGTGCCGTCCGCGGTGGAGAGGTCTACGTCGAAGCGGGACTCCACGTCCGAACGGTTCGGCAGCAGGAACACGTCGTCGTAGGTCAGGTCGTGAGCGGGCCGGTGGCCGTCGAGGAAACGCACGAGTCCCCAGGCTACGTGGCTCGCCGGGAGACGGCGAACGCGGCCGGGCCCGTGGCAGGATCGGGGCATGAGCCGCCGCGACCGGGACGCCGAGGGACGCGCACGCAACGCACGGCCGCGCGACGGCCTGGGCCGCCCCCTGCCGTACGGCGCCGACGGCGTCGAGCGCCAGCCGGAAGGCATCGCGAGGACCCCGGCGCAAACGCTTGCGGAGGCCCAGCAGCTGCTCGACGACGGCAAGCCGTTCCACGCGCACGAGGTCTTCGAGGACGCGTGGAAGACGACGGACGGGCCCGACCGCGAGCTGTGGCGCGGGCTCGCCCAGCTGGCGGTGGGGCTGACGCACGCGGCACGCGGCAACACGGCGGGGGCGGCGTCGCTGCTGGAACGCGGAGCGGCGAACATCGAGCCGTTCCGGAGTGAGCCGCCGCACGGCATCGACGTCGCGGGGTTGCAGGAGTGGGCGCTCACGCTCGCCGAGGAGGCGAAGCAGCGCGTACGGGTGTTGCCGACCACGCCGCGGCTGACGTGCTGACCGCGGTCAGTGCCGCGGTCATCGCGGCCGTCGCCTCGCTGGTCGGGGTGACACTGGGCGCGCTGCTCGAGCCGTGGAAGCTCAACGCCGCGAGGCGCGCGAAGCTGCGAAACGACCGCGCCGACCGCTGCGGCCGGTTCATCGAGGCCGCGGCCCGGGCGCGGCAGCACCTCATCAGCCTCAACGTCGGTCACCGCCAGCACAAGCTCGCCGGAGCCGACGCCGCTCGCGTCGCGGGCTACGAAGACGACTACTACACGGCGCGCGCGGAGGTGCGGTCCTTGCTCGGGCTCCTGGTGATGAGCGGGCCGGACGAACTGGTCAGCGCGGCCAAGAACGTGCGGAAGAAGGACATGGACCTGCACCACGTGCGCCACGAGGTGGACGAAGGCGCCAAGTTCGACCGGCTCCGGCTGCCGCCGCTCGTGCAGACGGCCGTGGTCGCGCTGGACCGGGCGATCGAGGAGTTCGCCCTCGTCGCCCGGAAGCACACTTCCTAAGCTTCGTCCCAGCCACTCGACGCTGCCTTCTCCGCGCCCAGCGTCGTGCCTTCGCCGTGGCCCGTGTGCACCTTCGTCGCCTCCGGGAGCGTGAACAGCTTCTCGCGGATGGACTTCACGATCGTCGGGTAGTCCGAATAGGACCGTCCCGTCGCGCCCGGGCCGCCGTGGAAGAGCGTGTCGCCGGTGAACAGCACGCCCAGTTCCTCCGCGTACAGGCACACCGCGCCCGGCGCGTGCCCCGGCGTGTGGATGATCCGCAGCGCCGTGCCCGCGATCGTGATCGTCTGGCCGTCCTCCAGCTCGCCGTCCGGCGCGCGGTCCGGGTGGGTCTGGTCCCAGAGGACGCGGTCGTCCGGGTGCAGCAGGATCGGCGCGCCCGTGGCCGCGGCGAGCTCCGGGGCCGCGTTGACGTGGTCGTTGTGCGCGTGGGTGCAGACGATCGCCGCCAGCTTCCGCTCGCCGACGACGTTCTCGATCGCCTTCGCGTCGTGGGCCGCGTCGATCACGATCACTTCCGCGTCGTCGCCCACGATCCAGACGTTGTTGTCGACGTCCCAGCTGCCCCCGTCGAGCTGGAAGGTGCCGGACGTCACGAGGTTCTGCACGATCGCCGTCATGTGCCCGACCCTAACGCGGTCAGCCAGGTCTTCGCGGGCCGGCAGACGAGTTCGCCGCCGACCGCCCGGCACCACGTCTGGTAGTCGTCCGAGTAGAGCCGTTCGCCGACCCAGTGGTAGCCGGGACCGGGTTCGGTGCGCGGCGTGAAGGGGACGAAGTTGGCCGCGTCGTCGACGCTGCCGCTGCCGTCGTAGCGCGCGACCGTCGGGTACGGGTAGACGGGACGGCTGCGCGTGGCGTTCGAGGCGACGACCTTGCCGGGCTGCCGGCCGCTCTCCGCCCAGGCCATCACCGGCGTCAGGATGTCGAACGTGTTCGGCCCGTCGCCACCGCCGCAGTGCGCGACGCCGGGGAACAGGTACAGCCGCGCGAAGCCGTCGACGCGGGTCGTGGCGCGCAGGGCGTCCCAGTACGCGAGCGTCGACTGCGGCGAGATGTGCTGGTCGTTCCAGCCGTGCCAGAGCAGCAGCTTCCCGCCGCCGCGCTGGAACCGCGTCAGGTCGGGGTCCATCGCCGCGAGGTAGCTCGACGACTGGACGGTCTGCCAGAACGACGCCACGGTGAACTTCAGGTCCGCCAGCCGGAAGTCCGGGTTCTGCGCGCCGGGGAACGCGAGGTAGCGCAGGTAGGACAGGGCGAAGTTCGCGCTGGCCGACGGCCCGGTCGGCGTCGCCGGAACGAACAACGACCACTCGAGCTCCGAACCCCACTCGTGCGCGATCGCGGGTTCGAGACGGCGGCCCTGCGCGTCGACGGCGCCGTCGTGCAGCTTGCGGATGACGGCGGCTTCGGCCGGGCTGAGGCAGGTCGCCGCGTCCTGGCCGGTCGCGCAGCCGAGCGTCGCGGGGTCGAAGCGGCACAGCCGGGGGTCGTCGAGCTGGCCGTCACGGAGGCCGTCGAGCGCGTCGCAGGCGTCGAGCACGGCAGTGTGGACGAGCGGGAGCTTGCCGGCGAGCAGGATGGCGTGGCCGTCGGCGTCGAGGTTCGCGACGACGTTCCAGGCGTGGTGGAAGGTGTTCTGCACGGCCATGTCGTTGGCGGGCGCGCCGGCGGCGATGCCGTCGAAGTCGTCCGGGTAGCGCTGGGCCTCCATGAGGGCTTCGCGGCCGCCGTCGGAGCAGCCGGTGAAGTAGGAGTACGCCGGGCCGCGGCCGTAGAAGCGGCTGATGAGCGCCTTCGCGACCTGCGACGTCACGTGCACGCCGCGGTAGGCGAAGTCGATCTGGGCCTGGGGGTTGCCCAGGGCCCACGAGCCGTCGTTCTGGCCTTGGTGGCCCATGTCCGTGGTGGCGCTGGCGAGAGTGCCGTCGACGACCGGCGGGCACGTCGAGGCCTGGCCGTAGTCGATGCGGGCGCTGCCGCACAGCCCACCGCAGCCGGTCTGGACGTAGCGCTGGGTCCAGCCGCCGACCGGCAGCCGCACGACGACGGTGTTCGCGGGCGCGACCGTGCCCTTCACCTCGCAGTACGGGGTTCCGGTGGTCACGACGGTCGCGGACTGGAGGGTGACCTTCGCGTCGGTCACGTCGTCCAGGTCGAGCTTCGGGACGTCTTCGCAGGTCATCGTGGGGTGGATGGCCGGGAGATCCCGGAGTCCGTCCGGCGTCACCGGGCGCGCGTCGGCGACGGCCGGCTGTGCTGCGACGAGAAGTACGGCGGCGATGAGGCAGCGCTGGAAACCCGGCATTGACCGTCTCCTCTGCACGGAGGGAAGTAGCCGGGTGGGGACGCTACGGCGTTGTCGCCGAGATTGTCAACGATTTCTTCGACAGTCGGCGATCCAGAAGGAGCGCGCCGATCGCGAGCGCGGTGAAGAACAGGCCGATGGCGACGCAGTTGAGGGTCACGCGGCCGTAGCCGTGCGCGGCGGCGTCGACGAACGGGTACGGGTAGAAGCCGGTGATCGCGCCGCGCGGCAGCGTGAAGGCGAGCCAGGCCAGGGGGTAGAGCAGCGACCACCAGACCGTGCGCCAGGCGAGGGCGCCGCGCGGGCCGGCGACGAGCCAGCCGAGCACGAACAGGATCGGCGTGACCTTGTGCAGCATGGTGTCGGCGAACAGCGAGAGGCCGTGCAGCTCGTACAGGCCGGCGAGGGCGACCTGGTAGACGATGCCGGTCACGATGATGCCGACCAGCGCGTCGAGCCAGAGGACGGCGAACAGCTTTTTGCGCGCGGTGCCCAGTGCGACCAGCGCCGAGGTGACGGCGACGAGCAGGTTCGAGTCGATGGTGAAGAAGCAGAGCAGGTTCGCGAGCCGGCCGCCGGGATCCGTCGCGGTGGCGATCACCTGGGTGACGAGGCCGGTGAGCGCGACCAGCGTGGTGACCGCGAACCAGGCGCGGGTGAGCTTTTCGCTGCGCATGTCCGGAGGATAGTTCCACTGTGGACCACCCGATCGAGTCGAGCCGGTCACCCGGTGCGCGTCCTATTGTCGGCGGAGATGGACGTCGAACGCGCGCCGGGGCGGCGCGGGCGGATCGCGCTCGGCCCGGCGGAGGAAACCGGCCCGGTCGCGGGCTTCGCGCGCCGGTTGTGGGAGCTGAAGCGCGCGGCGGGCGACCCGTCGTACGACCGGATGCGCGACGAGTTCGGTGCGCTGGCGTCGAAGTCGGCGCTGTCGGCGGCGGCCCGGGGGAAGCACCTGCCGAGCTGGGAGACAACGTGGGAGTTCGTGCGGGTACTGGCGGTCGGGGTGCTGGGCCAGGACGAGACATCGGCGCGCGTGGAGTGGCACGGGTGCTGGGAGAAGGCGCGCGAGCCGGAACCTGAGGTGCGAGAGGGCGGGCGACGCTGGGGACGAGCTCCGGCGGCCGAGGAGGCGGGGCGGCACCGGCGGGCGCCCGCGGCGGAGGCCGAGTCGCGCGGGGTCGGGCGGGGACCCGTGCGCGATTCCTCCCTAGCCCGCGAGGCCGAACCTTCATCCCCGCACCGCCGCTGGGCGGCCTACGGGCTCGCCGGGGCCGTCGCCGTAGTGCTCGTTGTCGCGGTCGGCCTGCTCTTCGGTGGCGTCTTCTCGGCGGAACCCGCCGCCACCAGCCCCGGCGATGTGTCCGAGTTCGTCGCCGACGTCACCGTTCCCGATGGCACCGCCATCCCCGCCGGGAGCCGGTTCGTCAAAACCTGGGAGCTGCGGAACGCCGGATCGGTCGGATGGATCGGGCGGTACCTCGTCCGCTCGGGCTCGTTCGGCAGCCCCGACCCGTGCCGCACGCCCGAGCGCGTGGCGGTGCCCTACACCGCTCCCGGGGAGCACGTGCGGATCTCCGTCGACGTTCAGGCGCCGCCGTCGGCCGGGCACTGTCAGGTCTACTGGAAGATGGCCGACTCCGAAGGCCACCTGCTGCTCCCCGACGCCCGCGCGGTCTTCTTCTCCGTGCGGATCACCCCCTGAATTTGGCTTTCCGCGACCCCTGGCCATTGCGCTGACCTGCGAAGACGATCTTCCTTTGGCTTTCGCCGCGCGGCAGCCGATCAAGGCCTTCCCGTGGGCCGCCGGCTGTCCCTAACGTCGTCGGTGTCCGGATCTCCTGGGCGAATCCATTTCATCTTTTCTTGCAGGGGAAGGAAATCCATGCGTCCGTATCTGAGGGTCGCGGCCGTCACGGGAGCCGCGCTCGTCGCGGGCCTGCTGCCGGCCGGGACGGCGTCGGCCTCGACTTCGGTGGCCGGGACCGTCGCGAGTGATCCGATCATCACGTGCGAATCCGGGTACCACGGCTGGATGCGCCGGGCCGGCAAGGACGCCATCTGCCTGTGGCCGGGCGAGCGCACCTGGGACATCCGCGTCTTCGAATGCGCCGGCGACCTGACGCTCTACTTCAAGAACGGCAAGCACGCCTACTGCGGCGGCTCGATGAAGTTCGGCATCGACATCGCCGAGACGTCCACTGTGGTCAAGACGAAGGTGGGGAACCGATGATGCGCAAGCTGATCGTGCCGATGGTCGCCCTGGCGGCGACGCTGCTGGTGGCGCCGTCCGCGTCCGCCGCGACGAAGGTCTGCGCCGGCGGGCCGCTGATGGGTGGGGCGACGAAGGTCGTCGAGGTGAGCGCCGGGCAGAAGATCGACATCACCGTGCACAACCACGACTACCGCGGGATGCTCGTCCAGATCGTCGAAGACGTCTTCGACAAGGGCCTGTGGAGCGGCGCGATCGCCCCGGGCAAGGAGCACACGGTCTCGCACGGCGTGCTCGGAGACCCGCCCGTCTACCACAAGATCCGGTTCGAGGTGACGTCCAACCTCTCCAACAACTACACGTACGCGATCAAGTCCGACCGCTGCTACTGATGCCGGACGCGCCCCGGTGTGGTGCACCGGGGCGCTCGGTCGTCAGGCCGTGGTGAGAGCGTCCCGGAGGGTGGTGAACGCCTCGTACTCGGCCTTCTGCTCGACCGGCAGCTGGTAGCTGGCGGCGAGGAGCTTCGGCACGGAGGGGAGGATGCTGAGCTTGAAGCTCTGCCCCTCCGTCGTCTTGATCACGAACCGGCCCTGCAGATCACGCTTCTTGACCGACGCCCGGTTCGCGTCCGTGATCGTCAGCGGAGTGCCCGCCGTGACCGTGCCGCTCTTTTCCTCGAGCGGCACGATCACGAGGTCGGTCTGCCCCGGCCGGAAACCCACCGCGAAATTGCTGACGGTGGTGGTGCGGAAAACGATGAAGTTCTTTTGCTTGATTTCCGCGGCGTACACCTTGGTGTAACTCGTCCCGTCGGCGACGGCGGCGTCGAAAGCGGCGTGGATCGCCGCTTTCAGTTCTTCCTTGCTTGCCACTTGTACTCCTCCATGACCGCTCGGGGAGTGAGCGGGTTCTCCGAGGAGCAGCATCGTACTGACGGACGCCTTCGTGATCTGTGGGGAAAATTGCTGACACCGGCGCGAGTTTCCGCGTCGAATAAACCGAACGCCACCGATTCCGGTGAACTGGTCAGCGCAGCGCTTTCACCAGTGCGGGAACGAAGACCGAAGCGTCGACCGTGCCCCAGCCGCTGGCGATGTCGAATCCCTTCGCCGCGGTGAAGCCGGTGACACCGTCCTGGCTGTTGTCACCTTCGGTCACGTCGACGATGCCCGCCTTCGGGCCGGCCGGGCCGAGCTTCGTGTACAGCGCCGGGTTGATCTGGCCGAGCTTGCCGCCCTTGGCCTGCACCGCGAGCGCGAGCACACCGGCGAACAGCGGCGCGGACTGCGACGTCCCGTAGACGCCCTCCATGCTGATGTCCGGGAACGAGCGCATCTTGCTGCCGGTGATCTTCTTGACACCGTCCTGCCAGTTCGGCCGCGCGTAAGTCTTGGAGAGGCCGGCGCCTTCGGAGAAGCCGTTGTCGGCGACGTTCACGACGTCGTCCGCCTTGGTGCGGTTGCCGTTCGGGTCGAGGTGCAGCTGCGTGCCGCCCAGTGTCGTGACGCGCGGGTCGGACGCCGGCCAGCTCGCGACGCGGTACGGGTAGTTGCCCGGGCCGTAGAGGTAGCCGCCGGTCGGGCCGTCGTCGCCGGAGGAGGCGACCATCGTGATCCCGGCCTTGCTCGCGCGGTCCAGCGCCGGGTCGAGCGTCTTGATCGAGTCGAACGACGGGAAGTTCTCTTCGGTGGTGCCGAAGCTCATCGAGATGACGTCGGTCAGCTTGTGCTCGGTCATGTAGTCGACCGCGTGCATCATCTCGGGCAGGCCGGTGAAGCCCTGCGTCTCCGCGACCGGCGTCGCCGCGACGATGATCTTCGCGTTCGGTGCCATGGCGTGCATCATCGTGACGTCGAGGTCGGTTTCGCCGCCCCAGCCCTGGCAGGTGGCGGTGTCGACGCCGGGGTCGGTGCACGCGGGCACCGGGCCGGACGGCTGGATGACCTCGACGTTCGCCGGCGGCAGGCCGTGGTTCTTCGAGTAGGTGTCGAGCACCTGCTTGACCTGGTCGTCGCCGAAGGACACCAGCGTCGCGACGGTGCTGCCCGCGCCGGTGATGCCGGCGTTCCACAGCTTCGTCGCGTTGTACGCGGTGCTCTCCTTCGGCAGCGACGCCATCGCCGCTTCCAGCTTGGCGACGCGCTTCTCCACGGTGTTCGCGCCGACGAACGACTGCGCGGCCGCCGAGAAGTGGTGCTTCGACGGCTGGTGCCCGGCGTCCGGCGTGCTCGGTACCGGCGTCGCGCCGGCGGGTGCGGCGAACGCGGTCACGAGCAGGGTGGTGCTCGCGAGCAAGCCGGACACAGCGCGCAATCTCATGCTTTCTCCCTGGCTGAAGGAAAACTCCGTCAGCCACTCTGCTCAGATGCGGGAGAAGGCAACATCGACTTTCGTCTTTCCTTTTAGGAGGAAAGCACCCCGAAGACGCGCGATGTCGCGATCGAGACTTTCGTAGTCAGCTCCCTTCCGAGCGGTCGCCGTGCAGGAGGCCGCGGACCGTGTCGATCGTGTCCGCGTCCGCCGGCTCCTTGTCCGGGCGGTAGCGGACCACCCGCGCGAACCGCAGCGCCAGGCCGCCCGGGTAGCGCGTGCTCACCTGGGCGCTGTCCAGCTCGATCTCGACCACGACCTCCGGGCGGACGTACACCGTCCAGTCGTCGCGGTGGGTCTCGATCTCCTGGAACGTCCTCGTCTGCCACGCCAGGATCTCGTCGGTCATGCCCTTGAACGTCTTGCCCACCATGATCGGCGGGCCACCGTCCGGGTCGCGGGCGCCCAGGTGCAGGTTCGACAGCGTGCCGGTGCGCCGCCCGTGGCCCCACTCCGCCGCGAGCACCACCAGGTCGATCGTGTGCACCGGCTTGACCTTCAGCCACGCCCGCCCGCGCCGCCCCGCCGCGTACGGCGACGCCAGGTCCTTGACCATCACCCCTTCGTGCCCGGCGTCCATCGCCGCCTCCAGCACTTCGGCCGCGCGCGAAACGCCCACCTTGCCGGGGATCACGTGCGCCCCGGCGACCTTGCGCAGTGCCGCGTTGCGCTCGGACAGCGGCGCGTCCAGCAGGTCGACGCCGTCGAGGTGCAGGCAGTCGAAGAAGTACGGCCGCAGCAGCAGCGCCTTCACCTGCTCCTCGCGCGTGCTGCCGAACCGGCTCATCGTGTCCTGGAACGGCCGGGGCCGCCCGGCGTCGGTCAGCGCCAGGGTTTCGCCGTCCAGCACCACCGACTCGCACGGCAGCGACCGCACCAGCTCCACCAGCTCCTGCACGCTGGCGGTGATCTCGCGCAACGTCCGCGTCCAGACGTGCACCTCGTCACCCTGACGGTGCACCTGGATCCGCGCACCGTCCATCTTGTACTCGACGATCGCCTCGGCGTGCTCGGCGACCGCCTCCTCCAGGGACTCCGCCGGCGACGCCAGCATCGGCTTGACCGGCGTGCCCAGCGTGAGCCGGAACTCCGCGAGCGCCGCCTGCCCGCCGGTCAGCGCCGCGACGCCGGTGACGCCGAGCTTCCCGGAGAGCATGAACGCGCGCCGCACGTCCACGGCCGGCACCTCGGCCGCCGCCGCGATCGCGTCGACCATCACGCCCTCCAGCGCGCCCTGCCGCAGCTCGCCGGTGACCAGCCGGAACAGGAACTGCTGCTCGTCCTGCGTCAACCGCTCGAACAACGCGCGCAGGACCTCTTGCCGCCGGGTCGACGACCCCGCGCCCGCCGCCACCCCGGCCGCCTCGGTCAGCGCGGAATCCACTTCGAGCACCGTCGCGACCGGATCGGGAGCGGACCCGGCGCCGAGCCCGGCCAGGGTGCGCCAGCCCGCACCCAGCCGGTCCTGCGCCGTCTGCCCGGTCAGGTACGCGATCACGACGGGCAGCTCGACGAGCTCGGCGGCGCGCAGCACCGCGGCCAGGAGGGCGATCTTCGCCTTCCTGGATCGCGTCGCCGCCAGCTCGGCGGACGCCCGGACTATCTCGCTGACCAACACCCGGACATCATGACCCGGACCACCGACAATTTCCTGCTGGTCAGATGTCCGGCCTGGTGCAGAGGGGGTCGAGCAGGCCGTCCTTGGCCACGCACGGCGTGTACCCGGCGTCCTGCAGCTCGGCCCGCGCGGTCGGGCTCGCCAGGTAGTCGAGGAACCGCTTCAGCACGCTCCCGTTCGACGGCACGCCCTTGGTGTAGAGGTACTCGACGGTCCAAAAGCGGTACCCGGCATCGACGGTCGTGACGTCGGGGTAGTGGCCGTCGAGCTGCACGACCGTCACTTGCTGGTCGCGGGCGGCTGCTGTTTTGGCCGCCGGGACGTCGGCGTACCCGATCGCGCCCGGCACCGCGCCGACCTCGGTGAGCACCTCGGCGGTCGTGCCGCGCTCGCAGCGCGTGGTGGCGGCGGCCGGGTCGCGCTCCGGCTTGCGGCACGAGTCCGACGTCAGCCGGTCCTCCGCGCCGCCGAGCACCTTCTGCTCGAACGTCTTGCGCGTGCCCGACTCCTGCCCGCGCCCGACGATCCCGATCGGCACCGACGGGCCCGGCCGCAGCTGGTCCCAGTTCCGCACCCGGCCGCTGAAGATGTCCTTGACCTGCTGAGTCGTCAGCTTGTCTACGCCGGCCGCGCGGTTCACGACCAGGCTGTACACGACCACCGCGACGGCCTTCGCCTCCAGATCGGGGCCGGCTTCCCCGGACCGGCCGTCCGAGAGCACCGCCAGCTCGTCCTTGCCCGCCGCGCCGACCGGGGCGAGCGCGCGGACGCCGGTGACGCTCCCGGTCGCGCGGGTGGTGATGGCCGCGTCGTCGCACTGGCCGTGGTACTCGGCGGCGACGCTGTCGATGATGGGCACGAACGCGCTCGACCCCTCGACCGACAGCTTCCCGGTGGCGCACTGCGCGGAGTCGCCCGGCCGGGACCACGAGACGAGCAGCGTGGCCAGCAAGGCACCCGTCAGCAGCACCCCGACCGCCGTCGTGATCACCGGCCAGCCGAACCGGCGCTGCTTGCGGTCGTCCTTGATCCGGCCGGCCGCGAGCCGGGCGTGGTGGTCGATCTCCTTGCTGA
This sequence comes from Amycolatopsis ponsaeliensis, assembly GCF_030182635.1. NCBI lineage: Bacteria > Bacillati > Actinomycetota > Actinomycetes > Pseudonocardiales > Pseudonocardiaceae > Amycolatopsis > Amycolatopsis ponsaeliensis. The sequence continues at coordinate 21,944 of NZ_JAPZLD010000037.1, forward strand.
TCTCGCCTTCGTGGCCGTCGGACTCCCGCAAGACGACGACCAGCTTGAACTTCTCCTTGCGCTTCAAGGAAAGCCGGGCGAACCGCACGCCGTGCCACTCGGGTGCCTCCGGCGGGACTTCGGACGCGGCGAGCCCGGCCAGCCGTTTCGGCAGCAGTGCGCGCACGCGGGACAGCTTCACGCTTTCGACCGGCTGTTGCGGTGTCTCGCGCGTGAAGAACTCGAGGCCGTCGCGGACGTGCTGGCGCAGGCCGTCGTCGGTCGCGTCGGACACCCGCGCGTCCCAGACGATCCGGCTGCCGAAGGTGAACGACAGCGGGATCTCGAAGTCGCCCGGCGCGATGTCGAACCCGCCGGTGTTGTGGATCCGGATCACGACGACGCTCATCCGGTTCAGCAGCCGCGCGGTGCGTTCCAGCTGCGGATCCGCCTGCGCGCTGCCGTTCTCGCCGTCGTGCAGGTCGATCGGGGAGAGCCCGATCTTGGAGTTGTAGAGGACGCGGAACGTCAGCCGGCGCCGCCGGATGAAGTAGCGGTCGATGAACGGCGCGGCGATCGCGACCAGCGCGGCGATGCCGAGGACGAGGCTGCCGGAGTCCGAGCTCAGGATTTCGGCGAGGGACTGCATCGTCGCGCCGACGCCCACCGGACTGCTCCTCTACCCCTGACTCCCCAGGTGAAGCAGCCTAGGCAGCGCTCACCCGGCGTGGGGTTGCGACGAGCGAGTGTTCACCGGTCGTTCATCGGCGGCGATCCAGCTGGCCAGCAGGCCGAGCGCGCGTTCGGTCTCCGAGCCGGGTTCGGCGTGGTAGATCACCATGCCCTGGTCGGGGTCCTGGGGCAGGCGCAGCGTCTCGTAGCGCAGCCGCAGCTCGCCGACGACGGGGTTGCGCAGCACTTTCCAGCCCTGTGCCTTCTCCTGCACCGCGTGCTCGGCCCACAGCTTCCGGAACTGCTCGCTCGCCAGCGACAGCTCGCCGATGAGCTGGGCGAATCGCGCGTCCCCGGGGTGGCGTCCGCTCTCCGCGCGCAGGTTCGCGACGAGCTCACGGCAGACGGCGTCGTACTCCGGGTGCAGCTGCTTCGCGCGCTCGTCGGTGAAGATGAGCTTCGGCATGTTGTGCTCGTCGAGGTCGGCGAAGGCGAACGCGACCGCGCCGCCGAGCGCGTTCCACGCCAGCACGTCCATGTACCGGCCGAAGACGAACGCCGGCGCCTGGATGGCGTCGAGCAGCTGCCGCAGCTCGGGCCGGACCCGCTCCGGCGCGCGCTCGTCCCGGCGCCTCGGGGCGGCGAGGTTGCGCAGGTAGGCCTCCTCGCCGGAGTTGAGTCGCAGCGCGCGGGCCAATGCGTCGAGGACCGCGTCCGAGACGTTCTTCGCGCGGCCCTGCTCCAGCCGCGTGTAGTAGTCGACGCTGATCCCGGACAGCTGCGCCAGCTCCTCGCGGCGCAGGCCCGTGACCCGCCGCTGCGTGAGCCCGGGCGGGAGGCCCAGGTCGGCGGGGTCCAGTGCGGCGCGGCGCGCCTTCAGGAAGGCGCCCAGCTCGGCTGCGTCACTCATGCCTCCAGTATCCCCGCCTCGCGGCTGCCCGCCTGGTACTGGCAGACCCAGGTTGAGCGTGACCTGGTCCGGCCCGTTCGCCCGCCGGAAGGTGGAGGCATGAAACGACGAATTCTGGGCGGCACGGGCATCTCGGTCAGCGAATACGCGTTCGGCGCGATGATGTTGGGCAAGTGGGGCAATCCGGACCACGAAGCGGGCATCCGGATGCTGCACACGGCGCTCGGCGCCGGGGTCAATTTCTGGGATACGGCTGACATGTACAGCGACGGCGAGAACGAGCGGATCGTCGGCAAGGCGCTGAAGGGCCGCCGCGACGAGGTCGTGCTGGCCACCAAGGGCTTCTTCCAGATGGGTGCCGATCCCAACCAGGGTGGTCTTTCGCGGCGCTGGCTCACTCGTGCGCTGGACGACAGCCTGCGGCGGCTCGACACCGACTACGTCGACCTCTACCAGGTCCACCGGCCGGACCCGACGACCGACATCGAGGAAACGCTGTCGGTGCTCACGGACTTCGTCCGCGCCGGGAAGGTCCGCGCGATCGGGACGTCGGACTTCCCGGCCGAGCAGATCGTGGAAGCCCAGTGGGTGGCGGAAAAGCATGGCCTGGCGCGGTTCCGCGCCGAGCAGCCGCCGTACTCGATCTTCAACCGGGCCATCGAGGCGGCCGTGCTGCCGACCGCGCAGAAGTACGGCATGGGCGTGCTGACGTGGAGCCCCCTGGCCAGCGGCTGGCTGTCCGGCAAGTACGTGAAACCGTCCGATGTGGACCTTTCGGAGGGCCGCCGGACGTTGCAGGCGCACAAGTTCGACCCGGCGCTGCCCGCGAACGCCGTCAAGTTCGAGGCGATCGCGCAGCTGAAGAAGATCGCCGACGACCTGGGCCGGCCGCTCACGCACCTGGCGACGGCGTTCGTCCGGGCGCACCCGGGCGTGACGTCGGCGATCATCGGCCCGCGCACGCCCGCCCAGCTCGACGACCTGCTCGCGGGCGCGGACCTGGTGCTCGACGACGAGGTGCTGGACCGGATCGACGAGATCGTCCCGCCGGGCACGGACCTCAACTCGGCCGAGAAGGACTACACCCCGCCGGCGCTGGCGGACGCGCGCCTGCGCCGGCGGTAGCGGTCACTTGCCGCCGCGGGCCATGCGGAGGACGTCGAGTGCTTCGTCGAGCTGCTCTTCGGTGAGCTTGCCGTCCTTCACATAGCCGCGCTCGATGACGACCTCGCGGATCGTCTTGAGCTCCTTCAACGCCTGCTTCGCGACCGCGGCGGCCTCTTCGTAGCCGATGTACTTGTTCAGCGGCGTCACGATCGACGGCGAACCTTCGGCGTAGGTGCGGGTGCGCTCGGTGTTCACGGTGATGCCCGCGAAGACCTTGTCCGCCAGCAGCCGCGAGACGGCGGCGAGCAGCCGGGCCGACTCGAGGACGTTGCGGGCGATCACCGGCAGGTTGACGTTGAGCTGGAAGTTGCCCGCGGCACCCGCGAACGCCACCGCCGCGTCGTTGCCGATCACCTGCGCGACCACCTGCAGCGTCGCCTCCGGGATCACCGGGTTCACCTTGCCCGGCATGATCGACGAGCCCGGCTGCAGGTCCGGCAGCGCCAGCTCGGCCAGGCCGGTGCGCGGGCCGGAGCCCAGCCAGCGCAGGTCGTTCGCGATCTTGTTGAGCGACACGGCGATCGTGCGCAGGTGGCCGGACGTCTCGACGACGCTGTCCTGCGTCGCCTGCGCCTCGAAGTGGTCACGAGCCTCCGTAAGCGGCAGGCCGGTGACGGTCGCGAGCTCGGCCGCGACGCTCGAGCCGAAGCCGTCCGGCGCGTTGAGGCCCGACCCGACGGCGGTGCCGCCGATCGGCAGCTCGCCGAGGCGCGGCAGGCCCGACTTCAGCCGTTCGATGCCGAACCGGACCTGCGACGCCCACGCGCCTGCCTCCTGGCCGAGGGTGATCGGCACGGCGTCCATCAGGTGCGTGCGGCCGGACTTCACGACGTCGGTCCACTCCGCGGCGCGCACCTCGATGGCGCCGGCGAGGTACTCGAGCGCCGGGATGACGTCCTTGAGGACGGCTTCGGTCGCGGCGACGTGGATGGTCGTCGGGAAGGTGTCGTTGGACGACTGCGACGCGTTGACGTGGTCGTTCGGGTGCACGTCCCGGCCGAGGGATTTGCTCGCCAGGGTCGCGATGACCTCGTTGGCGTTCATGTTCGACGAGGTCCCGGACCCGGTCTGGAAGACGTCGATCGGGAAGTGCGCGTCGTGGGCACCCCCGGCGACCTCGTCGGCGGCCTTGGCGATGGCGTCCGCGACGTCGGCGTCGAGCACGCCGAGCTTGAGGTTCACGCGCGCGGCGGCGGCCTTGAGCAGGCCGAGCGCACGGATCTGGGCACGCTCCAGGCCCCGGCCCGAGATGGGGAAGTTCTCGACGGCCCGCTGGGTCTGCGCCCGGTAGAGCGCGCCGGCCGGCACGCGGACCTCGCCCATCGTGTCGTGTTCGATCCGGTATTCCTGGTCAGCCATGACACCGATTCTGGACCTGATCGCGGGTTATCGCGTGGTGGCGTTGCGCACCCTGCGCCGTTCGCCGGCCACCGCGGTCGAAACCACCACGGCGACCAGGCTCGCTGTCCCCAGGCACGCGAAGACCAGTGGCACCGCCGGGTCTTGCCGCCCGGCGAGCTGCGGCGCGACGAGCCGGTCCGGATCTTCGACGACGGTCACCTGACTGCCGACCGGCAGTCGCGTACCGACGCCGGGTTCGAGTGAATCCGTGCTCCCATCCGGGTTCCGCACGTCGTAGGTGTAGGCGAGGCCCGCCTTCAGCCGGTGCGCGGACTCCGCGGACACCAGCACCACGACCGGCTTCCCCCGCGAAAGCAGGATCTCGTCGCCCGTCGCTGTCCAGCCGCCGAGCAGCACGGCGAGTACCGGCAGCAGCCCGAGCAACGCGAGCAGGATGCCCGCCCGGGCCAGCCAGCGGCCGAACCCGACGAGGGCCGCGAAGGCGACGAAGACGAACGGGAGGAAACCCACCGGCTCGGCCGACGGCAGCCCGAGCCGGATGGCCAACGTGAACCAGCCGAAAAGCACCACGAGCGGGACCAACCCGCTGAAGACGGTCCGCCGCACACCCCACGGGGGCCGCCGGTCTTCCGGGCGCCTGTGTCGCACGCCGTCGAGTGAACTCCGATCCGGCTAGGATCGGCTGTGTTCTCGATCACCGCCATCCACCACTGGCTGGAGCGAGCATGACTGAAGCTTCTGGGGACTCCTACGACCTCGTGATCATCGGCGCGGGGCCGACCGGGTTGTTCGCCGCCTACTACGCCGGGTTCCGCGGCCTTTCGATGGCGATCGTCGACTCGCTGCCCGAACCCGGCGGCCAGGTCACGGCGATGTACCCCGAGAAGATGATCTACGACGTCGGCGGCTTCGCCGAGATCCGGGGTCGTGACCTCGTCGACGGCTTGGTGAAGCAGGCCGCGCCGTGGAAGCCGAAGTACCTGCTGGGGCGCAAGGCCGAGAAGCTCGAGACGCTCGAAAACGGCGTCGAGCTGACCCTCGACGGCGGCGAGACCCTGCGCGCGGGCGCCGTCCTCGTCACCGCGGGCATCGGCGAGTTCACCCCGCGTCCGCTGCCCGCCGGCGACGGCTGGCTCGGGCGCGGCATGGTCCACTTCGTCCCCTCGTTCGACGCACACGCGGGGCAGCACGTCGTGATCGTCGGTGGCGGCGACTCGGCGTTCGACTGGGTGCTCGCGCTGCACCCGATCGCGGCGAGCGTGACGCTCGTGCACCGCCGCGCCAAGTTCCGCGCGGCCGACTCCATCGTGCGGCAAGCCCGTGAGCTCGGTGTCCGGATCATCACCGATGCCGAGGTCACCCGGTTCGTCGAGCACGAAAGCGGCGCGCTCGAAGCCGTCGACGTCTCGGTCAAGGGCACCGGCGACGAGCGGCTGCCGGCCAACGCCGTCGTCGCGGCGCTCGGGTTCACCGCCGACCTCGGCCCGATCGAGAGCTGGGGCCTGGAGATCGACCACCGCGCCATCGCGGTCGACTCGACGATGGCGACCGCGCGCGAACGCGTCTACGCCGCCGGCGACGTCGCCGCGTACCCGGGGAAGGTCAAGCTGATCGCGACCGGCTTCGGCGAGGCCGCGACGGCCGTCAACAACATCGCCGTCGCGCTCGACCCGGACGCCCACCTGTTCCCGGGCCACTCGAGCAACGCCGAGTAGGTCAGGCCTTCGTCTTCTCCGCGATCCACGGCGCGTACGCGACGACGGACGTGTAGATCGACGGCGCCGACGCGCACACCGGGTCGTTGTTGCCCGGCCGGCTCGTGACGCCGACGAGCAGCCACTGGTCGCCGTCGCGCACGACCTCCGGGCCGCCGGAGTCGCCGAAGCACGCTCCGGCCTTGCCACCGGGGTTGTCCGTGCACAGCTCGGCCGTGCCGTCGAACACCGACGTGCACTTCGCGCCCTCGACGATGTGCGTGTCGAGCTGCTGCAGCGTCGTCGGGATCTGGCCGCAGTTCACCTTCGGGCAGGTCTGGCCCCAGCCGAGGATCCGGGTGGCCGTGCCCGGCGCCGCGGCCGTCGCCAAAGCGATCGGCGCGGCCTTGGCCGGCGTCGCGAGCCGCAGCAGCGCGATGTCGCCCGCCGGGCTCTGGGTGTTGAAGGCCGGGTTCACGACGATGGCGGCGACCTGGTCGACTTCGCCGCCCTGGCCCACCTCGCTCGTGCCCGCCCGCACGGAGATCCCGGCAGGGGTCTTGTCGAACGCGCAGTGCGCGGCCGTCACCACCCAGGTGGGGGCGATCAGCGCGCCGGCGCAGAACAGCTTGCCGGTCGAGGTGTGCAGCGAAACCGCGAACGGGTACGGCTGATCCGCGTTGCCGCCCCCGACGATGCCGGGTTCGGCCGACGCGGCGGCGGGGACCAGGGCGAACATCAGGACCAGCAGGGCCAGTAGTCGCCTGGGCACGGAACTCCTTCTACGGCAGCGGGGGAACGACGTCGTCGTCGGGCGCGTCCAGGTGGCCGTCGAAGTTGACCGAGGAGTACGCCCGCAGCTTGGTGAGCCGGTGGTAACCGTCGATCATTCTGACGGTCCCGGACTTGGACCGCATCACGATGGACTGCGTCGTCGCGCCGCCCTCGCGGTAGTGGACGCCGCGCAGCAGGTCGCCGTCGGTGACGCCGGTGGCGCAGAAGAAGACGTTGTCGCCGCGCACGAGGTCGTCGTTCAGCAGGACGCGGTCGAGGTCGTGGCCCGCGGCCAGCGCCTTCTCGCGCTCGGCGTCGTCCTTCGGCCACAGCCGGCCCTGCAGCTCGCCGCCGAGGCACTTCATCGCGCAGGCCGCGATGATGCCCTCCGGGGTGCCGCCGATGCCGACCAGCATGTCGACGCCGGTGGTCGGGCGGGCCGCGGCGATCGCGCCCGCGACGTCGCCGTCGGAGATGAACCGGATCCGCGCGCCGGCGTCGCGGACCTCCTTGATCAGCTGCTCGTGGCGCGGGCGGTCGAGGATGCACACGGTGACGTCGCCGACGCTGCTGTTCTTCGCCTTGGCGACGCGCCGGATGTTCTCCGCGATCGGGGCGCCGAGCTCGACCTTGCCCGCCGCCTCCGGCCCGACGGCCAGCTTCTCCATGTAGAACACCGCGGACGGGTCGAACATCGCGCCGCGCTCGGCGACCGCCAGCACGGCGAGGGCGTTCGGCATGCCCTTGGCCATCAGCGTCGTGCCGTCGACCGGGTCGACCGCGACGTCGCAGTCCGGGCCGTCACCGTTGCCGACCTCTTCGCCGTTGAACAGCATGGGCGCTTCGTCCTTCTCGCCCTCGCCGATCACCACGACCCCGCGCATCGACACCGTCGACACGAGCTGGCGCATCGCGTCGACAGCCGCGCCGTCCCCGCCGATCTTGTCGCCGCGGCCGACCCAGCGGCCGGCCGCCATCGCGGCGGCCTCGGTCACCCGGACCAGTTCCATCGCGAGGTTGCGGTCGGGCGCTTCACGACGGCTTTCGGCGGTGGACATCTGAGCCTCCCGGATCGTGGAACTGGCGGGTCAACAGTCTGTCAGATACCCGCTTCGTTTCCAGATACCGTCGGCATGGCAAACGTCACTGATCGTTGCCGGTTTCGTCCTCCACGGACGCCAGAGCAGCTTCGATGCGCTCGCGCGCGCCTTCGAGATGGCGCTCACAGACCTTCGCGAGCTTCTCGCCCTTCTCCCACAGCGCGAGCGACTGCTCGAGGGACAGACCGCCGGTTTCGAGCTCGCGGACGACCTCGACGAGGCGGTCCCTGGCCTGCTCGTAGCCGAGTTCCTCGCTGGCTGCTTCACTCACGCTGGGCGTTCTCCGACCTTCCGGCTTGGGCTGTGCGCGCACACTACCGCGCTGGCCATGGCGTGGTCGTACCCGACGAACGCCAGCGCGAACTCCTGGCCGTCACCCTCCGCGATCGCCTCTTCGAGGTTCTCCTGCGCGCCGGCGACGCGCTTGCGGTGCCCCGCGCCCTCGGCGAACCACCAGCGTGAGCCGACCTGCGTCGAGGTCGCCTCGGACAGCCGGCGCAGCTGCGGCCCCAGCTCGCGGCGGGCGGCGCCGCCGCAACCGGCGAGCAGTGCCGTCCAGCACTCGGCGGCCGCCCGGTCGGTGCGCATCGCCTGGTCCAGCAGCGGACGCGCGCCCAGGCGCCGGGCCGCGTCCATGGTGAGGGGGAGGAACGTGGCCGCCTTCAGCGTCACTCCTGTGCTCCTTCCGCCACCGCGCCGATCGCGCCATCGCCCACGCGCACGCGCAGCTGGGCACCGGCCTCGACTTCGGAGACGGAGCGGAGTACCTGGAGGTTGCCTTCGGGATCGAGGAACTGCACGACCGCGTAGCCGCGGGCGAGCGTCGCGGCCGGGCCGAGCGCGGTCAGCCGGGCCCGCGCGCTCGCGAGCTCGGCCTGGTCCTTGGCGAGCAGCGTCAGCATGGCGCGGCGCGCGCGTTCGCGGTGGACGTCGACGTCGTCCTGGCGCCGCTGGACCGGGCCGAGCGGGTCGGCCAGCGACGGACGGCTGCGCAGCTGGGTCAGCAGGCGCGCCTGCGTGTCGACCCAGCCGTGGAGGGCGCGGCGCCCGCGGTCGCGCATCTGCCGGACCCGCTCGGTCTCCTCGCGGTGGTCCGGCACGATCCGCTTGCTCGCGTCGGTCGGCGTCGAGCAGCGCAGGTCGGCGACGTAGTCGAGCAAGGGGGTGTCGGGCTCGTGCCCGATGGCGCTGACCACCGGCGTCCCGGCGGCCGACACCGCGCGGCACAGCGCCTCGTCGGAGAACGGCAGCAGGTCCTCGACGCTGCCGCCGCCGCGGGCGATGACGATGACGTCGATCTCGGGGTCGGCGTCCAGGATGCGCAGCGCGCGCATGACCTGCGGGACGGCCTGCGAGCCCTGCACGGCGGTGTTGAGGACTTTGAACCGGACGTGCGGCCACCGGGTCTGGGCGTTGACCAGGACGTCCCGCTCGGCCGCCGACGCGCGGCCGGTGATCAGCCCGACGCCCTTCGGCAGGAACGGGATCGGCCGCTTGCGCTGCGCCGAGAAGAGGCCTTCGGCGGTGAGCAGCTTCTTCAGGCGCTCGATCCGGGCCAGCAGCTCACCGATGCCGACCGCGCGGATCTGGTCGGCGCGCAGGCTGAGCGTGCCGCGCCCGAAGAAGAACGACGGCTTCGCGTGCACGACGACGCTCGCGCCTTCGCGCAGCGGCGGTTCCATCTCGCGGATCAGCCAGTTCGGGCAGGTCACCGACATCGAGACGTCCGCCGACGGGTCGCGCAGCGTCAGGAACGCGGTCTGCGTGTTCGGCCGGGAGTTGACCTGCGTGACCTGGCCTTCGACCCAGACGCTGCCGAGCCGGTGGATCCAGTCGCCGATCTTGCGCGCGACCGTGCGGACCGGCCAGGGCGCTTCGGCGGTGCTCGCTTCGGTTTCGGTCACTGGCCGTTCTCTTGACCGTCTTCCTTGGCCTGTTCGGCCTTGCGGGCGTTGGCGATCCGGCGGGAGAGCATCCCGGTGAAGGACGAGCGGTCGGCGTGCGCGCGCTCGTAGTCGAGGATCGTCTCGAGCTGGGGGATCGAGAGCTGGCGCAGGCGGGCCCGCAGCTGCGGGAGGGTGAGCTGGTCGTAGCCGGTCAGCCCGGCCGGGCCGTCGTACCCGCCGGCGCTGGTCCGAGGGGTGTCGCTCTTGGCCTTCTTGTCGATCGCGGGCGTGCCCGGCTTCGGCTTGGAGCCGTCTTCCTGGGCGTCGTTCTCGCCGTCGGCGTGGTCTTCGGCGAGCGCGCGCTCCTCTTCGGCCCAGGGGTCACCCAGTTCCGCTTCGAGTTCGGCCGCTGACGGAATGTGACCGTTGATCTCCGAGCGCGGCTCCGGCACGTCGGCCACCGGTGCGAGGTTCGGCCGCACGGGCGCGACGTCGGGGAGGTCCTCGTCGAAGGTCGCCCAGCTGGGCGCGTCCTCGACGGGGCGGAGGTTCGACAGGGCGTTGTCGCCCTTGATCGCCAGCTCGGTGACGTGCTGCTGGACGCGCATGGACGCCTGCAGCACCTGGCTGACCACGGTCACCGGAAGCCCGGCGAGCTGCCGGGGAAGCTCACGAACCCGCTCGGCGGTGGAGACGGCGAGGCCCGCGGCGACCCGGAGGGGGAGCGGGAATGGCTTCATGCGTCTAGCCTGCCGCATTTACGCCATCCTGCCCAACCGAAAGAGTGGGTTCGGGCGCGTTGCGTGACCCCGCGCACAGCACGGTAGGGGGACGAAGCTCACCCGAAAGGGACTTCGAGTTCGCCACCGGGCTGCCCGTACCCTGGGTGCCATGAGTTCAGCGAGTCCCGGAATCGAGCCCGCGGGTACCCCGACGATCACCGGCACCGCTTCCGGCAAGCGGGTGCTGCTCGCCAAACCCCGTGGTTACTGCGCCGGCGTCGACCGCGCGGTGATCGCCGTCGAGAAGGCCCTGGAGGTCTACGGCGCGCCGGTGTACGTCCGCAAGGAGATCGTGCACAACCGGCACGTGGTCGAGACGCTGCGCGAGCGCGGCGCGATCTTCGTCGACGAGACGTCCGAGGTGCCCGAGGGCGCGCTGGTGGTGTTCTCCGCCCACGGCGTCTCGCCGATGGTGCACGCGGAGGCGGCCGACCGGAACCTGCGCACGATCGACGCGACCTGCCCCCTGGTGACGAAGGTGCACAAGGAGGTCAACCGGTTCGCCAAGGACGACTACGACATCCTGCTGATCGGCCACGAGGGCCACGAAGAGGTCGAGGGCACGGCCGGCGAGGCGCCGGACAAGGTCCAGCTGGTCGACAAGGCGGAGGACGTCGACAAGGTCGAGGTGCGCGACCCGTCGAAGGTGATCTGGCTGTCCCAGACGACGCTGTCGGTCGACGAGACGATGGAGCGCGTCGACCAGCTCCGCGAGCGTTTCCCGGGCTTGGCGGACCCGCCCAGCGACGACATCTGCTATGCGACGACGAACCGCCAGGTCGCGGTCAAGGCGATGGCGGCGGAGTGCGACCTGGTCCTGGTGGTCGGGTCGACGAACTCGTCCAACTCGAAGCGCCTGGTCGAGGTGGCGCTGAAGGCGGGGGCGCGGGCGTCGTACCTGGTCGACTTCGCGCACGAGGTCGACGAGGCGTGGCTCTCCGGCGTGACGACGGTCGGTGTGACTTCGGGTGCGTCGGTCCCGGACGAGCTGGTGATGGAGCTGCTCGCTTGGCTGGCCGAGCGGGGTTACGGCGATGTCGATGAAGTGACCACCGCGAACGAGAAGATCACCTTTGCGCCGCCGAAGGAGCTGCGGAAGGTCTGAGGTTCGGGTCGGAGTCCGGTTCGGCGGCGGGTCGCGGGTGCGGCTCGCCGCCGAACTGCGTTGGGGGCTGAGTCGGCCGAGTTCGGTTTCCAATCACGCGAGTTTCGTTTCTGATCACCCGGGTTCGGTCCTCGATCACGCAGGTTACGTCCGCGGTCGCGCGAGTTCGGTCTTCGATCACGCGGTTGCGTCCGCGGTTACGCGAGTTCCGCTTTCGCGCACGCGAGTTCCGTCCCTGATCACGCGAGTTCGGTCCGCGAGCACGCGAGATCCGGCGGCGGTCACGTGCGCTCGAGTCGCGAAAGGGCGGTCACCTTCCGCGGAAGATGACCGCCTTTTCGGTGGTCGTCAGCGCTCTTCGTCGTCCCAAGGACGGTTGCGGCGGGGCGGGGCACCTCGTCCGCCGGACGGGCGGCGGGGCGGGGGCGTGTCGCGGCCGTCCTCCGTGGGCGGGCGGGGGCGTCGGCGGGGGGCGTCGCCGCGTCGGCGGGGGTCGCTGTCCGCCGGGGGTGGTGTGCGGCGGCCGGCCGGCGGTGGCTTGCGGGCGCCACGGTCGCGTTCGGCCGGGGCGCCGGCGCGCGGGGTCCGGCGGTCGCCCTCGGCTGGCGGGCGCGGGCGGCGGGGCGGTTCGCCGTCCCGGCCGCGGCGGGCGCCCTGGGGCAGCGGCGTCTGGCCGGTGCGGTTCGACCCGGGCGGCCGCGGACGGCCGCCTGCCGACGTCGCGGCGGCGCGCGCCGAAGGCTTCTCGTCGTCCTCGTCCGCCGACCTGCGGGCGGCCGCCTTGCCCTTTTTCGGGGCGTCGGGGTCGCGTTCGCGGACCATCCGGATGATGCCGATCAGCAGCGTGATGCCGGTGGTGATCGCCATGATCGGGAAGCCGTTGATCAGCGGGGTGCCGATGCTCAGCACCTTCGAGAGCATGTCGTCGCCCGCGGACCCCGAGGTCAGCAGGATCACGCCGGGCACGGTCACGGCCAGCACCAGCGGCGGCATGACCATCGGCCCGAACAACCCGCGGCGTCGGACCGCGCAGACCGCGATCACGGCCCCGGCGATGTAGAGGACGGTGAAGATCACCGGAATGGTGCTCTGGCTCGGCTTGCCGATGAGGGCACCCACGACCGCCAGGACGAGGCCGACCAGGACCGCCGCCCACCACGGCAGTCCACGCCTCGAACCGACGACAGGACGCTCATCCCACGGCACGGGGACGTCGTCGGCATCTGGATCGCTCTGGCGATCGCGAATCGCGGTCACAGCACAACACCGTATCTCGTGGTTGTGAAGATCTTGCCAGCACCGCCGCCGACGTGGGTGTATCGCCACCCGGCGGCGTGACCCGAGTGGCCCGCCGGGTGCTGCTGTGATGTGGTCCAGTCCTTTGCCGACGTTTCCGGTTTGTCCCCTTTCGGCGGCGTGGGTGCGCAGGTCTTCGCAGGTGGGAGGCTTGCCGGTCGGTCGCCCCGCAGGTCCGGCCGACCGGCCCGTCGAGGGCGTGGATCCGGCGGAAGCGTCGACCGCGGGCGGTCGCCGGGGCCGACGATGGTGATCAGGCCGACTTTCGCTCGCCGGCCGGCGAGCGTCTCCGGCGACGGAGGGCCCGTGCTTGGCGGGCTGCCGGTCCGGCGGGCACCGACCGCAGGCACCGTCCGGCGGGCACCGTTCGGCGGCGCTGCCGTGCGCACACGCCGCCGCAGCAGCCGGGGCCGACTCGCCTGTGCCTCGCCGAGGAGCCACCCGTCGCAGCCGGACTACCCCTCGGAACCGAACTGCTCTCTGCAGCCGGACTACCTCTCGCAGCCGGACTACTCTCCGCCGGCAGCCCCGCGCCGGGCACTCAGCTGGCCGCCAGCTCGTCCCCCTTCCGCACCTGCGGAACCTGCGCCGGACTGCCCGCCGCGTCCGTCAGCGGTGCCACCGTCGCCCGGAACGTCTCCAATGCCTCCAGCTCCCGCCGTCGCGCCGACAGGAACCGCTGCAAGTGCGTGCTCGACAGGTTCAGTGCGTCCACCGCGCCGCCCGCCGCCCGGTGGGCCGCCGCCGCTCCGGCTCGCACCTGCTCGACGTCGGCCTCCAGCGTCCGGTCGCTCGCCGCGAACAGGGCCGCCGAGGCCAGTACCCCGAACCCCGTCGGCCCGCACAGGAACACCCGGCGGTCGATGAGCCAGCGCAGCAGCTCCGGGTCCGTGTCCAACGCCGCGACCACCGCCGCGTCGGACGGGATGAACATGATCGTCCCGTAGATCGCGTCGGCCCAGCGCTGGTAGCCCTTGCCCGCCAGCTCGGCCGCGCGGGAGCGGACCTGCCGGACGTGCGCGCGCAACGCGTCGATGCGCTCGGCCGGGTCGTCGGTCTCCACCGCCTCGGCCCAGATCGCCATGCTCGCCTTGGCATCCACCGGCACCGTGCGGTCGCCGCCCACCCGCAGGACCATGTCCGGTTTCGCCGAACCGCCGCCGCCCACGTCCGTCTGCAGGGTGAAGTGCAGGTTCTCGCGCAGCCCGAGCGCTCGCGCCGTCTCCACCAGCACCTGTTCGCCCAGCTCGCCGCGGCCGCTGATCGAGGCGAACGCGACCTCGTAGCGGCGCAACGCCAGCTGCTGCTGATCCGACTTCGCCCGCTCGGCCGCCACCTGCCGGGCCGCCGCGTCCGCTCGGCGCATCCCGTCGTTGTAGAGCCGCCACAGCACCGCGACGGCGAACAGCAGCAGGACCGCGAGCACGATCGCCGCGGTGGTCAGCACTGTCGCCATTTCCGTCTCCTCCCTCCGGGCCGCCTGGTTCGGACCGCGCAGACATCATGGCGGACGGCACCGACAAAAACCGCGCCCGATCCGTCGCTCTGGGTAGCTGACCTGCGAACAAATCGAATCCACGCAGGGCGTGTCCGAACCGGCACTCTCGTGTTAGTACACACGTTCGAGTGAGGAGACGGCGAGCCTTCGCCTTTTCGTCGGGGCCGGGTCGTACCTTGGCCACCGTGAGATTCCTGCACACCTCCGACTGGCACATCGGCCGCACGTTCCACGGCGCCGATCTGCTCGCGGAACAGGAAGCGGTGCTCGGGCACCTCGCCGATCTCGTGGCCGGCGAGGCGATCGACGCCGTCCTGGTGGCAGGCGACATCTACGACCGCGCGGTGCCGTCGGCCGAGGCCGTCCGGGTGGCCACCGCGGCGGTCGCGCGGATCCGCGCCGCCGGCGCCCAGCTCATCGTCACACCGGGGAACCACGACTCCGCGCCGCGGCTCGGCGCCTTCGCGGAGTTCGCCGCGGCGGGCGGGCTGCACCTGCGCACCACCGTCGGCGGGCTGGCCGAACCGGTGCTCCTGGACGACGGCCACGGCCCGGTCGCCGTCTACGGAATCCCTTACCTGGAGCCGGAACCGGCGCGCCACGCGCTGGGCGTGCCGGACGCGCGCGGTCACAGCGGCGTGCTCACCGAGGCCATGCGGCGGATCCGCGCGGACCTCGGAACCCGGCCGGGCGTCCGGTCGGTCGTGCTCGCGCACGCGTTCGTCACCGGCGGCGCGCCGACCGACTCCGAACGCACGATCGCGGTCGGCGGGGTCGAGCAGGTGCCCGGCTCGGTCTTCGACGGCGTCGACTACGTCGCGCTCGGCCACCTCCACGGCCCGCAGACGCTCGCCGAGCACCTGCGGTACTCCGGCAGTCCGCTGGCGTACTCGTTTTCCGAGGCGCGGCAACGCAAATCGGTCTGGCTGGTCGACCTGGACGCGAGCGGGCTCGCCGAAGTCCGCCGGCACGAACTGCCGGTGCCGAGGGCGCTGGCCACCCTCCGCGGCCGGCTCGAGGACCTGCTCGCGGACCCGGCGCACGACGAGTTCCTCGAGCACTTCCTGTCGGTCGCGGTCACCGACCCGGTCCGCCCGGTGGACGCGATGCGGCGCCTGCGCGAGCGGTTCACGCACGCCGTGCACCTGGAGTGGGAGCCCGAAGGCGGCTCCAGTGGCGCCCCGCTGCGGTACTCCGAGGCCGTGCGCGGCCGGTCGGACATCGAGATCTCGCGCAGCTTCCTCGACGACTGCCGAGGTGCCCCGCCCACCGAAAGCGAAGAAAAGCTCCTCTTCCACGCCCTCGAAGCGGCCGACCGGGGGGCACTCGCGAAATGAGGCTGCACAGGCTGGAGGTGGAAGCCTTCGGGCCGTATTGCGCACGCGAAGTGGTCGACTTCGACGTGCTCGGCGCCGACGGTCTCTTCCTCCTGCACGGCGAAACCGGCGCCGGCAAGACCACGCTGCTCGACGCGATCGCGTTCGCGCTGTTCGGCGTGGTTCCCGGCGCCCGCAACGAGGCCAAGCGGCTGCGGTGCGACCTGGCGGAGCGCGACCAGGTCACCGAGGTCGCGCTGGAGCTCACCGTGCAGGGCCACCGCCTGAAGATCGTCCGCAACCCGGAGTACCAGCGGCCGAAGCGGCGCGGCGAGGGCACGACCACGCAGCAGGCGCGGGTGTCGCTGAGCTGGGTCGGCACGGCGCCGGCCGGGCTCCCGCCGGAGGGCCTGATCCGGATCGAGGAGGTCGCGCGCACCGTCGAGCGGCTGCTCGGGATGACCGCGGCGCAGTTCTTCCAGGTGGTGCTGCTGCCGCAGGGCGAGTTCGCCCGGTTCCTGCGCTCGGACACCGCCGAGCGCGAGAAGCTGCTCGAACGGCTTTTCGGCACCGAACGCTTCGCCGACGTCGAACGCTGGTTCGCCGACCTGCGAGCCGAGCGGGGCCGGGAACTCGAGCAGCAGCAAGGAAAAGTCCGGGAACTGCTGGCGCGCTACGCGCAGGAGGCACAGCAGGACCCGCCCGAGACCGACGTCGGCGAGTGGGTCGGCACCGTGCTGGCGGCGTCCGCCGAGCGCGCCGGGCAGGTCACGGCCGAAGAAGAACGCACGCGCGCGGCGGCCCAGCGCGCGGACGCCTACCTGCAGGAAGAGCGCTCCGACGCGGAGAAGATCCGCCGGGTCCGCACCGCGCACCTGCGGCTCGTCGAGATCACCGAGCAAGCGCCGCAACGCGCCGAGTGGGCCCGGGAAGTCGCGGCCGCGCGGCGGGCCACCGGGGTGGCGGTGGAGGCCGACCTGCTGGACAGGCGCGCGGCGGAGCTGGCCGAAGCCGAGCAGACCGAGAAGTCACGCGGCGCGGAGCTGCGCGAGTTCGGCACCCGGGCGACCGGCGACCTCAAGGCACGGGCGGCCACCGCGCGGGAAGAGGCCGGCGTGGTCGCGGAGCTCGTCGCCGAGGCCGAGCAGCAGCAGCTCGACGTCATGCGGCGGGACGACCGGAAACTGGCCGCCGTCACGGCCGGGCAGCAGGCCGAAGAGCTGACCACCGAGCTGGCCGCCATCCCCGGCCAGCTGGCCAAACTGAGGGCGGATGCCGTCGAAGCGGCCGAAGCCGAGGCGAAGCTCGACGGAGCGCGCGCCCGGGTGGACGAGCTGAGGGCCTTCGCGCGGGACGCGGCCGAGCTGCCCGAGGCGCGCGCGAAGGTCGAGCGGGGCGAGGCGAAGCTGCGCGAGGTCGTCGACGCGCACCAGGCGGCCCGGCAGCGCCGGCTCGACCTGCGCGAGCGGCGGCTCGACGGGATGGCGGCCGAGCTGGCCGCCGCGCTGCCGGACGGCGCACCGTGCCCGGTCTGTGGGTCGGCCGAGCACCCGGCGCCGGCGAACCGGGACGTCGCACTCGTCGACCCCGCCGAGGAACGTGCCGCCGAGGAAGCCGAGCAGGCGGCCGACGCGGTGCGGCAGCGGGTCGTCGTCGCACTGGAAGAGGCGAAGGCGCGGCTGGCGGGCCTGCTGGAACGGCTGGGCGAGCGCACGGCCGAGTCGATCACGGCCGAGCTGGCCGAAGCCCGCGCGTCGGTCGCTTCGCTGACGCAGCAGGCGGCCGGGAAGGCGAAGCTCGGCGAACAGGTCATCCTCCTGGAACGCGACCTCGAGCTGCGGACCGAACGTCGCCGGCGGGCCGAACAAGCGGCGACCGAGGCCACGACCGACGTCCGGGCGCTGGAAGAACGGCTGGCCGAGCGCGAACGCCGGCTCGTCGCGGGGCGCGGTGAGTTCGCGGACGTCGGTGCCCGGCGGGAGCACCTGGTCGGGCTGGCCGAAGCCCTCGAAGGAGTCTCCGAGGCCCGGACGGCCGTCGCGGGCGCCCGTGAGCGCGTCGCCCAGCAGCGCGCGCTGGTCGATACGGCGGTCAAGGCGAAGGGGTTCACGTCGCTGAAGAAGGCGCGGGCCGCGATGCTGCCGGACGAGCAGATCGAGAAGCTTGAGCAGGGCATCGCCGAGGCCGAGGCCGCCGCGGCGGGGGCTCGGGCGCTGCTGTCCGAGCCGGACCTGTTCGGGATCTCGCCGGACGACGTCGCGGACGTCGGCCGCGCGGCCGACGCGGCTCAGCTGGCGCGGGCGCGTGCCGACTCGGCGTACGCGGCGCTGCGGGTGGCGACCGCGCAGCATGAGGAGCTGACGCGGCTGGCGGGCCTGCTGGGCAAGGCCCTCGCCGGCCTCGCACCGGCCGAAGCGGCGTACGCCGAGCTGCGCGCGCTCGCGGACGTCGTCAACGGGCGGGGCCAGAACAGCCGGAAGATGTCGCTGCGCTCGTACGTGCTGGCGGCGCGGCTCGAAGAGGTGGCGGTCGCCGCCACCCACCGGCTGCGGACGATGAGCCAGGGGCGGTACTCGTTCGTGCACTCGGACGCGGCCGGGGCGCGCGGCACCCGCGGCGGCCTCGGCATCGACGTGCTCGACGACTACTCGGGCACCATCCGCCCGGCGAAGACGCTGTCCGGCGGCGAGTCGTTCCTCGCGTCGCTGGCCCTGGCGCTGGGGCTGGCCGACGTCGTCGCGGGGGAGACCGGCGGCGCCCTGCTGGACACGCTGTTCGTCGACGAGGGATTCGGCACGCTGGACGCCGAGACCCTCGACGTCGTGATGAACATCCTCGACGAGCTCCGCGCGGGCGGCCGGGTGGTCGGCCTGGTGTCCCACGTCGAGGAGCTGCGGCAGCGCATCCCGACGCGGCTGCGGGTCCGGAAGTCCCGCACGGGCTCGACAGTGGAGGTGCGCGCCGGGTGAGACTTCGGACAAGATGAAGGCATGACGGACCAGCCACCGGACGGCCTGCCCCGCTACCGCCTGCTCACCGGCCCGGACGACGCGAAGTTCTGCCACCGGATCAGCGAGGCGCTCGAGCTCGGCTACCGCCTGCACGGCTCGCCGGCCGCGACCTTCGACGGTGCTCAGGTGATCGTCGCGCAGGCCCTGCTCTGGCACGGGGAGCAGGGCTGACGGGCGGGGCTGACCTCAGCTGAGCCCGGAGTGTCGGAGGTACATCCCGGCGTAGGAGCACCACGGCGTCCACTCCCGGGCTCGCTCGGGCAGCGACTCCGGCGAGATGCCCAGCGCTTCGGCACCACGCCGGACGGCAGTGTCCCCGGCCAGCAAGACGTCCGGGGCACCGAGAACGCGCATCAGCACGTAGTCCGCCGTCGCCGCGTCGATGCCCGGGCACGCCAGCAACTCCGCTCGCAGCTCGGCGGCGTCGCGGCCGACGTGCACGTCCAGGCGTCTCTCGGCCAGCGCGGCGATGGCCGCGTGGTCCGGCAGGACCGTCGCGACCCGGGCCGCGGTCGGAAAGAGCCGCGTCACGCCCCACTCGCCCGGCACTTCTTCGCCGAGCGAAGCCGGGACCTGGTCGCCGAGCAGAGCGCGAACCACCAGCTCTTCACCGCCGACGGTGCCCGGGACCCTGATCCCCGGCACCGCGTCGACCACCGGAGCCAGCGCCGGATCGGCACCGAGGACCCGGGCGACCGCCGCGGGATCGGCGTCGAGGTCGAGCAGCCGGCGCACCCGGCTGACCGCGCTGCCGAGGTCGCGCAGGTCGGTGAGCAGCAGCTCGCAGCGCACGTGGCCCGGCTCCGGCGTCAACCGGACGACGCCGGTGCCGTGGGCGAGCCGCAAGGTCCGCGCGTAGGACGTCGAAGTCACTTCCTCGACGCCCTCAACCGCGTGAGCGGCGAAGAAGCGAAGCAGCCCGACAGCGTCGAAAGGCGGCCTGAACGGCAGCCGCAGGCTGAGGCGCGTCCCGCCCGCGTCGCCCTGGCGTCCACGTCGTGAAGCGGCGAAAGCGCGAAGCTGCGACGGCGTCGTCGCGAACACCTCGCGGATCGTCTCGTTGAACTGCCGGACGCTGGAGAAGCCCGCCGCGAACGCGACGTCCGTCAGTGGCAGCCCCGACATCTCGATCAGCAGCCGGGCCGAGTGCGCACGGTGCGCCCGGGCCAGCGCGAGCGGGCCCGCGCCGAGCTCGGCGGTCAGCACCCGGCCGAGCTGGCGTTCCGAGTAGCCGAGCCGTCGCGCGAGGCCCGGGACGCCTTCGCGCTCCACGGCGCCGTCGGAGATCAGGCGCATCGCCCGCGCGGCGAGGTCGGCGCGCACGTTCCAGTCCGGCGAGCCCGGCACGGCGTCGGGCAGGCAGCGGCGGCAGGCGCGGAAGCCGTTGGCCTGCGCGGCCGCCGACGTCGGGAAGAAGCGGACGTTCTGCTCCTTCGGCGTCGACGCCGGGCAGGACGGCCGGCAGTAGATGCCGGTGGTGCGCACCGCCATGATGAACTGGCCGTCGAAGCGCGGGTCGCGGGCGGTGACCACGCGGTAGCAGCGCTCGGCGTCCCGCCAGAGGGCGAGCGTTTCGGTGACCATGCCTTCGAGCATGACAGCAGGTCAGCGCGGTCGCTGGCGGAAATCCGACGCTGCGTTGGGGGTGTGGGCCGCGGTCGGGCGAGCCACGTAGACTGCGGGGTCGTGAGCCTCACCCTCGGTATCGTCGGCCTGCCCAACGTCGGCAAGTCCACCCTGTTCAACGCGCTGACCCGCAACGACGTGCTCGCCGCGAACTACCCGTTCGCGACGATCGAGCCGAACGTCGGCGTCGTGCCGCTGCCGGACCCCCGGCTGGACAAGCTGGCCGAGCTGCACAAGTCGGAGAAGATCGTCCCGGCCGTGGTGTCCTTTGTGGACATCGCGGGCATCGTGAAGGGCGCCTCCGAGGGTGCCGGGCTGGGCAACAAGTTCCTCGCGAACATCCGTGAGGCCAACGCGATCTGCCAGGTCATCCGCGTGTTCGACGACCCCGACGTGATCCACGTCGACGGCCGGATCGACCCGCTGAGCGACATCGAGACGATCAACACCGAGCTGATCCTGGCCGACCTGCAGACCCTCGAGAAGGCCGTCTGGCGGTTGGAGAAGGAAGCGCGGACCAAGAAGGAAGCGAAGCCCGCGCTCGAGGCCGCGCAGAAGGCGAAGGAGATCCTCGACAGCGGACGCACGCTCTTCTCCGCTCAGAAGGACGTCGACCTCGAACTGCTTCGCGAGCACAGTCTCCTGACGACGAAGCCGTTCCTGTACGTCTTCAACGCGGACGAAGGCGTCCTCACCGACGAGGCCCGCCGCGAGGAGCTGACGAAGCTGGTCGCGCCGGCGGACGCGGTGTTCCTCGACGCGAAGGTCGAGGCGGAGCTGCTGGAGCTGGACGACGAAGAGTCGGTCCGCGAGCTGCTCGAGTCGGTCGGCCAGCCGGAGCCGGGCCTGTATTCCCTGGCCCGCGCGGGATTCCACACGCTGGGGCTGCAGACGTACCTGACGGCGGGCCCGAAGGAGTCCCGAGCCTGGACGATCCCCCAGGGCGCGACGGCCCCCCAGGCGGCGGGCGTGATCCACACGGACTTCGAGCGCGGCTTCATCAAGGCGGAGATCGTCTCGTACGACGACCTGATGGCGGCCGGCTCGATGGCGGCGGCCCGCGCGGCGGGCAAGGTCCGCATGGAGGGCAAGGACTACCTCATGGCCGACGGTGACGTGGTGGAGTTCCGCTTCAACGTCTGATCGCGCCGCAGAGGCTTCTCTTGGGGCGGTCCAAGCCCGCAACCCGCGTTCGGTGTTCGGTATTGACCGAACGCCGAACGGCATGCATCATTCAGCTGTGGGATCCCGCCTGGACGAACGCGACGCCGTTGACGCACTCGTTGCCGCTGTGCGCTCGCTGGGACTCGATGTTCGCCTCCAGCGCAGGTCCGGCGACGACTCGTCCCATGACTTCCTCATCGAGTTGCAGGGCGGCAAGGCTGTCACCGTCGAGGTCAAGACGACCTCATTGGTGACTGCCGACAGCGCGTCGGGGCAACTGCGTCGGTGGTTCGACAGCATCAACGCCGATGTGACGCCGTTGGTCGTCGCAGACCGGATTACGGCAGATGGACGGGACAAACTCAATCAGGCCGGGTGGAGCTGGCTGGACCTGCGCGGTCATCTGAGGTTGATCGGTCCCGGTCTGTTCGTCGACGCGGACGTCCCTGCATTGTCGAAGCCGCCGCTTGCTCGTCAAGGAGTCAACGGGCGGGTCGGTGTCGAGCTCGCAACGCTGCTGTTGCTGAACCCGAAGGCGCAGATCGGGGTTCGCGAAGCAGCGGCTGAGCTGGGGCGCGCCGCCAGTTCGGTGTCAGAAGCCTTTGCTGCGCTGCGTGCGGGCGGCCTGGTCACCGCCAATCGCGCCCCCGTCACGCCGGAGTTGTTCTGGGAACTCGCAGAGCAGTGGAAGCCGTTGAGCGTGGATCTTGCGAGTGTTCCGAAGCCGGGTGGCGGCCGAGAAAATTCAGTATTGAGTTTGGGCTTTGACGATGTCGAGTCGACCGTGGGTTGGGCGTTGACCGATACGGTGGCGGCGGTTCACTACGGTGCTCCTGTCTCAGTGCGTGCGGACCACCCGCCGGACTTCTACGTGCCCGATCAAAGCGTGCTGCGCCGCGCAACCCGACTGCTGGGAACAGCTACGGAGCCGTCGGCCAGAGCGGCCAGCATCCGTGTCGCGCCGACGCCTCTCGCATGTGCTCGACGTGTTGACGCAACGGCATGGGCCAACGAGCCGTGGCCCTTGGCCAATCCGTTGTTCGTGGCGCTCGATCTCGCGCGGGATCCGGGACGCGGCCGGGAGATCCTGGACATGTGGACGCCAAGAAAACCGTGGCGCCGTGTCTGGTGAGACTCCGGGTGTCGTTCTCGCCGGTAGTTCGATGACCAGGCTCGTCAGCGCGATACCCGTCATCACCGAACAGACGGGGCGACCGATCGTTCTGGTAGGTGGCCTTGCGGTCATGTGCAGGCTGTCCACCCCTTATCGGGCAACGACCGACCTCGACACCGTCGACCGCCGGGCCGTTGACGAGCGCTCACAGCTCGAACTGCTCGTGTCGACCGGAGCTACCCGGAGCGGCCCGTCCGGCGTTCTGGTTCAGACCCCTCACGGTGCGGTGCAGGTTGACGTCCTGGAAGTCACGGACGCCGAGATCGCCGATCTTCCTGACGATCCGACTGATCGTTTGCATGTCCAATCTCATGCCTGGGCCGCATCGACCGCGTCCGGGCTGGAGCTGAGAGCGGAGGGGCTTGCGCCGTTGACGGTGCGCGTGTCCGAACCGGGCCCGCTCATCGCGATGAAGCTGCAGTCGATCATGAACCGTGGATCGGCGAAGGAGGGTACGGACCTCCTCGACATCGTTCGCATCACTCTGGACCGCAACTGCGGACCTGTCTCCCGAGACCAGCTCGAGGCGGCTGATCCTCAGCTGCGGGCCGATGCGCTGCTCCACACCATGCGGTGGTTCGACCAGTCGGTGGATCGCTCACTGAAGAAGATCGAGGCGGTGCCCGAAAGCGGTGACATTGATGTCGAGGACCTCCAGCTGGTCGGCGAACTGCTCGTTGCCGCGCTCGAGGGATGATGGGCATCACTCCGCTCAACGTCTGATCGCCGGTTCCGTGACTATCGGTCACTAGTTGTTATTTTCATTGGACGCAGGATATGCTGCGTCCAATGAAAGCTTCGCCGAGTCTGCTGCCGCTGCTGCGTTCGCGCATGCAGGGGGAGCTGCTCGCGCTCGTGCTGCTGCACCCGGATCGCGAGTACACCATCACCGAGCTCGCCGAAGCCTGTGGTGTCACGCCCACCGCCGTGCTGCGCGAGGTCGAGCGGCTGGTCGAGGGCGGGATCCTCGAAGCCCGGCGGGTGGGCCGGAGCCGGCTCGTCAAAGCCCGCACGGACACTCCGCTCTACCGGCCCTTGAGCGACCTCATCGCGGTCACCTACGGACCGATGCCACTCCTCGCCGAGGCGCTGTCCGGACTCGCCGGCGTGACCGAGGCCTACATCTACGGGTCCTGGGCGGCGCGCTACAGCGGCGAACCCGGTCCGCCGCCCGGTGACGTCGATGTCCTCGTGGTCGGGTCGCCTGATCCGGACGCGCTCTTCGACCTGGCCGAGCGTGCTTCACGGCGGCTGAGCCGCGAGGTCAACGTGCACCGGATCTCGCCCGAGTCGTGGGCGGCGGACACCGCGGATCCGTTCGTCACCAGCGTTCGTGAACGTCCGCTGGCCCAGCTGAACCTCGACCAGGAGTCTTGATGCCCCAGTGGAACCAAGGCCGTGAACGGATCGACGCGTTCATCACGCGCGGCGCCATCGAGCACGTTCCGGCGTCGCGGGAGGCGGCCGAGGCCGAGCTCGTCAGGGCCCGTACGCACCTCGCGTCGGCGCGGCAGCTGCAGGACACGGATCCGGAAGGCGCCTACACACTGGCGTATGACAGCGCGCGGCGTGCGTTGGCGGCCGTCTTGCAGAACCAGGGTCTGCGCGTGACGAGCCGGGGTGGCCACGTCACCGTCTACGAGGCGGTTCTCGCTCAGCTGGATCCGCCGCTGGGCTCGGTTCTGCGGCCCTTCAACCGGATGCGCGCCCGTCGCAACGAAGTCGCCTACCGATCTTCGGAGGCTCCGACGCTGACGGCGGAAGACGTGGCGGCCGACGTGCCGAAGGTCGAAGCGCTCATCGAGGTGGCCGAGAAGGCGATCCCCAACATGCCACGTTATTGATCGACGACCGCGACGCCGTCGAGCGCTGGTGCCGCTCCGACGAATACGCCGCCGCACTGAAAGTCAGGGCGACGGCGCTCGGTCGGTGGCCGATGTGGCTCAGCCGAGGAGGCCCATCAACGCGATCGCGATCAGCACCACGGCGGGGGCGAGGGCGTTGATCCAGGCGCGCTGGGCGGAGGTGAGGGTGGCGGTGCTGTTCATGGCGCTTCCTAGGGCCGAAATCCGATGCTTCCGCCCTGCTCAGCGCGCTGATCATGTGCTTCGTTAGCGCCTGTGATCGAACTCACCGGCATCCGGGTGACGACGGCCCCGGACCGTGAACCAGAGCACACCTCCGGCCGCTGCCACCATCGATGCGAATGCTGCCGTGCCCACCACGATCGCCTGCGTCATAGCCCGTCTCTCCTAGCAAAGGTCGTTTACCGAGAGACGTCGAACCGGCCGGAAAGTGCACTCAGCGTAACCAGAGTCACAAAGAAGAAAGCACCGAGTCGATCTCGGCCGCCAGCGAGAAGTCCTTCTCCGTCAACCCGCCCGCCGAATGCGTCGAGAGCCGGAACGTCAGCGTCCGCCAGCGGATGTCGATGTCGGGGTGGTGGTCGGCGGCCTCGGCCAGCACCGCGACGCGGTCCACCACCTCGATCGCCTGGGGGAAGCTCGCCAGCTCCGCCTCGCGGGAGATCACCGCTCCGGACCGGGTCCAGCCCGCGCCCAAGCGTTCGTCGGCCTCGGAGTCGCTCAAGATTTCCGTCATGACTCCATCGTCGCGCCTCCTGGACTACGCTGCACGGTTGCCACGGGAGTCCGGTCAGCCGGGCTGAGAGGCGGGGTCACCCGCGACCGTTCGCACCTGACCGGATCATGCCGGCGAAGGGAGGGCTTTCCCTCCTCGTCCGGCGAAGTGCAGGAGGGTAGATGAATAGCAGGGCTGTGCGCGCCGCGACGGCCATCGCCGCTGTCAGCGCCGTCGCCGCTGGGTGCTCGCTGTCGGACGGTGACGGTGGCACGCAGCAGACGCCCACCGTCACCCTCGTGACGCACGACTCCTTCCTGGCGCCGCAGGAGGTGCTCGACGCCTTCCAGAAGCAGTCGGGCATCAAGATTTCCGTGCTCAAGCAGGGCGACGCCGGCTCGCTGACCAACAAGCTCGTGCTGACGAAGGCCAACCCGATCGGCGACGTCGCGTACGGCGTCGACTCGACCTTCGCCTCGCGCGCGCTCAAGGAGGGCGTCTTCGAGCCCTACACCAGCCCGGAGGCCGATCGCGGGCCGCAGCGCTACGCCGTCGACCCCGAGCACCGGCTCTCCGCGGTCGACGTCGGCGACGTCTGCGTCAACGTCGACACGAACTACTTCACCACCAAGGGCATCCCGGCGCCGGAGACCTACGAAGACCTGGCCGACCCGAAGTACAAGGACCTGCTGGTCGCGGAGGACCCGGCGACGGCCTCGCCCGGGCTCGCGTTCCTCCTCGGCACCATCGCGAAGTACGGCGAAACCGGCTGGAAGGACTACTGGACGAAGCTGAAGGCCAACGGGCTCAAGGTGGTCAGCGGCTGGGAAGAGGCCTACACCAAGGACTTCTCCGGCTCGTCCGGCAAGGGGCCGCGGCCGATCGTCGTCTCGTACGCGTCTTCGCCCGCCGCCGAGGTCGGCGACGACGGCAAGCCGCGCACCAAGGCGCTGCTCGACACCTGCTACCGGCAGGTCGAGTACGCGGGCGTGCTGGCGAACGGCAAGCAGGCCGAGAGTGCGCGCAAGGTCGTCGACTTCCTGCTGTCGCAGCAGTTCCAGGCGACCGTCGCGGCCAACATGTACGTCTACCCGGCGCGCCAGGGCGTCGACCTGCCCGCGGGCTGGGCGCAGGTCGCGCCGCTGCCGCAGAAGCCGCAGGCGCTGACGGCCGACCAGGTCCAGGCCGGACGCGAGAAGTGGATCGGCGAATGGCGCACGCTCGTGCAGTCGTAGCGCCACCGCAGACCGCCCGCGGGCTCGGCCTGGCCCTGCTCGGGCTGGCTCCGATCGGGTTCCTGGTGGTGTTCTTCGCCTGGCCGGTGCTGGCGATCATCGGCCGCGGGTTCGCCGCGGGCGGGCTCGACGTC
The DNA here is from genome assembly GCF_030182635.1 of Amycolatopsis ponsaeliensis. Classification (NCBI taxonomy): domain Bacteria; kingdom Bacillati; phylum Actinomycetota; class Actinomycetes; order Pseudonocardiales; family Pseudonocardiaceae; genus Amycolatopsis; species Amycolatopsis ponsaeliensis. Next base: position 48,409 of record NZ_JAPZLD010000037.1, read on the forward strand.
GTCCTCGGCGACGCGCGGACGTGGCAGCTGGCCGGCTTCACCGTGGCGAGCGCGGCCGCGTCGACGCTGGTGGCGGTGCTCGCCGGGCTGCCGGTCGCGTTCCTGCTGGCCCGGGTGAAGCTGCCCGGGGTCGGCCTCGCAAGGACGCTGGTGCTGGTGCCGTTCGTGCTGCCGACCGTCGTCGTCGGGCTGGCGTTCCGGGCGCTGTGGCCGGACGGCGGGGTGCTGCCGATCGTGCTGGCCAACGCGTTCTTCAACGTCGCCGTCGTCGCGCGGACCGTCGCCGGGTTGTGGGCACGGCTGGATTCGCGGACGACTGACGCCGCTCGCGCGCTGGGCGCGTCGCCGTGGCGGGCGTTCCGCTCGGTGACGCTGCCCGCACTGGCGCCGGCGATCGCGTCCGCCGCGGCCGTCGTGTTCCTGTTCTGCGCCACCAGCTTCGGGGTCGTCCTCATCCTCGGCGGCGCGAAGTACCGGACGCTGGAAACCGAGATCTACCTGCGGACCGTCGACCTCCTGGACCTCTCGGGCGCGGCGGCGCTTTCGCTGATCCAGTTCGCGGCCGTGGTCGCCGCGCTGGTGCTCGGCGGGCTGGCGCGGCGGCGCAAGGACGGCGCCCGGATCGGTGCCGCGAACACCCGGCGCCCCCGCGGCGGCGAGTGGCCGGTCGTCGGCGCCGCGGGCGTCGTGCTGGCGCTCCTGCTGACGCCGATCGTCGCGCTGCTCGTCGAATCGGTGTCCACTTCGGACGGCTGGAGCTTCGCCGGTTATCGAGCGTTGACCAGCACCGGCGAGAAGGGTGCGCTGCAGGTCTCCGGCTGGGACGCCGCGGTGAACTCGCTGAAGGTGGCGATCGACGCGACGTTGCTCGCGATGGTCGTCGGCGTGCTCGCGTCCGTCGTGCTGGTGGCGCTGCGCCGGTCACCCGCCAAAGCCGCGCGCGGGCTCGGCGAGACGATGGACGCCGTGCTGATGTTGCCGCTCGGGGTGTCCGCGGTGACCGTCGGGTTCGGCTACCTGGTGACGCTCGACGCGCTGCCCGGCGACCTCCGGACGTCGCCCTACCTCGTGCCGCTGGCCCAGGCGCTGGTGATCATCCCGCTGATCGTGCGGATGGTGCTGCCGGTGCTGCGCTCGGTCGATGTCCGATTGCGGCAGGCCGCGTCGACGCTCGGCGCGAGCCCGCTGCGGGTGTGGCGGGAGATCGACCTGCCGCTGGCGCTGCGCCCGCTGGTCGCGGCGGCCGGGTTCGGGTTCGTCGTGGCGCTCGGCGAATTCGGCGCGACGAGCTTCCTCGCGCGGCCGACGGCGCCGACGCTGCCGGTGGCGATCGCGTCGCTGATGGGACGTCCGGGGGAGCTGAACAACCAGATGGCGTACGCCGCGTGCGCGCTGCTGATGCTCGTGACGGTGCTGGCGGTCGCGCTGATCGACCGGCTCGGGGCCGCGCGCGGCCGGGTGGGAGAGTTCTGATGGCGCTGTCGGTGCGGGACCTGACCGTCCACTACGGATCGTTCGCGGCGGTGCGCGACGCCCGGCTCGACATCGCCGACGGTGAAGTGCTGGCGCTGCTCGGCCCGTCGGGATCGGGGAAGTCGACGCTGCTGCGCGCGATCACCGGCCTCGAGCCATCGGCGCGTGGCTCGGTGAGCTGGGACGGCGACGACCTCGGCGCGGTACCGGTGCACCGGCGCGGGTTCGGGCTGGTGTTCCAGGACGGCCAGCTGTTCGGCCACCGCGACGTCGCCGCGAACATCGCGTTCGGCCTGCGGATGCACGGCGTACCGCGCGCGCAGTGGGCCCCGCGCGTCGCCGAGCTGCTGGAGCTGGTGGGCCTCGCCGGCTTCGAACGACGGCGCGTCACGGAGCTGTCCGGCGGTCAGGCCCAGCGGGTCGCGCTGGCCCGGGCGCTCGCGCCGAAGCCGCGGCTGCTGCTGCTCGACGAGCCACTGTCCGGTTTGGACGCCGGGTTGCGTGAGCAGCTGGCGATCGACCTGGCGGACCTGTTGCGGCGCAGCAAGATCACGGCGCTCTTGGTCACGCATGACCAAGAAGAAGCCTTCACGCTCGCCGATCGCGTGGCGGTGCTCGACGCGGGCGAGGTCCGCCAGGAAGGCGCGGTCCGGCGCGTGTGGCGCAACCCGGCGGACGACGACGTGGCCCGGTTCCTCGGCGTGACGACGTTCGTGGACGCGGAGGTGGCGGGCGGAGTGGCGCACACTTCGCTCGGCGATGTGGCGATGCCCGACACCGACGACGGCCCGGTCCGCCTGGGGTTGCGGCCGCACGCGCTGCGGGTGGCCGCCGAAGGTGTGCCAGGCGAAGTCGTCGCGGCGGTGCACCGCCGCGAGCACGTCCGGCTCGTCGTGAAGCTCGAAGAGTCCACAGTGGACGCGGTCGCGCCGGCGGCGTCGGACCTGCGGGCCGGGGACGCGGTGCACCTCACCCTCGACCCGGACGGCGTCGCGCTGGTCGGCTGACTCAACCGGCCCAGTGCGCGAGGAGGTCCAGCGCGGACTCCGACGGGCTGCCGGGTTCCGCGGTGAAGGTCACCAGCCGCTGGCCCGTGGAGTCCGGCAGCTCGAAGTTCTCGAACCGCAGCGTCAGCTCGCCCGCGACCGGGTGGCGGAAACGCTTGCGCCCGTGCGTGCGCTGCTGCACGACCCGGCCCGACCACAGCGTCCGGAACGGCTCGCTCCGCAGCGTCAGTTCCCCGATCAGGGTGGCGAGCGCCTGGTCGGTCGCGTACCGCGCCGCGACCAGCCGCAGCTGGCCGACGGTGGCGCGGGCGACGTCGTGCCAGTCCGGGAACACTTCGCGGCTCGCCGGGTCGAGCAGGCAGAACCGGGCGAGGTTGCGGGCCGGCGTCGCCGCGAAGTCGAAGAACAGCTGCGCGGACAGCGGGTTCCACGCGAGGACGTCGAGCCGGTGATCGAGGACGAGGGCGGGGACGCGGTCCAGCTTCGCCAGCAGTCCCACGAGCTCGGGGCGGGCCCGGCGGGCCGACGGCGGCCGGGCGGGCCGGGCCGAGGCGAGGTCGTGCAGGTGACCGCGTTCGACGTCGTCGAGCCGCAGGGTCCGGGCCAGCGCGTCGAGGACCTCGGGTGACGGGCCGCGCGCCCGGCCCTGCTCCAGGCGGACGTAGTACTCGACGCTGATCCCGGCGAGCTGCGCGACCTCTTCGCGCCGCAGGCCGGCCACCCGTCGCCGGGGGCCGGTGAGGATTCCGCTGGCGGCCGGCGTCGCGGCTTCGCGGCGCGACTTCAGGAAGCGGCCCAGTTCGCGGTCCATGCGTGTCAGTGTGCGGCTTCTGCGCGCCGCGGACCTGGCCCTGCTGGTACCAGGAACGGCGGACCACCCCACGACAGGGGCTGGGACCGCGTGCCGGCGCGCGGCAGGCTCGGCCGGGACGAAAGGACTTTCCCATGTGCCACAGCACCGAAAGCCGCCCGCCCGCACCGCCGATCCGGGGCGAGGTGACGGCAGACGGACCCCTGACGCTGACCTCGAGCGTCGAGTTCCTGGCCCACCACGCCGTGCCCGCCGCGCCGAACGGCCGCAAGATCGTCCTGCTGCCGGACGTCCGCGGGGTGCACGCCTTCTACCGCGACCTGACCCGCCGGTTCGCCGAAGCCGGGTTCGAGACGGTCGCCGTCGACTACTACGGCCGCACCGCGGGCCTCGGTGCGCGGGACGACGCGTTCGGCTGGGAGAGCCACCTGCCGCACGTGCAGCCGGACGACGTCGCAGAAGACGTCGCCGCCGCACGGGACTTCCTCGGCGACGGACCGGTGTTCACCGTGGGCTTCTGCTTCGGCGCCGGTCAGTCGTGGCGGCTGTCGGCGGCGGACCTCGGCCTTGCCGGGGTGATCGGCTTCTACGGCCTGCCGAAGCTGGTCGAGGACGTCGTCGACGACCTGGAAGCACCGATGTTGCTGCTGCTGGCCGGCGAAGACGTCGCGACGAGCCGTGCCGAGTTCGACGCCTTCACCGGTTCGCTCGACGCGGCCGGGGTGCCTTACGAGCAGCACGTGTACGCGGGCGCGCCGCATTCGTTCTTCGACCGGTCGGCCGCGGAGTGGGGCGAGGACTGCGACGACGCGTGGCGCCGCATCCTCGCCTTCACTCAGCCGTCGCGAGTGGACAGTCGTGCGTAGGCCAGCGACAGCCCGATCACGATGTAGCAAGCCGCCCGCAAGGCGCCTTCGCCCAGCATCTGCCCGCCCATCGGGTCCTGCAGCACCTCCGCCGGGGCCACCGACCAGTTCTGCGTCAGCAGGAACGGGTGCAGCCAGTCCAGCGACGTCAGGAACCCGAGGATGGTGAAGACGATGTCGGCCGCCAGGACCGAGGCCACCACCAGCATCGGGTGCTCGGTCCAGCTGGAGATCGCCAGCGCGACCGCGCCGACCGCCCACAGCTGGAGCACCACCCAGCCCGCCATCAGCAGGATCCGGGCCAGCGCGCCGCCCGGGGACAACGTCGTGCCGGACAACGTGAACAGCGAGTCCGTGCCGTTGATGATCAGCCCGGTCACCACGCCGGTGACGCACATCGCCAGCACCGAGACCACTGACACGGTCGCGACGCCGAACGCCTTGACCGCCAGCAGACGACCCCGGCCGACCGGCGCGATCAGCCAGCCGCGCAACGTGCCGTGGGCCGTCTCGCCGGCGATCGCGTCCGCCCCGGCCATCGCCGAAGCCAGCGGCAGGAGCAGCGCGAGGGACATCACGATCGCGGCGATCGGGAGGACGAACGCGTTGTTGACCGCGGACGCCAGCAGCGCACCGCCGCCGTCGTCCGGGCCGCCACCGGCCGGGGTGTCGTCGACCAGCGTCAGGCCGATGCCGATGATCACCGGGATCAGCGCCAGGAGCCCGAGCACGGCCAGCGTCCGCGGCCGCCGGAAGATCCAGCGCAGCTCCGCGGCCAGCAGGCGGGTCAGCGGCACCGTGTCGTGGCCCGTGCGGGCCGCCGGTGCGTCCAGGACGGCCGTCATTCCGATCCCTCCCCAGTGGATTCCGTCAGCCGGGCGAACAGGTCTTCCAGCCCCGTGCGGGCCCGCGTCGCCTCGTGGACCGCGACCCCCGCGCCCACCAGGACCTGCAGCACCCGCGGCGCTTCCGTCGTCGTGAGGTCGGCCCGGACGCCGTCGGGCGTGAGCCGGGCGCCGATCCGGTTCTCCCGCAGCACTTCCACGGCCTGTTCCGCGTCCGGCGTGCGGACCAGCAGAGCCGCGTTCCCGGACTCCAGCAGCTCGGTCAGCTCGCCCTGCGCGACGACGTTGCCGGCCTGCAGCACGGCGACGTGCGTGCACGTCGCCTCCACCTCGGCCAGCAGGTGCGACGACACGAGCACGGTGACCCCGGCGGCGTGCAGCTCGGCCACGATCCTGCGGATCTCCCTGGTACCCGCAGGATCGAGGCCGTTGGTCGGCTCGTCGAGCACGACCATCTTCCGCGGCACGAGCAACGCCGAAGCGAGTCCGAGCCGCTGCTTCATGCCGAGCGAGTAGCCCTTGTAGCGCCGTCGCGCCGCGACGGTCAGCCCGACGCGCTCGAGCGCCGAATCCACCGCCGACGGGATCCCGGACGACGCCAGCCGCGGCTCGGCCGCGGCGAAGCGCAGCAGGTTGTCGCGCCCGGACAGGAACGGGTGGAAGCCCGGCCCCTCGACCAGCGCGCCGACGTCCGGCAGCGCGTGCGCGGCGGCGTCGGGCATCTTGCGCCCGAGCAGCTCGACCTCGCCCTCGGTCGGCCGGACCAGGCCGAGCAGCATCCGGATGGTGGTCGTCTTGCCCGAGCCGTTCGGCCCGAGCATCCCGACGACCGCGCCCTCCGGGATGTCGAGGTCGACGTGGTCCACCGCGACGGTGCTGCCGTAGACCTTGCGCAGCCCCCGGGTGCGCGCGGCCAGGGGAACCGCCGGGGCGGACGTCTCCGAAGAAACGTCCGCCCCGGACTCCACAGTCGTGCTGGTCACTTGGCGCCCAGCGCTTCGTAGAGGACCTGCTCCGGCACCGCACCGGCGGCGAACCGGCCGTCGTCGGTCAGCACCGCGGTGCCCACCTTCGTGGTGACGAGGTGGCCGCTGCCCCAAGGGCCGCTGACCTTCTTCGCGAACCGGTCGAGCAACGCCTGCGGGTCGGTGGTGCGGCCCTGGCGGTCACCCTGCTGCTGCTTCGGCGCGGCGTTCAGCGCGTCGGCCGGGATCTTGCCGGTGACGACGGTGTCCCAGCCGTCGCCGACGACCTTGACGTCGTCCTTCGCCTGCTCGGCGAGGGCCTTGTCCTTGTCGTCCACGGTCGGCGTCTTTTCCTGCACCTTGGCGCCCTTCGGCGGGGTGAAGGTGAAGAGGTCGGCCGGCTGCTGGGTGAACTCGATCTCGCTGAACGCGACCTCGAGCGCCGGCGTCGACGTGCCGTTGCTCAGCACCGACACCCGCAGTGGCATCCGCGTCTGCGAGTCGACCGCGACGCGGATCTCGCGCAGCAGCGTCCGCTCGCCCGGCTTCGGCGTCAGCACCAGCTCGTAGGCCGGGCGGTCGGCGACCGTCGCGGTGCCGTCGACCGACACCGTGCTGCTCTCGCGGACCTTCGCCAAGAGCTCGGTGCTCGCGGCGACCGGGTCGGGCGTCTTCTCGCTGCCCGCGCCCTTCTGCTTGGCCACGTCGGCCGGGATGGTCACCTTGGTCGCGGTGTTCGTCTTGGAGCTGTAGTCCCAGACGGTCGTGCCGTCGTGGACCACGGTCTCCTGGCTGGCGCCCTGCGTGGCGGCCAGGCGGCTCTTGCCGGCGCCGTCGCTGAAGATGTGCGCCGAGTCGATGTTCAGCGCCGACGCCCCCGGCAGCGCGTTCCCCACCGACGGCAGGCCCAGGTCGTTGCTGATCTTGACCGTGCCGTCGAACGCGCCCGGCTTCGCCTTCATGACCGACTGCACCAGGTCCTCGGCGCTCACCTGCGGCAGCGCCGGCTTGTCGTCGGCGCTGGCCGGCATCGCGATGAACGCGAGCCCGCCCGCACCGAGCGCGGTGCCGACGACCGCGGCGGTGATGCCCTTCGTCTTCGGTTTCATGCGTCTCTCCCTGTGGTGTCCCGGGCTCGAGTGTGCCCGGCTCCCTGGCCACGACGCTTCCCTCTCGAGGCTGAGATACCCCTGAAGGTTCTCCCTCTCCGGCTGAGATCGTGCTGAGAGCTGACACGCGACCTGCGGAAACCGGCCATGATGAACCTCGTGAAACCTCGGGTGCTGGTGGTCGACGACGAACCGGGCGTGCGCAAGGCGCTGCAACGCGGGCTGCGCGCGGAGGACATGGACGTGGTCACCGCCGCGGACGGCCCCACCGGGCTGCAGCTGGCGAGCACGGGGTCCTTCGACGTCATCCTGCTCGACATCATGCTGCCGGGCCTGTCCGGTTATCGCGTGCTGGAGCGGCTGCGCAAGGACGGCGTCATGACGCCCGTGCTGCTCGTCTCGGCCAAGGACGGCGAGGTCGACCAGGCCGACGGCCTCGACCTCGGCGCCGACGGCTACCTCGTCAAGCCGTTCTCCTTCGTCGTGCTGGTCGCGCAGGTCCGGGCGACGCTGCGCCGCGCGGGGCCGGAGGCCGGCCGGGGGACGCTGCGGCTCGGCGCGCTGGCGGTCGACCGCGGGCTGCGGCAGGTGCACTGGAACGGCGAGGAGGTCGGGCTCAGCCCGCGCGAGTTCGCGCTGCTCGAGGTGCTCGTCGGCCGGGCCGGCACGGTCGTCACGAAGGACGAGCTGCTGCGCGCGGTCTGGGGCGAGGAGCAGGCCGTCACGCGCAACCTCGTCGAGGTCTACGTCGGGTACGTGCGGCGCAAGCTCGACGCGGTCGGCGCCGGCGCGCTGCTGCGCACGGTGCGCGGGCACGGCTACCTGGCCTCCGACGCGCAGCTCGACGAGGTCATCACCCCGTGATCTCGTGGTGGCGGGGCCGGTCCCTGCAGGTCCGGATCACCGTACTGGCCGCGATGATCACCCTGGGCTGTTTGCTGGGGCTGGCCGCGCTGGCCGCGTCGAACCTCTCGCCGCTGCTCATCGGCTCGGTCGACCGCGAGCTGTCCGGCGCGCTCGGCCCGGCGGGTGCCGAGGTGAGCGCCGGGCGGCCGCTGGCCGGCGCGGCGCCGGTGACGCTGCGGGTGCTGGACACCGCGGGCGCGCCGGTCGACGGCGGGACACCGGCGGGGCTCACGCCGTCGGACGTCTCGACGCTCAAGGCCGGGCAGCCGGTCCAGCGCGACGGCGCGCGGTACCTCGGCACGGTCGTCAGCGCGCCCGACGGGTCGCAACGGCTGGTCGTGGCCGGCGCGGGCCTGGTCGGGTTCTCCGCCGCGGTGCACTACGGCGGCGTCTGGCTGGTGGTCGTCGCGTCGATCGGGGCGCTGGTGGCGGGGCTGGCGACGTGGTTGGTGGTGCGGCTGTCGCTGCGGCCGGTGGCGCGCATGCGGGGTTCGGTGCGCGCGCTGCCGCCGGGGGCGCGGCTGGCGCTGCCGGACTCGCACGACGAGCTGCGCGCGCTGGCGGAGGAGTTCAACGCGCTGCTCGAGCGGCAGGAGCAGGCCAGCGACCGGCTCCGGCGCTTCACCGGCGACGCGGCGCACGAGCTGCGGTCGCCGGTCGCGTCCATCCGGGTGCAGGCCGAGGTGGCGGTGACGAACCCGGACCCGGAGCTGTCCCAGGAGACGCTGTCGGACATCTTGACCGAGGCCGAGCGGCTGTCGTCGCTGCTGGACGGGCTGTTGTCGCTGGCCCGGTCGGACGCGGGGGAGGTGCCGCCCGCGTCGCCGGTCGAGCTGGTGAGCGAGGTCCGGGCGGCGGTGGCACGGCTCCCGGCGGGGGCGCCGGAGACGCGGGTGAGCAACGCGGTCGCGCAGGCCTGGGCGTCGTCCGCGCACGCCGAGGTGGAGCTGGTGCTGGACAACCTGCTGCGCAATGCGTGCCGGTACGCGCGCGGGGAGATCGTGGTGTCGGTGCTGGCATCGCGGTCGTCGGTCCGGGTGGTGGTCGACGACGACGGCCCGGGCATCGCGCCGGAGCACCGCGAGAAGGTGTTCGACCGGTTCTACCGCATCGCGGACGACCGGGCGCGGTCGTCCGGTGGGACGGGGCTGGGACTGGCGATGGTGGCGGAGACGGTGCGGCGCCGCGGTGGCCGGGTGCAGGTGGGCGAGTCCCCGGACGGCGGAGCGCGGTTCGTCGTCGTCTGGCGCGCGGCCGCTGGCGGTGAGACGTGACCGAAGGGTCGGCTGGCGTGCCTGGAGGGTCGGCTGGCGTGCTTGGAGGGTCGACTCGCGTGCTTGGAGGGTCGGCTCGCGTGATCGGGAGGTCGACACGCGTGATTGGCGGGTCGACACGGCGAGGCCGCGGGAGGCTCGGGGCTTCCGGGTAGATTCCGGGGCTGTGAACGGTGTGATCGTGGGTGCCGCCCTCGTGCGCGACGGCAAGTTGCTCGCCCAGCAGCGGGCCTGGCCGCCCGGCCACGCGGGGCAGTGGGAGCTGCCGGGCGGGCGGGTCGAGGAAGGCGAGTCCGAGGCCTTCGCGCTGGCCCGCGAGTGCAGCGAGGAGCTGGACGTCGTCATCGAGGTCGGCGACCGGGTCGGGCAGGAGGTGCCGCTGCCCGGCGAGAAGGTCCTCCGCATCTACGCCGCGAAGCTCGTTTCGCCCGGCGAAGAGCCGCGCGCGGTGGAGCACCTGGCCGTCCGCTGGCTCGGGCCCGACGACCTCGACGACGTCGACTGGCTGCCCGCCGACCGCCTGCTGCTCCCCGCCTTCCGCGCGCTGCTCTCCTGACGGCCCTTCAACAGGCGCCGATCATCCTCAACGCCGCGTCGAGCCGGTGCGCGCCGCGCTCCCGAGCCCGCTCCGCGCCCGCCTTCCGGACCCGGTCCAGCTCCGCGACGTCTTCCAGCAGGGTTAACGCGCGTTCACGCAGGGGTCGCAGCTCCTCGATGACCGCATCCGCGACGGCGTCCTTCACCGCTCCGTACGACGAGAACTCCTCCGCCAGGTCGGCCGGCGCGCCACCCCGGCACGCGGCCAGGATCTCCAGCAGGTTCGCCATCCCCGGGCGGGTGTCCGGGGCGTGCACCGGCACCGTCCCGCCGTCGGTGACCGCGCGGCGGACCTTGCGGCGGATCTGGTCGGGCTCGTCGAGGACGAACACCACGCCCACGGCGTCGCGCGCCGACTTCGACATCTTGCGCGCCGGGTCGGCGAGGTCCTTGACGCGCGCCCCCGCCGGCGGGAGCACCGCCCGGGGGACCGTGAACACGTCGCCGTACGTTCCGTTGAAGCGCTTGGCCAGCGTCCTCGTCAGCTCGACGTGCTGGCGCTGGTCCTCGCCGACCGGCACCTCGTCCGCGCCCTGCAGCAGGATGTCCGCGGCCATCAGCGCCGGGTAGGTCAGCAGCGACAGCCGCACCCCGGCCTGGCCTTTGGACTTCTCCTTGAACTGGATCATCCGCGCGGCCTCGCCGTAGTTGCAGGTGCACTCCAGGACCCAGGTCAGCGCGCCCAGCTCGCGGGCCAGATCGGACTGGACGAACACCCGCTCCGGGTCGATCCCGGCGGCGATCAGCACGGCGAGCTGCTCGCTCGCCAAGGATCGGAGTTTCGCCGGGTTGTGCGGGGTCGTCATGCCGTGCAGGTCGGCGACGAAGTACAGGTCGTCGGCGCCGCCCTCGCGAGCCCAGCGGCGCACCGCACCGAGGTAGTTGCCGAGGTGGACGTGACCCGAGGGGGTGATGCCGGACAGCTTGCTCATGCTCTTCCTTTCCGAGGGGACCACCCCGGAGAAGGCATGAAAAAGGCCGCCCGTCCGGGGCGGCCGCTGGTGATCAGCGCAGGACTAGACGGCCGCCGGGGGCGGCCACCACTGGGACGTCTGCGCACGCATGGCAGCGACTATAGCCGAGCGGGTCTACCGTCGTAACCATGTTCGTCGTGCTGCTGACCTACACCGCACCGATCGAAGAAGTCGACCTGGCGCTGCCGGACCACGTCGCGTGGCTGGAACGGCAGTACGAGCGGGGCCTCTTCCTCGCCTCCGGGGCGCGGAAGCCGCGGGTCGGCGGCGCGATCATCACGCGCCCGATGGCCCGCGGGAAGCTGGACGCCATCCTGGCGTCCGACCCGTTCTCCGTGAAGCACCTCGCGCAGTACGAGGTCATCGAGTTCTCGCCGACCAAGACCGCTCCTGAGCTGCGGCAACTCAACGAAGCGGTGCCGCACTGAGGTTCCGGGCAGCTAGGCGGCGAGGTCCTGCTTGGCCTTCTTGAGGGCGAGCACCGGGCACTTCTTGCAGCGCGGCTTCGACCGGCAGCACTTCTTCTTGACCTTGCCGGCCTTCATCAGCTTGCGCACGACCTTTCGCGGGTCCTGCGGCTTCTTGCCCACGCGCACGCACCTTCCGAATCGGCGACGTTCACCGGGTTTCCACGTTAGGTCAGCCTAACCGACGTGGGGGCGTGGGGCCGCTCACAATGGGGTGGCAGGTATCCTGGGTGAGGTCCGCGTGTGACCAGAGCCGGTCACGGGATGCCTGACGGGCTTACGCGGCCATCCAACCCTTGAAGTTCAGGAGTTCTCGCGTGCCCGCAGCCAGCGCTACCGTCGAAACCGGCCGGCCGACCGGTAAGACCCGGCCCGACCTGCGCAACGTCGCGATCGTCGCCCACGTCGACCACGGCAAGACGACTCTCGTCGACGCGATGCTGCGTCAGTCCGGCGCCTTCGCCGAGCGGGCCGAGCTCGTCGACCGGGTCATGGACTCGGGCGAGCTGGAGCGCGAAAAGGGCATCACGATCCTCGCGAAGAACACCTCGATCCACCGCCAGACGCCCGACGGCTCGGTGACCATCAACGTCATCGACACCCCCGGCCACGCCGACTTCGGCGGTGAGGTCGAGCGCGGCCTGGCCATGGTCGACGGCGTCGTCCTGCTGGTCGACGCCAGCGAGGGCCCGCTCCCGCAGACCCGCTTCGTGCTGCGCAAGACCCTGGAAGCCGGCCTGCCGGTGATCCTGCTGGTCAACAAGACCGACCGCCCGGACGCCCGGATCGCCGAGGTCGTCGAGGAGACCCACGACCTGCTGCTCGAGCTGGCCAGCGACATCGAGGACGCCGACCACGACGCGATCCTCGACCTCCCGGTCGTCTACGCCTCCGCGCGCGCCGGCAAGGCGAGCCTGGAGCAGCCCGCCGACGGCGAGATCCCCGAGAGCGAGAACCTCGACCCGCTGTTCGACACGCTGCTCCGGCACGTGCCGCCGCCCGCCGCCGACCTCGACGCGCCGCTGCAGGCGCTGGTCACCAACCTCGACGCGTCGAACTTCCTCGGCCGCATCGCGCTGATCCGCATCCACGCCGGCAAGCTCCGCAAGGGCCAGACCGTGGCCTGGATGCGCGAAGACGGCACCGTGCAGAACGTCCGCATCTCCGAGCTGCTGGTCACCGAGGCGCTCACCCGCGTCCCGGCGACCGAGGCCAGCGCGGGCGAGCTCGTCGCCATCGCCGGTATCCCGGAGATCACGATCGGCGACACCCTCGCCGACTCCGAGACGCCGGTGGCGCTGCCCCGGATCACCGTCGACGAGCCCGCGATCTCGATGACCATCGGCGTCAACACCTCGCCGCTGGCCGGGCGCAACGGCGGCGACAAGGTCACCGCGCGGCTGGTCAAGGCCCGCCTCGACCAGGAGCTGATCGGCAACGTCTCGATCCGCGTCCTGCCGACCGAGCGCCCCGACACCTGGGAGGTCCAGGGCCGTGGCGAGCTGGCGCTGGCCATCCTGGTCGAGCAGATGCGCCGCGAGGGCTTCGAGCTGACCGTCGGCAAGCCGCAGGTGGTGCTGCGCACGATCGACGGCAAGCTGCACGAGCCGTTCGAGCGCCTCTACATCGACTCGCCGGAGGAGCACCTCGGCGCGATCACCCAGCTCCTGGCCGCGCGCAAGGGCCGCATGGAGGACATGAGCGGCAACGGCACCGGCCGGATCAAGCTCGAGTACGTGCTCCCGTCGCGCGGCCTGATCAGCTTCCGCACCGACTTCCTCACCGAGACCCGCGGCACCGGCATCGCGAACCACGTGTTCGAGGGCTACTTCCCGTGGGCGGGCGAGATCCGCACCCGCCACAGCGGCTCGCTGGTCGCCGACCGGACCGGCCCGGTCACCGCGTACGCGATGATCCAGCTGGCCGACCGCGGCTCGTTCTTCGTCGAGCCGGGCGCCGACGTGTACGAGGGCATGGTCGTGGGCGAGAACCCGCGCTTCGAGGACCTCGACATCAACATCACCAAGGAGAAGAAGCTGACGAACATGCGTCAGTCCTCCGCCGACGTGATGGAGACGCTGGCCCGCCCGCGCAAGATGGGCCTCGAAGAGGCGCTGGAGTTCTGCTCGGTCGACGAGTGCGTCGAGGTCGCGCCCGAGGTCGTCCGGGTCCGCAAGGTCACCCTGGACATCAACTCCCGCGCGAAAGAGCGTTCGCGCGCGAAGAGCCGCGACAACGGCTGAATCGAAAAATCGCGTAAAAACCTCCCGGCGTACCACGCCGGGAGGTTTTTGCATTGCCACCCGGTCACCCTGGGTGGATAATCGACCGACGCGAAGTCACGAATTCCGGGGCTCTTCTCCTTATATCTTTATAGGGGCATTCGGGGATTCGACGCCTGGTGTTCACCACCGGGTCGATCCCGGCCCGTGTCCCGGGCGTGTTCGTTCCGCCGTTCCGGAACGGTCCGGGAACCCGGACGGTCCTTCGCGCGTCCTTTTTCCATAGCGCCACGGTGTGGCGCCGGGCCCGGCCGATCCGGGTACGGGAATCCCGGTTCCGGCCGCGGACGCGGTCGTGGGAGCATGGCTGACCCGATCGGGGAGAATCTGGGAGGAACGGGGCGTGCGGGTGAAACGCAAGGCGGTGCCGGTGCTGGCGCTCGCGGCCGTGCTGGTCACCGCCTGCTCGAACACCCCGCCACCACCGGTGGTGTCCTCGTCGGTCCCGCCCGCGTCGACCACCGGGAAGACGCCGTCGCAGATCGTCGTCGGGGTCGACGACGTGCTCGGCGGGTACAACCCGCACAACCTGGCCGACTCCTCGCAGGTCACCTCCGCGCTGTCGCAGCTGCTGCTGCCCTCGGTGTTCCGCCAGAAGGACGACGGCAGCACCCAGCTGGACAAGAACCTGATGAAGTCCGCCGAGGTGATCTCGCAGCAGCCGTTCGTGGTCGCCTACGAGATCCGCCCGGACGCGTCCTGGTCCGACGGCGCGCCGATCGCCGCCGAGGACTTCGACTACCTGCGCACCCAGATGCGCGACCAGCCCGGTGTGATCGGCCCGGCCGGCTACCGGCAGATCTCCGACCTGCAGTCCCGCGAAGGCGGCAAGCGCGTCGAGGTCACCTTCGCCAAGCCGTACCCCGGCTGGCAGACGCTGTTCTCGGACCTGCTGCCAGCCCACCTGCTCAAGGACGCGCCCGACGGCTGGCGCGGGGCCCTGGCCTCGAACTTCCCGGCCATCGCCGGCCCGTTCTCGATCAAGAGCCTCGACATCGCCCGCGGCGAGGTCATCCTCGAGCGCAACGAGCGCTACTGGGAGAAGCCCGCGGCGATCGACCGGATCGTGCTGCGCCGCTCGGACCAGAACACGCTGCTGGCCGCGCTGCAGAGCGGCAACGACCAGTTCGCCCTGGCCAGGACGACCGGCGACGAGCTCAAGCGGCTCGGCGACCTCGGCTCGGCCGTGCAGCTGCACACCGTGGCCCGGCCGCTGGTCGCCGACGTGCTGCTGCGCCCGGTCAGCGCCACGCTGCACGACACGCAGGTCCGCGCCGGGATCGCCGCGCTGATCGACCGGGGCAAGCTGACCACCGAAGGCGTCAACGGCGGCCCGTCGTCGCAGCTGCACGCCGATGCCCAGGTCACGGCGCCTTCGGTGAAGGGGTACGCGGCGACCATCCCGCCCGGCCCGCCGACCGCCCCCGACGTCGCGAAGGCCGAAGAGTCGCTGAAGGCGGCCGGCTACGCCAAGACGGCGGGCACCTGGCGCAAGAACGGCAAGGCGCTCTCGCTGGTGATCGCCTCGCCCGGCACCCAGGAGCCGTACGCGACGATCGCCAAGGAGCTCACGGCCCAGCTCGTCGCGCAGGGCGTCGAGGTCAACGCGATCACGCCGCAGCCGCGCGACCTGTTCAGCGGCCTGCTCGCGATGCCGGTCGCGAGCGGGGTCCAGCAGCCGACCGGCGACTCGGCGGGCAGTGTCGGCATCGACATCGCGGTCGTGCCGCAGGCGGTCGGCGGCGACACGGCTTCGGTGCTCGCGTCGACCTTCGGCTGCCGTCCCGAGCAGACGGCGTCGGGGACGGACCCGGCGAAACCCGTCGTTCCGGGCAATTCGGCGGGCTTCTGCGACCCGGCGCTGCAGCCGTCGATCGACGCGGCGCTGTCCGGGGCGACGCCGATCGCCGAGGCTCTGACCACCCTGGAGCCTGAACTTTGGCGCCAGAACGTGGTGATCCCGTTGTTCCAATTGGCTGACACCCTGGCGATCGGTTCGGGCATCTCGGGAGTAACCCCCGGTCCACCGATGGTGGGTCCGTTCGGGTCCGCCGTGAACTGGACTCGCGGCCCGAAGTAATCGCTCGGCTACGCATTCAGTACTACCGGGTGATCTTGGCGCACGCCTTCGAGTGGGACTCAGTGAATCCGTGAGGTAACCGTCGTATTTCTGGATGTCGGCTGGAAGTCACCCTTTGGTCACGATCGACCCTGAACTGGTGACTGTCGGTGCTTTTCCTTTCTAGCGTGCTCCCGCAGTGCGCCAGTTGAGTGTCGCTTGGCGTGTCGTAGGCTCCGGCACCAAACCGGAGCGGTGTGGGTCCTTGTCACAATTCAAGGACTCAGTGCTAGGAGGGCACACTTCATGAGGAGAACCAAAGCAGTCTCCGCCTTGTCGCTCGTCGCAGGCGCCTCGCTGCTGCTGAGCGCCTGCAGCGGTGGCGACTCGGGCTCGGGCAGCACCGACCAGAACGGATCGTCGACGGACGTCAAGTCGATGGCGGTCGGCAAGGCCGAGCAGGGTGACTCGTTCAAGCTCGCGGACGTCCAGGGCTGGGACGGCACGGTCACGGTCGGGATCGACGACGGGTACTCCGGGTACAACAACAACACCCCGGACACCAACAGCTCGTACAACACCTACATCTTGACCACGGTCCTCGAAGACGCCTTCGTCCTCGACGGCAACAACAAGGTGCTGCTCAACAACGACATCCTCGACTCGGTCGACGTGACGTCCAAGGACCCGCAGGTCGTCACGTACAAGATCAAGCCGAACCTCAAGTGGTCCGACGACGCGCCTTTCGACTGCAAGGACTTCTACCTGGCCTGGTTGTCGGGGAGCGGGCAGGCCAAGGGCTCGGACGGCAAGAACCCGTTCAACGCCGCTTCGACCACCGGCTACGACAAGATCAAGACGGCCACCTGCAAGGACAACCTGACCTTCGAGACGGACTACAGCGAGCCGTACCTCGACTACAAGGGCCTGTTCAGCGGCGTCCAGATCCTGCCGGCGCACGTCCTCGAGAAGGCGACCGGCATCGCGGACATCACCAAGCTCGCGCCGACCGGTGACGCGGCCCAGCTGTCCAAGGCCGGCGACTTCTGGACGAACAAGTGGAAGGGCTTCGACAAGTCGATCATGCCGGCCTCGGGCCCGTACATGATCGACGCGTTCGACGCCAACCAGAAGTCCGTCACGCTCGTGAAGAACCCGAAGTGGTCGGGCGGCAAGGGCGGACCGGCCAAGATCGTCGTCCGCGCCATGGAAGACACCAAGGCCATGGCGACCGCGCTGCAGAACGGTGAGATCGACGTCGCGGCGTCGACCCAGCCGGACGCCACCGCGGCGCAGACGATGAAGAGCCTCGCCCCCCAGGGCGTGACCTACGGCTCGGCCCCGCAGCTGACCTACGAGCACCTGGACCTGCAGTTCAACCGCATGTTCAAGGACGACGCGCTGCGCAAGGCGTTCTTCGAGGCGGTCGACCGCAAGCCGATCGTCGAGAAGCTGCTCAAGGAGGTGCAGGCCGACATCACCCCGCTGAACTCGATCGTGTTCTTCCAGGGTGAAGAGGGCTACACCGACCTGTACGGCAGCAAGGTCGGCCTGGGCGCCGAAGCCGCGGCCAAGACCCTGACCGACGCCGGCTGGGCCAAGGGCGCCGACGGCATCTTCGCCAAGGGCACGCAGCGGGCTTCGTTCAAGATCACGCACAACCAGAACACCCGCCGCAGCCAGACCGTCGAGATCATCATCTCGCAGGCCAAGGCGGCCGGCATCGAGGTCAAGGACGAGACCGACGCCAACTTCCTCAAGGGCGGCCGCGTCTCGACCGGTGACTACGACGTCGCGCTGTTCGGCTGGTCGTCGGCTCCGTTCAAGTCGCAGTCGCGGTCGATCTACGTCTGCCCGGACAAGGGTGGCGACCAGAACTACCAGAACCTCTGCGACCCGAAGATCGACGACGCGTTCAACACCGCGGTGAAGGCGACGGACGAGACCGTCAAGACGCAGAGCTACCAGGCTGCGGACAAGGCGATCGCCGACAAGTACGCCACCATCCCGCTCTGGCAGACCCCGTCCATGTGGGCGTTCAAGGGTATCGACCGCGTGTACATGCAGTCGTACAACGGTGCCCTGTGGAACGCCGGCGAGTGGGAGCAGAAGAAGTAGGGTCCGCCCTGCCTTTTCGTTCCCCTCGCTCCAGATGACCTGGGGGTACCGGGGTCCGGCCACGAGCCGGGCCCCGGTACCCACCGGAAGTAGCTGTTGACCGTAGGGTTACCCCCACTACGGTAGACAACCGGGTAGCGGTCCAGCGCACTTCTGAAGACCAGGCCCGGATGAGGAGCAGTTCGTTGAACCTGGTGATCTACATCCTTCGCCGCCTGGCGATATCGATCCCCGTCCTGCTGGTCGGGACCTTTTTGTCGTTCGTCATGGTCGCCGCGACCGGTGACCCGCTCGGCGAGCTCCGGCACAACCCGCAGATGAGCCAGGACGCCATCAACGCCCTGGCCCACAAGATGGGCCTCGACCAGGGCATCGTGCCGCGGTACTTCTCGTGGCTCGGGCACTTCCTCACGGGTGACTGGGGCACGTCCATCGCGCAGGGCAACGCCCTCGCGCCGGTCGCCCCCAAGGTGATAGCCGCGTTCGGCGTCACGTTCAAGCTCGTGGTCGGCGCCGAGATCCTGGCGCTCATCATCGGCATCATGGTCGGCGTGCTCGCCGCGGTGAAGCAGTACTCGATCGTCGACTACATCGCCACCACCCTGGCCTTCCTGCTGTTCTCCATGCCGATCTTCTGCGTGGCGATCGTGCTGAAGAACTACGCGATCGAGATCAACGGGTGGGTGCGCGACCTCGGCCTTTCCGACGTCCTCGGCAATCCATGGCTCCGGACGACGAGTCCGGAACAGCTCAAAACCGACGGCGTCGGTGACTTCATAGCCAGCACCATCGGTGCCTACCTGCTGCCGGTCCTGTCGATCATGGCGATCAGCTTCGCCGCGTACAGCCGGTTCCAGCGGGCCTCGATGCTCGAGGTGCTGAACTCGGACTACGTGCGCACCGCGCGCGCCAAGGGCCTCGGCGGCGGCCGGGTCATCTTCCGGCACGCGTTCCGCAACGCCCTGATCCCGGTGACCACGCTGTTCTCGGTGAACTTCGGCTCCGTCCTCGCCGGGGCGATCATCACCGAAACGGTGTTCAACTGGCACGGTATGGGCACATTGCTGGTGGAAGCCGTCTCGAAGAACGACACTCAGGTGATGATGGGCTGGCTCGTGGTGATCGCCACCAGCGTGATCGTCGCCAACCTGATCGCCGACATGATGTACGGCATCCTGGACCCGAGGATTCGCGTTGGCTGACTTGAACTCCCTTCTCGCGAGCGAGACCGCGTCCAAGGACGGCACGCTCCCGCCGGAAGCCCTGCCCGAACCCCGGAGCCAGGGCAAGCTGGTCCTCCGGAAGTTCCTGCACCACAAGCTGGCCATGCTGTCGACCGCGGTGCTGGTGCTGATCGTCGTGCTCAGCATCATCATGCCGCTCTTCTGGAAGCACAACTACGAGGACAGCTCGTTCCCCTCCTTCGCCAAGCCGAGCGGGGACTTCCCGCTGGGCACCACGCAGGTGGGCAAGGACATGGTGTCGCAGATCCTGCGTGGCACCCAGTTCTCGCTGCTGATCGCCCTCACGGTGTCGATCCTGTCGACGTTCGTCGGCGTCGTCCTCGGCGCCTTGGCGGGCTACCTGCGCCGGTTCACCGACTCGGCGGTCTCGCGGGTGACGGACCTGTTCCTGATCATCCCGCAGATCGCCGCGGCGGCCATCCTGGCGAAGGTCTTCGGCAGCGGCTCCTGGTACATCGTCGCGCTGGTCCTGGCGGCGTTCGGCTGGATGCAGGTCGCCCGGATCACCCGAGCCGAAGCGATGTCGCTTTCCCAGCGCGAGTTCGTCGACGCGGCTCGCGCTTCGGGTGCCGGCACGTTCCGGATCATCTTCAAGCACCTGGTGCCGAACATGGTCGGCAGCATCACGGTCAACGCGACCCTCGCGGTCGCGCAGGCCGTGCTGGCGGAAGCCGCGCTGTCGTTCATCGGCCTCGGTGTCCAGCTGCCGGACACTTCGCTCGGCCGCGTCATCCTGGAGAACTACGCCCAGCTGCAGACGCGGCCGGCACTGTTCTTCGGGCCGTTCGTCGTGCTCGTGCTGATTTCACTGACGATCAACTTCATCGGTGACGGTCTTCGCGACGCCTTCGATCCACGTCAGCGGAGAATGAAGGCCTGAACGCCGACGCGGGGGTGACCGGTTCCGGTCGCCCCCGCGTCCGTTTTCCCGCGAAGATCGCCGGACCTGGGGGTTTCGGATGAATCTCGTGCTCTACGTGCTCCGCAGGCTGGCCATCTCGGTCCCGGTCCTGCTGCTCGGCACGTTCCTCTGCTTCGTCATGGTGGCCAACACGGGCGACCCGCTCGGGGAGCTGCGCAACAAACCCGGGATCAACCCCCAGGCCATCGCCGACACGGAGCACAAGCTGGGTCTGGACCAGAGCGTCTTCGCGCGGTACTTCACCTGGCTCGGCCACTTCCTGAGCGGCGACTGGGGCATCTCCATCGCGCAGGGCAACGCACTGCAGCCGGTCGCCCCGAAGGTGCTGGCGGCCTTCAAGGTGACGCTCGAGCTGGTGCTGGCGGCGTCCGTGCTGGCCCTGATCTTCGGCGTGCTGGTCGGGGTCCTCGCCGCGGTCAAGCAGTACTCGATCTGGGACTACCTCGCGACCACGCTGGCGTTCCTGATGTTCTCGATGCCGATCTTCTGCATCGCCATCGTCCTCAAGGGCTACGCGATCCGCCTCAACGGCTGGGTGCGGCAGCTGGGCCTGGCCGACGTCCTCGGCGACCCGTGGCTGCGCACGACGAGCCCGGAGAGCCTCTCGGCGACCGGCGTCGGTGACGCGCTCGCGAAGTACGTCGGCGCGTTCCTGCTGCCGACACTGTCCATCATGGCCATCACGTTCGCCGCCTACAGCCGGTTCCAGCGGGCGTCGATGCTGGAGGTCCTGGACGCCGACTACGTGCGCACGGCACGCGCCAAGGGCGTCTCGAACGGCCGCGTGATCTGGCGGCACGCGTTCCGCAACGCGCTGATCCCGGTGATGACGCTGTTCTCGGTCAACTTCGGCGCCACGGTGACGGGCGCGATCATCACCGAGACGGTCTTCAACTGGCACGGCATGGGCACGCTGCTGGTCGAGGCGGTCAACAAGAACGATCCCCAGGTGCTGATGGGCTGGCTGGTGCTGATCGCGGCCAGCGTCGTGGTGGCGAACCTGGTGGCCGACCTGATGTACGGCATCCTCGACCCCCGCATCCGCGTCGGCTGAGCCGCCCCGGAAACGACGGAAGGCCGCCACCCGAGCCTGGGTGGCGGCCTTCGTGCGTCAGGGCCTCAGTCGGCGACCGGGGCCAGCTTGCCGGCCTCCCAGGCCGCACGGCGCTCGGCCTGCAGCACCGGGTCCGCGACCGGCGCCGCCGACAGCAGGCGGCGCGTGTAGTCCTGCTGGGGCGAGTGCAGCACCTGGTCGCGCGTGCCGATCTCGACCAGCTTGCCGTGCTGCATCACCGCGACGCGGTCGGCGAGCAGGTCGACCACCGCCAGGTCGTGGCTGATGAACAGGCACGCGAACTGCAGCGACTGCTGCAGGTCGAGGAACAGGTCCAGCACGCGGGCCTGCACCGACACGTCCAGCGCCGACGTCGGCTCGTCCGCGATGAGCAGCGCCGGGTCCAGGGACAGCGCCCGGGCGATCGCCACGCGCTGGCGCTGGCCGCCGGAGAGCTCGTGCGGGTAGCGGTTCATGTAGTGCCCGCCCAGCTCGACCTTGTCGAGCAGCGAACGCACGCGGGCCGACAGCTCCTTGCCGGCCAGCACCTTGTGCAGCACCATCGGCTCGGCGATCGACTCGCCGATCGTCATCTTCGGGTCCAGAGTGGACGCCGGGTCCTGGAACACGATGGAGAAGTACCGGCGAAGCGGGCGAAGCTCCTTCGCCGACATCTTCGTGATGTCCTTGCCGGCGATCGCGACGGTGCCCTGAGTGGCCTGGAGCAGGCCGACGGCGCAGCGGCCGACGGTCGTCTTGCCCGAGCCGGACTCGCCCACCAGGCCGACGATCTCGCCCTTGGCGATGGTCAGCGAGACGTCGTCCACCGCGCGGTTCTTGCCCTGACCGCGACGGCCCGGGTACTCGAGCACCAGGTTCTTGATCTCGAGGGCCGGCGCGGCCTCCTCGATCACGGCCTCGAGCTCGGCGTCGGCCAGCCGGATCTCCTCGGCGATCTTGGCCGCCTCGGTGCTGTCGGAGACGATGCCGGTGTCGTCGAGCAGGCGGCGCCCCTCCGGGCGCTGGCCCAGCACCGGCACCGCGGCCAGCAGCCGCCGGGTGTAGTCCTCCTTCGGCGACGCGAACAGCTCGCGCGAGGGGGCCTCTTCGACGATCTCGCCCTGGTACATCACGATGACGCGGTCGGCCATGTCGGCGACGACGCCCATGTCGTGGGTGATCAGCACGATCGCCGTGTCGAGGGTGTCGCGCAGCTTGCGCAGCAGGCCGAGGATCTCCGCCTGCACGGTGACGTCGAGCGCGGTGGTCGGCTCGTCGGCGATGATCACCTTCGGGTCGCAGGAGATCGCCATCGCGATGACGACGCGCTGGCGCAGACCGCCCGAGAGCTGGTGCGGGTACTGCTTGAACCGCAGCTCCGGGTTCGGGATGCCGACCATGTCGAGCAGTTCGACCGCGCGCTTGTCCGCGGCGGCCTTGGAGATGTCCAGGTGCGAGCGCAGGGCCTCGCGCAGCTGCCAGCCGACCGTGTAGACCGGGTTCAGCGCCGTCATCGGCTCCTGGAAGATCATCGCGACCTGGTTGCCGCGGATCTTCTGCATGTCCTTGTCTTTGAGATCCGCCAGGTTGCGCTCGCCGAGGCGCAGCTCGCCGGCGATCCGGCTGGTCTTGGGCAGCAGGCCCAGCACCGACATCGACGTGACGGACTTGCCGGACCCGGACTCCCCGACCACGGCGACGATCTCGCCGGGCTGCACGTCGAACCCGATGCCCTTGACGGCGTCCACGACGCCGTCCTCGGTCTGGAACGACACGCTCAGGTCGGAGATCGACAGGACCGAACCGGACACGCCGGCGACGTCCGCCGAAGTTGCTTCAGTGCTCACCAAGATGCCCTTCGTGGGGGTACAGACGATCGCGACGCGGCGGTCGCGACTCGCGCGAGGATAACCGAGGGTGTCCCCGACGAAGGTCGGAGCACGGGAATTACGCTCAACCCGTGATCTCCCCGGTACCGCGCAGGCTGCTGCTCGTCCACGCCCATCCCGACGACGAGAGCATCACCACCGGCGCCACGATCGCACGATACGCCGCCGAAGGTGCCGAGGTGACCGTCGTGACCTGCACGCTCGGCGAAGAGGGCGAGATCATGGCCGGCCTGCCCGAGCTGGCGGGGCTGGGCGCCTGGGCGGCCGACCAGCTGGGTGGCTACCGCGTCGCCGAGCTGAAGGCCGCGTGCGCCGCGCTGGGGGTGTCACGACATCGTTATCTGGGCGGGATCGGCCGGTGGCGCGATTCGGGCATGGCGGGCACGCCCTCGGCCGCGCACCCGCGCGCGTTCACCGGGGGCAGCGCCGAGGAGCAGGCCGGGCAGCTGGCGGAGATCCTCGACGAGGTGCGGCCCCAGGTCGTCGTCACCTACGACGCCTTCGGCGGCTACGGCCACCCCGACCACGTCCGCGCCCACGAGATCACCATGGCCGCGGCACCACGCGCGGAGTCGGTGGTGCGGGTGTTCCACACCGTCACGTCGAGTGACGCGATGCGCACCGGGCTGGCCGCGCTGCGGGCCGGCGAGCCCGAGTACCCCGTGCCGCCCGACGACGAGCTGCCGGTGACCCCGGACGAGGAGATCACGACGACGCTCGACGTCGCCGCGTACGTCCCGGCGAAGCTGGCCGCCCTGCGCGCGCACGCGACGCAGCTGGCCGTGGTCGGCGGCGACGTCCCGTACTTCGCGCTGACGAACGAGGTCGCCCAGCCCATCCCGGCGCACGACTCCTTCGTCCTGGCCCACGGCCCGGCCGACGGTGCGGCGGACGACCTGTTCGGCGGGCTGTGACGGTGCCCGAGCCGCTGACCTGGGAGCAGAGGCTGTTCCTGCTGCTGCTCGCCCTCGACGCGGTGCTGCTGGCCGTGCTGGAGCTGTTCTTCCTGCCGCTGCGGATCGGCGTCGTGCCGCTGCCGCTGACGGTGGTCGTCGGCGCCGTCACCACGCCCTGGCTGGTGTCGACGACGGCGAAGCTGGTGCGGCCCGGGCTTTCGTGGGTACCCCTGGTGGTGTGGGTCGTCGTCGTGTTCGGCGTCGGCCTGCTGGGCCCGGGCGGCGACCTGGTGCTGATCCAGGACTGGCGCGCGCTGGTGCTGCTCGGCGCGAGCGCGCTGCCGGGTGCGCTGGTGCTCGGCGGCGGGCTGGGCCGCGCCGCCGCGGGAAGGAGTCCGGGACGTGGCTGAAGCGATCTCCGACCGTCAGGTCGTGGCCGTGCTGCGGCCGTTCGTGCGGGCGTGCGGGCCGATGCTCGACGCGCTGCGCGAGTCCGACCCGTTCGGCCTGCAGGCGCGTGCGGCCGACGACCTGGCCGAGGTCGAGTCCGGGCTGAAGGCGAAGCTGATCCACGGCGTGACGTCGGTGAAGGTGCCGGGCACGGCCGCGTGGGCGCGGATGACGGGCTACGACCGGTCGAGCTGGTGGATGAACCGCGTCGGCCGGTTCACGGCGCTGCTGACGTCGATCCCGGGCCTGGGCGGCGCGCTGGCCGACCGGCTGCCGGTGCAGGACACGCTCGGGGCGGCGTCGCAGGGGCTGCTGCTGTGCGCGATCGCCGGCGAGTACGGCGTGACCGACGTGGGCACGCGGGTGCAGCTGATCGCGGCGGTGCTGTTCGAGCGGGAGATCGACGCCGACCTCGCGGCGGGCAAGCACCCGGAGCACGACGAAGCGGCGGAAGCGGAGGAAGCCGCGAGGCTGACCGAAGAGCTGACGGCGTCGGAGAAGAAGCACGGCAAGGCGACGGTGAAAGCGGCGGCGGGCACGCTGTGGCGGCTCGGGCGCGGGCTCCTCGGGATCACGGAGGAGCTGGAGAAGCGGCCGCGTGGCAATCTCTTCCACCGGGCGCTCGGCCTGCTGCCGGTCGTCGGCGCGGCGGGGGACTACCTGGGGGAGCGGTCGGGGCTGCGCGAAGTCTGGAAGCGGGCACACGTCTGGCTGACCGAGCACCGCGCGTGATCTTCCCGCGCGGCGCCCGGTCCGGCCGTCAGTTCCAGAACTGGAAGACGCTGAACCCGATCTGGGCGCCGTCCACGTAGCCGCCGAAGGCACCGAAGATCGAGTACGAGGCGTTCCACAGGGCCGCGTTCGCCGGGCGGAAGAACCACAGGATCGCGAACAGGATGATCGGCGCCCACGGGCGCACCTTGGCGCCGAGCTCGCGCGCCCGCGGCGGGAGGTACGGCTCGATCGCGCCCCAGCCGTCGAGGCCCGGGATCGGGAGGATGTTCAACAGGAACGTCACGATCTGGAGCAGCGCCAGGTAGGACATCGCGATCACCAGGCCGCCTGCCATCGGGACCAGCGAGACCACGAGGGCCAGCGCCGCGCCGACCGCGAGGTTGCTCAGCGGCCCGGCCAGCGACACCCACGACGACGTCCCGCGCGACCGCAGCGCGCCGCGGTTGATCCAGACCGCGCCGCCCGGGAGCGGGATGCCGCCGATGATGAGGAAGATCAGCGGCAGGATGATCGACAGGACGGGGTCGGTGTACTTCCGCACGTCCAGCGTCAGGTAACCCTTGTGGGCGACGCTGTAGTCACCGCCGCGGTAGGCGACCATCGCGTGGCCGAACTCGTGCAGCGACAGCGACGCCACCCAGCCGGCGGCGACGAAGATCACGACCCCGGCGATGAGCAGCGGGTCGCGGTCGCGGACGAAAACGGTGTTGATGTCACCGAACGCGGCCATCACGCCACCGGCGACGGTGAGCGCGAGGATGCCGAGGAAGACCGGGCTGGGACGCACTGCTGACTTCTGCACGCTTCCAGTCTTCCGTATGCCCGGTGTGAAGTTACCGGCGTGTCCCCTTGCGCGGTCGGGCCCGAACGTCCCCCGAACTCGCTACTCCGCTTGACCTGACCGCACTACACGGGTGTAATCACAGTGATGTCATTCGTTGTCGAGGGGACAGCGAGTGTCGTTTCACCACCGCCAGCCTGGGGAGTGCTAGGGAGCGAGGAGGCGGACGTGCGGTTGGAAGCCGATGGTAAGGAATGGGGGCACGTCATGGGTTGGGGCGAGATCCCGGAGCAGGCTCTGGGAGATCTCACCGAGCTCATCGATGCCACCGAGGAAGAGCAGGATTGGCAGGAACGCGCCCTGTGCGCGCAGACGGACCCGGAGGCGTTCTTCCCGGAGAAGGGCGGCTCCACCCGCGAAGCCAAGCGGATCTGCCTGGGCTGCGAGGTCAAGGACGAGTGCCTTGAGTACGCGCTGGCCAAGGACGAGCGCTTCGGCATCTGGGGCGGTCTGTCCGAGCGGGAGCGCCGGAAGCTGAAGAAACGCGCTGTTTGAGGGGGAACCACCGGTGATGCCACGCATCACCGGTGATTCCACGTGGTGAACACTCGGCGTGGGTTCACCACCGGGTGACGGACCGGGGCCGTAGGGTGGCCGCACCGATCCGCCGCCTGATCTGGAGCGTTCGTTGCCCCGCACCGCCGCGCCGCCCGTCCTGCGCACCGCGCCCGTTCTGGCCATTGTGGTCTGTCACAACGGCGAGAACTGGCTGCCGCTGGCGCTTTCTTCGTTGCGCCGCAGCACTGTCCGGCCCCGGCACGTGCTCGCCGTGGACACCGGTTCCACCGACGCGACCCCGCGGCTGCTCGCCGAGGCCGCCGAAGATCCCGGCCCGGACTCCGTGCCCGTGCTCTCCGGCGTCATCACACTTTCAGGTGATACCGGCTTCGCCGCCGCGGTCGCCGGAGCTGTCGAGCACGCCACCGAGCGGTGGGGCGACCCGGGTTCGTGGCTGTGGCTGCTGCACGACGACTGCGCGCCCGAGCCCGACTGCCTCGACGAACTCCTGCGCGTCGCCACCAAAACCCCGTCGGCGACCGTGCTCGGCTCGCTGGGCCTCGACTGGACCGACCCGCGGCTGATCGTCGAAGCCGGCCTGTCCACCGACGCCTCCGGGCACCGCCAGCAGATCGCCGCGCTCGGCGAAGAGCCGGCCGAGGTGCTCGCCGTGCCCAGCGCCGGCTCCCTCGTCCGCCGCGACGCCTGGGACGATCTCGGCGGCTTCGACCCCGATTTCCCGTTGCTGCGCGAGGATCTCGACTTCGGCTGGCGCGCGAACGCCGCCGGCGGGCTCGTCCTCTCCGTGCCGACCGCGCGGGTGCGGCACGCGCGCGCCGTCACCACCGGGCAGCGCGCGGCGGACGCCGTCGCCACCCCGCTCGCGGCCGCGAACCGCGCGCACGGGCTGCGGGTGTTCCTCGTGAACTGCTCGCCGTTTTCCTTCTGGCTGGGGATGATCCGCCTCCCGCTGCTCTCCCTCCTGCGCGCGCTGGCCTTCGTCCTGCTGCGCCGCACCGGGGAAGCACGCGCCGAGTTCGCCGCCGCGGCGTACCTCCTCAGTGGACGCGGCGGATTGCGCGCCGCACGCGCCCGCCGACGGCGGAATCCGCGGCCTGGCACGGTTCGCGGGCTCTTCACCGGACGCGGGACGCGCTTGCGCAACGCCGTCCGCGCGGGCGTCGTCGGGCTGGTCCGCCGCGGCGTCGAGGAAGACGTCGCCCTCGGCCGGGTGCCGGAAACCGTCGAAACCGAGTCGGCGTGGGTGACGCCCGAGGCGCTCGACGCGCGCGAGACCCGTCCCGTCGGTCCGGACGCGCTGCCCGCCGGCGCCCTGCGCGGCCTCAGCTCGCGTGGGAACGGGCTGCGCAAGCCGGGCACGCTCGTCGCCGTCGCGCTGCCGGAAACCGCGGCGCCCGAACCGGTGTCCGCGACCGAAGACACCGTCGTGGCGGAGCCCGAACCGGAAATCGTCTTCGTCGAGGTGAACCGGCGGCGCGTGCTCGCGGCGACGATCTTCGCGCCGCCGGTGGTGCTGCTCGTCGTGATGACCGCGCTGGGACTGGTGGTCAACCGCGCCCGGCTCGGCCTCGACCTCTTCGGCGGCAAGCTGCTGCCGGTCGGCGGGCTCGGCGAGCTCTGGTCGTCGTACCTGACGCCGTGGCACGCGATCGCCGGCGGCACCGGCGCGCCCGCGTCGGCGACGCTGCCGGTGCTCGGCACGCTCGGCGCGGTGTTCGCGCCGATCGGCGGCCCGGCCGCGCTGGTGGCGATCCTGCTCCTCGGTGACATCCCGCTGGCCGCGCTGAGCGCGTACGCGGCGACGCGGCGGCTGCGCGTGCGCCGCTGGGTCCGCGCGGTCGTCGCCGCGACCTACGCGCTGCTGCCCGCCGCGACCGCCGGGGTGGCGCAGGGCCGGCTCGACGTCGTCGTGGTGCACCTCGTGCTGCCGCTCGTGGCCGCGGGCATCGCCGGGCTGCTGGTCCGGGCGGACACGCGGTGGCTGCACGTGTCGGCGCTCTCGGCGTTCGGGGTGGCGCTGCTGGGCGCGTTCTCCCCGCTGGCGCACGGGCTCGCGCTCGCCGGGCTGCTGATCGGGTTCGTCGTGCTGCCCGCGCCGACCGGGCTGGCGCGGCGGATCGCGTCGGTCGGCATCGTGGTCCTCCTGCCGCTGGTGCTGCTGCTGCCGTGGCCGACGGTCCTGCTGCGGCACCCGGAGCTGCTGGTGCAGGGGCTCGGCGGCGCGGCCGCGGTGGTGTCCGGCACCGATCTGGCCGGGCTCGACCCGGGCGGGCCGGGCGCGTGGCCGATCGGCGTCGCGGTGATCGCGGCGGCCCTGATCGCGATCGTCGTCCGCCCGACGAAGCTCGCGGCGGGCGGGCTCGCGCTGGCCGCGCTGGGGGCCGGCGGCCTGGTGCTGGTGCGGCTGGTGACGGCGACGCCGATGCAGGGTGGATCACCCGCGCACGGCTACGCGGGCGTGCCGCTGCTGATCGTCGGCGCCGGGCTGCTGTGGGTCGTGCTCGGCTCGTGGCAGCGCGGTGGTTCGGCCGGGGTGCCGTCGCCGTGGCTGCCGAAGGTGTTCGCGGTCGCCGGGGTCGTGGTGTTCCTCGCGCTGGCGGCCGGCGCGGTGGTCGTCGGCGGCCAGGGTCCGCTTCGCGCGGGCGAACGGCCTTCGCTCGCGCCCGAGGTTTCGGCGGAGGTGTCGGCGTCCGGCCGGTCGGTCCTGGACCTCGCGACGGACGCGACCCGCCAGATCGGCGGCCGCCTGCCCCACTACGGCGACGACGAACTGGCCCCGACGCCCGGCACCCCGGCCCGGCTGGCGGCGTGGCGGCGCGACCTCGGCCAGGGCGACGCGGCGGCGGTCCAGCGCGCGTTCGCCGCCGCGGCCGCCTCCGGGGTGCAGTTCGTGGTGCTGCCGGCGGGCGTCGACCCGCAGGCGTACGTGCCGCTGGCGAAGGACCTGGTCTCGGTGGCCGCGCCGACGTCCGACGGCCGCGGCGTGCTGCGCCTGCTCCCACCGGCCGGCCAGGTGATCTTGATCTCGCCGGAGCAGGCGAAGGCGGCGGTGACGGGCGGCGGCGCGCCCGGGAACGCGCCGGGCGTGGCACCGGTCCAGGCGGGCCTGCCGGACGTGCGGGTGCGCGTTTCGGACGGGCCGACCGGGCGGCTGCTGGTGCTCGCGGCGGAGCAGGAAGCGGGCTGGAAGGCGTCGGTGGGCGGCAAGAGCGTCCCGATCGTGCCGGCCTGGGGGCACCAGGTGGCGGTGTCGGTGCCGCCGGCTTCGTCCGAGGTGACGGTCGAGTTCCCGGGGACGGAACGGAACCTGCTGCTGCTGGCCCAGCTGGCGGCGGTGCTGTTCACGCTGCTGACGGCGGTCCCGGCCCGGCGCCGCCGCTGAGGAGCGGGAGCCGGGCCTACTCGCCTTCGATGACGTCCGGCTCCACGCCCAGGTACCCGGCGGATGTTTTCGGCGGGTGCAGGTAGGCAGCCTCGCCGGCGGTGTGTCTTGAATGAGTCATTCAGGGCGTGGGAGGTCCTGAATGACTCATTCAAGACGTTGGGCCGGGGCACCGCACCCGTCGGCCGACGGCGGGACGGCCGAGCCGGGCCCTACTCGCCTTCGATGACGTCCGGCTCCACGCCCAGGTACCCGGCCACCTGCTCGACCAGCACGTCGTGCACCAGATCGGCCAGCTCCGACGGATCCTTCGCCCGCGCCTCGAGCGGCCGCCGGTAGAGCACGATCCGCGCCCGCGTCGGCATCCCGGTCCGGTCCACGCCCGCCGGCACCAGCCGCGACAACGGCACCGCGCCGTCGTGCAGCACGCCGTCGGACGGCGCCCGGCCGTTCTCGCGGACCTCGGGCACGTCGTCCACCGCGACGTCGAGCTTCGTCAGCTCGTGGCGCCACCGGGCCTCGATCGGCTCCAGCGCGTCGAGCACCAGCGCGTCGAACCGCTCCGCGCGGCTCGCGGCGGCGGGCAGGGTCGCCGGGTACAGCGTCCCGCGCAGGCCCCGGCCGTGCCGGTCCCGTCGCGAGCGCCGCCGCTGTCGGAAGTCACGAGCCGTCGCCACCCCGGAAGTCTATGCGGTCGGCACGTCCCAGCGCGTGTCGCTCCTACTAGCTTGCGGCGACGCGCTATCGTTTCGGATCGTGCGGAGCGTACGGAAGTGTTCGCGTACCGGCTGTCTCGAGCCGGCTGTGGCCACGCTGACGTATGCCTACAGTGACTCGACCGCCGTCGTCGGCCCCCTCGCCACCGCTTCGGAGCCGCATTCGTACGACCTCTGCGAAGCCCACGCGCTGCGGCTGACCGTCCCCAAGGGCTGGGAAGTCGTCCGGCACGAAGGCGCCTTCGCCGCTCCGGACCCGTCGGCC
Source organism: Amycolatopsis ponsaeliensis (assembly GCF_030182635.1). Classification (NCBI taxonomy): domain Bacteria; kingdom Bacillati; phylum Actinomycetota; class Actinomycetes; order Pseudonocardiales; family Pseudonocardiaceae; genus Amycolatopsis; species Amycolatopsis ponsaeliensis. The sequence continues at coordinate 79,075 of NZ_JAPZLD010000037.1, forward strand.
GACGAGCTGACGGCGCTGGCCGAGGCCGTGCGCGAGGCCGGCCGCCCCGGCAAACCGGCCCCCGCGCCCGAGCCGGAAGGCCCCTCCGGGCGCCGCGGCCACCTGCGCGTCCTCCCCGGTCGCGCCTGAGCGCGTAACCCGCCACCACCGCCGGTAGGCTTTCCGCGCGGCGCAGCGGGCGCCGGGACGACTAATCGCGGGGAGATGGCGTGCCAGACCTTTCGGGCATCGTGAAGGCCTACGACATTCGCGGCGTGGTCGGCGAGCAGCTCGACGCGGCGCTCGTCCGCGACTTCGGCGCCGCGTTCGCCCTGCTCATCAAGCCGGAAGCGCCGGCGGTGGTGATCGGGCACGACATGCGCGACTCGTCCCCGGGCCTGGCCACGGCCTTCGCCGAGGGCGTCACCTCGCAGGGTCTCGACGTCGTGAGCATCGGGCTGGCCAGCACCGACCAGCTCTACTTCGCCTCGGGTTCGCTGAACCTGCCGGGCGCGATGTTCACCGCGAGCCACAACCCGGCCAAGTACAACGGCATCAAGATGTGCCGTGCCGGCGCGTCCCCGGTCGGCCAGGACACCGGGCTCGCCGAGATCCGCGACACCGTCGAGCAGGGCGTGCCCGGGTTCGAGGGCCAGCGCGGCACCGTGTCGGAGCGGGACGTCCTCGCCGACTACGCCGCCTACCTGCGCAACCTCGTCGACCTGTCGGCCAACCGGCCGCTGAAGGTCGTCGTCGACGCCGGGAACGGCATGGGCGGGCACACCGTCCCGACCGTCTTCGCCGGGCTCCCGATCGACGTCGTGCCGATGTACTTCGAGCTCGACGGCAGCTTCCCGAACCACGAGGCCAACCCGCTGGACCCGGCGAACATCGTCGACCTCCAGGCGAAGGTGCGCGAAGTCGGCGCGGACGCGGGCGTGGCCTTCGACGGCGACGCCGACCGTTGCTTCATCGTCGACGAGCGTGGCGAGCCGGTTTCGCCGAGCGCGATCACGGCGCTGGTCGCCGTCCGCGAGCTGGCCAAGGACCCGGGCGGCACGGTCATCCACAACCTGATCACGTCCAAGGGCGTGCCGGAGATCGTCGCCGAGCACGGCGGCAAGCCGGTCCGCACCCGCGTCGGCCACTCGTTCATCAAGGCCGAGATGGCCCGCACCGGCGCCATCTTCGGCGGCGAGCACTCCGCGCACTACTACTTCCGCGACTTCTGGCGCGCCGACACCGGCATGCTGGCGGCGCTGCACGTGCTCGCCGCCCTCGGCGAGCAGGACGGCCCGCTGTCCGACCTGACCAGCGCGTACTCGCGCTACGCGGCCTCCGGCGAGATCAACTCGACGGTGGACGACCAGGTCGCCAAGATGATGGCCGTCAAGGACGCCTTCGGGGTCCGCTCCGGCGTCGAGCTCGACGAGCTGGACGGCCTCACCGTGCAGCTGCCGGGCGGTGCCTGGTTCAACCTGCGCCCCTCGAACACCGAACCGCTGCTCCGGCTGAACGTCGAGGCCGCGAACGCCGAGGCCGTGCAGGGGCTGGTGGACGAAGTACTCGCGATCATCCGCAGCTGACCCGTCCCCGTGGAGGGGCTTCCGCGGCCAACTGTGTCCGGAAGGTGCCCTTCACCACACCTCATCGCGTGGTATGGAGGAACCATGGCCATCACGCTCGACGCCCAGCTCCTCGAGATCCTGGCGTGCCCGTCGCCCGATCACGCCCCGCTGCGCCCCGGGGCACCGGACGACCCCGAGGCCGACGCACTGACGTGCACCGAGTGCGGCCGGGTGTACCCGGTCCGTGACGGGATCCCGGTGCTGCTCCTCGACGAAGCCCGGATTCCCGGCGACAGCGGAAATTCCGATGCCGACAGTGCTTGACGACTCGCTGCTCGACGACCCCGCGCGGCTGGCCGAGGCCGACAGCGCGGGGCTGCTGCGCGCTGCCGCGATGGCCGGTGCCCAGGTGCGCGCGACCGCCGAGCTGGCCGCCGAGCTGGGGCTGGCCGACCGGCTCGACGTGGGCCGTCCGCGCGCCGTCGTGCTGATCGACCGGCCGGGCGTGAGCCGGACGCTGACCCGGCTGCTCGCGGCGCTCCTGGCGCCGTCGTGCCCGGTGCCGGTCGTCGTGGCCGAGGTGGTGCCGAGCTGGATCGGCGCACTCGACGTCGTCTTCGCGCACACCGACGACCCCGGCGACCGCGAGCTCGCCGCGTCGCTGGAACGCGCGGCGCGCTTCGGCGCTTCGGTGGTGCTCTCCGCGCCGTCGGAAGGACCGGTCGCGGCCGCGGTGGCGGGCAAGGGCGTGCTGCTGGCGCCGCGCGTCCCGGTGCCGCCCGAGCTGGCGTTCCCGCGCGGCCTGGCCGCCGGGCTGCTCACCGCGAACGCGCTGGGCCTGCTGGTGGCCGACGTCCAGGTGCTGGCCGACCAGCTCGACCTGGAGGCCGAGAAGGACTACCTGGCGCGGGACTCGTTCGCGAACCCGGCCAAGGCGCTCGCCCTGCGCGTCGCCGACCACGTGCCGCTGCTGTGGGGGCTGGACCCGGTCGCGGTGGCCGTCGGCGAACACGCTGCGCACGCGTTCGCCGCCCATGCGGCTACTGTGTGCGACGTCGAGGACTATCGTCAGGCACTGGCGCGCCCCGCATTGCGGCGGGCAGCGCAATCAAGTGGCGCGGAGCGTGACATCTTCGCCGATCCGGACGATCCATCAGGTGACATCCCGACCCGGGTGCTGCTCCTCTCGGTGCGAACCGGTCCGGCCACGGACGCGGCGCGCTACCAAGTCGAGGATCTGCTGCCCGGTGCGGACGTCATCGCCCCGGCCGAGGAGTTCGAGGCGGACGAAATCGTGCGGGCCGCGGTGCTGGCGCTGCGGTTCGAACTGGCGGCGGTCTATCTCGGGCTGGCGGCGGGCAGCATCGGCGGCGCGGGCCGCTTCGAGCCCGTGACGGCCTGAGAGCCGCCGAGCACCGGCCCCGGGCCGGCGCCGAAGGAGTGGAGTTGAGGTGACAGTGGAGCTGCTGCGCAACGCGGTGCGGCCCTACGCCTGGGGATCGCGGACGGCGATCCCCGAGCTGCTGGGCCGTCCGGTACCCGCGCCGCACCCCGAGGCCGAACTGTGGATGGGTGCCCACCCGGGCGACCCTTCGCACGTCATCGGCCCCGACGGGACCGAGCGGAGCCTGCTCGAGCTGGTCGACGCCGATCCGGTGCGACAGCTCGGCGAGCGGTGCGCGAAGCGCTGGGGCGGGCGGCTGCCGTTCCTGCTGAAGATCCTCGCCGCGGAGGAGCCGCTGTCGATGCAGGCGCACCCGTCGGCGGCGCAGGCCGCGGAGGGGCACGCGCGCGAGGAGCGGCAGGGCATCCCGCGGGACGCGTCGAACCGCAACTACCCGGACCCGACGGCGAAACCGGAGCTCGTCTGCGCGCTGACGGAGTTCCACGCGCTGGCCGGGTTCCGCGAGCCGGAGCGCACGGTCAAGCTGCTGAAGGCGATCGAGACGCCGGGGCTGGCGAAGTACACCGGGCTGCTCGAGGCGCAGCCGGACCCGTCCGGGCTGCGGGCGCTGTTCACGACGTGGATCACGCTGCCGCAGTCGTCGCTCGATTCGCTGCTGCCGGAGGTGCTCGACTCGTGCGTCAAGCACGTCCAGGAGCACGGCGAGTTCGCGGTCGAGTGCCGGACGATCCTCGAGCTCGGTGAAACGCACCCGCGGGACGCGGGCGTGCTGGCGGCGTTGCTGCTGAACCGGCTGACGCTGCGCGCGGGCGAGGCGATCTACCTGCCCGCCGGGAACCTGCACCTGTACCTGCACGGCACGGCCGTGGAGATCCTGGCGAACTCGGACAACATCCTGCGCTGCGGCCTGACGCCGAAGCACGTGGACGTCCCGGAGCTGCTGCGCGTGGTCGACTTCGCGTGCGGCGAGATGCCGGTCCAGTGCGGTGACGGCGGCGACCGTCTCGCGGTGTACCGCACGGACGCACCGGAGTTCGAGCTGTCGCGCGTCGAGTGGGCGCCGGGCGAGGACGACGAGATCTCGGTCGACAGCGTGGGCCCGCAGATCCTGCTGTGCACGGCAGGCGACCTGCTCGTGACGGCCGACGACGGCGAGAAGGTCGAGCTGCGCCGGGGTCAGTCGGTGTGGCTGCCGGCGGCGGACCCGCCGGTGCGCGTGCGTCCGCTGGACGGTGCGCGGGCCCAGCTGTTCCGCGCGACCGCGGGAACCTGCGACGACTGACGCACTTCTGTGTGCGTTCCGTGTGGTGCTCTTCTCCACTATCGCTCGTAGGGGTGGTTGTTACGCCCCATCGTGTCGATTTTCGAGGAGAACGAGCTTGTGACTTCCTATCCCGATGCCGCGACCGGGCTTCCCCAGCCTGCCCCGGTCGCGGCGCCGTCCCGCCCCGGAGCGCTGCTGGCGCTGGTGGGGGTGGCCGTGGTGTCGGCGCTGGCCGCGATCGTCGACGGGGTGCTGTACTTCGTCGGCGGCCGTGACATGGCGCTGGACGTGGCGGCGGAGACGATCGCGGTGATCACCGGCGCTTCGGCGGACTCGGTGAAGGCCGACGGCGGCGCGCTGCTGGAGGCGGCCCTGGACGAGGTGCAGAGCACGCTCCAGGTACGCGGAGCGATGGCGCTGTTCTTCGGCGCGGTGCTGTTGCTGTGGGGGTTGCTGGCCCTGCGCGGCGCGGTTTGGGTCCGGGTGCTGGTGACGTTGGCGGCGCTGGCCAACGCGGCCGTGGCGCTGAGGCTGGCCACGGACATCGAGGGCGGAACGGCGGCGATCCGCGGGATCGCTTGGCTGACGCTGGTGACGGGGCTCGTGGTCGTGGCGCTGACGTGGTTGCCGGCGATCAACCGGTACGCCCGGGCGCGCAAGGGCCGGTAGTAGCTCCCTGGGGGTGGCGCCGGACGGGGTTTTGGTTCGCCCGGCGTCTGTGGGCTGGGGTGGTGCCGTGAGGGGGCGGCATCACCCTGTTTGTCGAGGGGGGTGCGGCCGGGGGCCGGTGAGGGCGAGGGGGGCGCTCACCGGAGGGGCGGCCGGGGCTGCGTGAAGCCCGGATCGGGCCGGTTCTGGCGGGAGGTTCCCCGGCGTCAGACCGGTCCAGGGGTACTTGCCGGAGGGGCGGCCGGGCTGACCTCATCCGGCTCCGCCGGATGAGGTCGATTCGTGCAAGGCGAGGGGTCGCTGGGCGGGGCCGGCCAGGCCGGTGCGGGTTGTCAGGTAGGGGGCGGCGGACAAATCGGCGGGAATGCGGCCCAGCCGCTCGCGGGAGCGGGCTAGGCGAGCGCAGGTCTCGTTCGCCGGAGGGGCGGTCAGGCTATGCCGACTTCTGGCGTGCTCGGCGAACGCAAGTCCCGTTCGCCGGACGGGCGGCCAGGCTATGCCGACTTCAGGCGTGTTCGGCGGACGCAGGTCCCGTTCGCCAGGGGCGGCCAGGCTATGCCGACTTCAGGCGTGCTCGGCGAAGGCAAGCCCCGCCAGCCGCTGGGCATCCGTCGTCAGGCCGGCTCCGTCAACGCCAGCAGCGCCCGCCGCAACGCCGCCGCACTCGCGTCTCTCGAATCGGCCAAACTCGCCGCTTCCGCCGCTGCCTCCGCAGCCGCCTCCTCTTCTCCCGCCGCTTCGCATGCGCGGCTCAGCACTAGCCACGTCAAGCCCGTCGCCGGTTTGCCGCCCATCTCACGAAACTCGTCCAGACACGCCCGGAGCACCGGGATAGCCTGCGCCGCGCGGCCTGCGCCGATCCAGCTCGCCGCTATCGCCCGAGTGCACGACAGCTCGCGAGGCCGTTCGTCCAAGTCCCGGGCCAGGGTGCGGGCCTCCTCGAACGCCGCCGTCGCTCGGTCGCGCGAACCCGTTGCCGCCGCGATCGCGCCCAACGTTCGCAACGACTTCGCCAGCGCCGAACGCGCCACCGTGCCGCGCAGCAGCTCTACCGACTCCGCGATCGCCGTCGCTGCCTCCGCGTCGTCGCCCGTCAGCAGGGATGACCACGCGAACCCGTGCAGTGCCGTGCCGATGCGGCGCGGGTCGCCCGACGACCGGGCCGAGGCCAGTGCCAGCAGGTCGACCTCGCGGGCTTCCGCCACCCGGCCCAGCCTCAGCAGGGCCGCCGACTCCGCTTCCCGGACCAGAAACTGGTCGTCCAAAGTAGACAGCGAGCGCGCGGTCTGCAACGCCTCTTCGGCACGGCCCAGCCCGATCAGGCAGTGCGCCAGGTTCGCCGAAACCCACGCGTGCGTGCGGTGGTCGCCGTGGGCTTCCAGCTCCTTCGCGCACTCGCGGTACGCCGCTGCGGCCTCCTCGTACTGCCCGCGCGCGTGCCGCAGCAGCGCCAGGTTCGCCTCGGCGATCGCCGCCGACGGGCGGTCCTCCGTCGCGGCCAGGACCGTTTCGTACGCCGCGCGCATGTCGGCGTAGTGCCCGTGCAGGTACAGGTACACGCTCAGCTTGTCCAGCAGCAGCAACGCTTTCCGCGCACCCAGCGACCCGATGAGCCGCACGAGGTTCGCGCGCTCGGCCGCGAACCACTCCTCCGGACGCGCCAGCAGCCGCTCGACCAGGGCGTCCGGCAACGGCTGCGGGAACGCCTCGTGGGCCATCGCCGGCATCGGCACCGTGCGCGGCAGGCGGGCCGCCGCCGCGTCGGCGAGCGCGAGCGTCGCCGCGAGCACCGTCGCGGCGCCGCCCGCGACCGGTGGCCCTTCCGCCGCGTACAGCCGGACGAGGTCGTGCATCCGGTAGCGACCCTCGCCGGTCGCGTCCGGTTCGCGCGCCTCCAGCAGGCTGGCTTCGACGAGCTCTTCGACCGCCTCGTCCGCGTCCGGCTCGCCGATGAGCGTCGTGACCGCCCACGCCGGCAGGTCGGCGAGCCGGCACTGCCCGAGCAGCCGGAACGCGCGCCGCGCCGGGGGCCGCAGACCTTCGTGGCTCAGCGCGATGCTGCTCCGGACGGCCAGATCGCTCACGGTCAGCTCGTCGAGCCGCCGGACCTCGTCCTCCAGCCGATCGGCCAGCTCGCCGAGCCGCAGGTGCGGGCGGATGGCGAGCCGGCTGCCCGCGATCCGCAGGGCCAGCGGCAGCCGCGCGCACGCCGCGATGATCCGGCCGGCGTCGGCGCGCTCGCGAGCCACCCGCGCCCCGGCGAGCCGGTTCAGCAGCTCGGTCGCTTCGGCGTCGGACAGCGGACCGAGGGACAGCCGGTGCGCGCCGGCCAGCCCGCTCAGGCGCTGCCGGCTCGTCACAAGCACCGCGCAGCCCGGCGTGCCCGGCAGCAGGGCGCGGACGTGTTCGGGGTCGCCGGCGTCGTCGAGGACCACCAGCACCCGCCGGTCGGTCAGCCGGCCGCGGAACACCGCCGTGCGGGCGCGGACGTCGTCCGGGACCGCGGGGCCGGGCACGCCGAGCGCGCGCAGCAGGTCGGCCAGCACCTCGCCGATTTCGCGCCCGCCCAGCGGGACGTACAGCTGGCCGTCCGGGAACCGCGCCCGCAGCCGGTGGGCCGCGCGCACGGCCAGGGTGCTCTTGCCCGCGCCGGGTTCGCCGCTGAGCACGGCGACCGGGACGCCGGCGCCGCTGCCCAGCACGGCGGTCAGCTCGGCGAGCTCGGCGTCGCGGCCGGTGAAGTCCGCGATGTCCGGTGGCAGCTGGCACACCGGCCAGACCGGCGGCGGCATGCGCGGGACCGGGTCCTCGCCGCGCAGGACGGCGGCGTGCACGCGACGCACCTCGGCGCCCGGTTCGACGCCGAGCTCTTCGATCAGCGTGGTCCGCAGCCGCCGGTAGATCTCCAGGGAGTCGCCCTGCCGCCCGGCCCGGTGCAGCGCGATCATCAGCTGCGCGGCCAGCCGTTCCCGCAGCGGGTGCTCGGTGATCATGGCCTGCAGCTCGCCGGTCACTTCGCCGTGGCGGCCGGCGGTGAGCTCGGCGTCCACGCAGTCCTCGAACACGGCGAGCCGTTCGGACTCCAGGCGTGCGACGTCGGCGTCGAGCGGCGGGACGTGCAGCCCGGCCAGCACCGGCCCCCGCCACTGCGCGAGCGCTTGCCGGTAGTGCCCCGACGCGGCGAGGGCGTCCCCGGCCCGCTGCCCGTCGGCGACGGCCGCCCGGAAGACGAGCAGGTCGAGCTCGGCCCGCTCGACGCACAGCCGGTAGCCGAGCGGCCCGTGCTCGACGCGCAGGCCGTCGATCCTCTCGCGCAGCCGCGAGAGGTAGGTGTGCAGGTTCGAGGCGTAGGACTTCGGCGGCCGCTCCGGCCACAGCGCTTCGACCAGCACGTCGACGTGGACGTGCTGGTTGGCGTTGAGCAGCAGCACGGCCAGCAGGGTGCGCTGCCGATCGCCGCGCAGCGCGACCCAGTGCCCCGGCGGGCTTTCGATCGCGAGCGGACCGAGGACGGCGAAGGACGCCATGTCACCTTCCCCAGGCTGGTGAGCAGGGAGAGTCACGGTAGCGGAGGAGTACGACAGAAACCGGCGGTCGGGGAAGTCCGCCACCGGCTTCCGGGTGAACCGCCGCCCAGCAAGATCATCGAGTCGAGGAAGGAGCTGCCGCCGGGTACCGTCCGTCCTCGGCGCCGACACCGGGAGGCGGACCGCTATCCGAGGGACGGAGGGACGACTTTGACGGGGTACACGCGCTGGAAGGACGTCCGCGCGACGCACGTCGAGCGGGCCGGTGGTGAGGAAGCCGTCGAAGCCGGCAAGCAGGAGCTGCTCGCCAGGCGATCCACTTCGACGACGGCGACATCGCGGCCATCGCCTGAGTGAACTCCCGGCCGGTGGCGACCCGGCACCGCCGCCCCTATTACGCTCCACCCGGACATTAAGGACCAACCAGGGGAGCGGTCGTGTCAGCTGGAGGCGGAACCAAGGCGATCATCGCCGCGCTCGGGGCGAACGCCGGGATCGCGGCCGCGAAGTTCGTCGGCTTCCTCGTCACCGGGTCGTCGTCGATGCTGGCCGAGTCCGTGCACTCGCTGGCCGACACCACGAACCAGGGCCTGCTGCTGCTCGGCCAGAAGACGTCGAAGCGGGCGGCCGACAAGGAGCACCCCTTCGGCTACGGCCGCGACCGGTACTTCTACTCCTTCATCGTCGCCCTGATGCTCTTCAGCCTCGGCTCCGCCTTCGCGATCTACGAAGGCGTCCACAAGGTCGGCCACCCCGAACCGCTCGAGTCGCCGATCGTCGCCGTGATCATCCTGCTCGTCGCCGTCGGCCTGGAGGGCTACAGCTTCTACACCGCCATCGGCGAGTCCCGGAAGATCAAGGGTGACGCCACCTGGTGGGGCTTCATCCGCCAGGCCAAGGAGCCCGAGCTCCCCGTCGTCCTCCTCGAGGACGCCGGCGCGCTGATCGGCCTGGTCCTGGCGCTGCTCGGCGTCGGGCTGTCCGTCATCACCGGCAACCCCGTCTGGGACGGCGTCGGCACCCTCGCGATCGGCGTGCTGCTCGGTGTCATCGCGATCATCCTGATCGTCGAGATGAAGAGCCTGCTCATCGGCGAAGGCGCCACCGAGGCGATGCTCGCGACGATCGTCGACGAGCTCGCCGCGGGCAAGGTCGAGCGGGTCATCCACATCCGCACCCAGTACATGGGCCCGGACGAACTGCTCGTCGCGGCGAAGCTGGCGATGGTCCCCGGCCTCGACACCGCCGAACTGGCCTCGGCCATCGACGACGCCGAGGCCCGCGTCCGCGCCAAGGTGCCCGTCGCGCGGCTGATCTACCTCGAGCCGGACCTCGACCGCAGCCTCGCGAAGTAGGCCCGAGCCGTTCGGCGAGCCGTCACGCGTCTGACCCGATAGGGTGACCTACCGCGATACACGCAGGCCAGCGGCAGGAGGTCAACGGTGCCCGGAACGGGATTGTGGCGCACTAAATCGATCGAACAGTCTATTTCGGACACCGACGAACCGGATACCAAGCTCCGGCGGAACCTGAGCGCGTGGGACCTCACGGTGTTCGGTGTCGCGGTCGTCATCGGCGCCGGCATCTTCACGCTCACCGCGCGCACGGCCGGTGACTACGCGGGCCCGTCGGTCTCGCTGGCGTTCGTCTTCGCCGCGATCGCCTGTGCGCTGGCAGCGCTTTGCTACGCGGAGTTCGCCTCGACCGTGCCGGTCGCGGGCAGCGCGTACACGTTCTCCTACGCCACGTTCGGCGAGTTCATGGCGTGGATCATCGGCTGGGACCTGATCCTCGAGCTCGCCGTCGGCGCGGCCGCGGTGTCGAAGGGCTGGTCGGTCTACCTCGAGACGGTGCTCGGCTACCTCTTCGGCAAGGGCACCAAGACGACGTTCGACATCGGCAGCGTCACCGTCGACTGGGGCGCGCTGTTCGTCGTGGCGGTCCTGACGACGCTGCTGACCGTCGGCACGAAGCTGTCTTCGCGGGTCTCGATGGTGATCACCGGCATCAAGGTCGCCGTCGTGCTGTTCGTGATCATCCTCGGCCTCTTCTACATCAAGGGCGCCAACTACTCGCCGTACATCCCGCCGGGCTCGACCGGCGGTTCGGGCGAGACCGGCGTCGACCAGTCGCTGTTCTCCCTGATCGCGGGCGGTGCGAGCAGCTCGTTCGGCGTCTTCGGCCTGCTGGCCGGTGCCTCGCTGGTGTTCTTCGCGTTCATCGGCTTCGACATCGTCGCGACCACCGCCGAGGAGACGAAGAACCCGCAGAAGGCGGTCCCGCGCGGGATCATGGGCTCGCTGGCGATCGTCACCGTGCTGTACGTCGCGGTCTCGCTGGTGGTCGTCGGCATGACGTCGTACAAGGACCTGGCCACTTCGGCCGGGGACGGCAGCCACAAGACCCTCGCCACGGCGTTCTCCGCGAACGGCGTCGACTGGGCGGCCAACATCATCTCCTTCGGCGCGCTGGCCGGCCTGACCACCGTCGTCATGGTGCTGATGCTGGGCCAGGTCCGGATCATCTACGCGATGTCGCGTGACGGCCTGATGCCGCGCAACCTGGCGAAGACGGGGGAGCACGGCACGCCGAAGCGCGCGACGCTGATCGTCGGCGGCCTGGTCGCGCTCGCGGCCGGCTTCTTCCCGGCGGACAAGCTCGAAGAGATGGTCAACGTCGGCACGCTGTTCGCGTTCGTGCTGGTGTCCGCGGGCGTGCTGATCCTGCGCCGGACGCGCCCCGACCTGCCGCGTGCGTTCAAGGTGCCGCTGGTGCCGCTGATCCCGATCCTGGCGATCATCGCCTGCCTGTGGCTGATGCTGAACCTGACCGTGCTGACGTGGCTGCGGTTCGTCGCCTGGATGATCATCGGCGTGCTGATCTACTTCGGCTACAGCCGGCGGCACTCGCTGCTCGGCAAGCGGCAGGCCGACGGGCTCGACAAGCCCGTCAAGGCTCCGGAGGCCTAGCGTCACCCACCCGTTCGTGAAGCCCCGCCGATCCGCGTTCGCGCAGGTCGGCGGGGCTTTTTCGCGGAACTTCACATCGGACGATCTTGCGTTTCGTGCCTAAAAGGGGACCCGGTGTAGCCGGTCGAGTGACGTGCGATACCTTTCGATCCTTCGCGTGCCACTGACGGGTGAATTACAGCAGCGTGATTCGCACACTCGGTGGCTTTGCGACCCCAGATTTCGCAAGTGCTCTCTCCCCCGCCGGTATCAGGAGTTCTGAATGCGTAGTCGTACTTTCCGCGGCGCCGTCGCGATCATGGCGCTGACCACCGCCGCCCTCATCGGCACTGCCGGCTCGGCGCTGGCCTGCCACAGCGACGACAACCGCCCGCACCCGACGCCGGGCAAGGCGACGCCGTGTGCCGAGGGCACCGACCTCAGCCAGAGCGACGTCGACTTCAAGATCGTCAAGAACCGCCTGAACATCTCGAAGGTGAACGAGGGCGTCACCGTCAAGCGGATCGTCGTCATCGGTGGCGACGACGGCTTCAACGACTACACCCCGGGCGCCAAGGGTCTCGAGAAGGCCGCGCCGTGGAACGACCTGCGCGCGCCGTTCAGCCGCAACGGCCGCCAGGCCGACATCGAGAAGTGGTACCTCTGCGGCACGAAGACCAAGCCGACCGAGACCACCAAGCCGTCGACGAAGCCGACCGAGACCACGAAGCCCAGCGCTCCGGCGACCTCGGAGACCTCGGTCTCGCCGGCCAGCACCACCGCTCCGGCCGTCGTCCCGGCGGGCAACGAGTCCGGCACCGGCGGCGGCCTGGCCAACACCGGTTTCGACAACATGTGGCTCGTGTGGATCGCGGCCCTGCTGATCCTCGGTGGTGGCGGCCTGCTCGCGCTGCTGAAGTTCCGCCGCAAGGCTTCCGAGTAAGCCTGACCTGAAGTGCCATGAGGGGCACCTTCACGGACATCAAGTCCATGAAGGTGCCCCTCATGGCTTTCCGGGGAAGTCCCCGAAGAGCAGACCCTGCTCGCCGATGGCCGGCTTGCCGAGGCCGGCGGCCATCGCGACGGCGTGGTCCCACTCCGCGTCGACTACGTAGTCCTGGTGCTTGAGCACCCCCGGCGCCCAGCGGTGCCGCCCGGTCGGGCCGCGCAGCGGGTCCGGCAGCCAGTGGTCGCCGCCGAGGATGAGGACGCCGTTCGCGTCGGCCTTCGCTTTCAACGGCCCGGTGCCGCCTTCGGGCTGGTAGCCGACGCCGTAGAGCTGCCGGTCGGAGACCTCGTGCCGCCAGGTCGTCACGCCGCCGCCGAAGATGTCGGTGCCCCGGCACAGGGCGCGCCAGCGGCCGTCCAGGTCGGCGAAGAGCGTCTCGAGCGACTCCTGCGGGAGCAACGCGGGGAAGGCGCGCTGGTAACCCCACTGCAGCGGGGAGCCGGCGGTGAGCACGCCGACGCGTTCGAGGTCGGCCGCCGGCAGCTCGGCCGCCAGCCGGGCGGCGGCCATGACCGTGAGCAGGCTGCCGAGGTTGTAGCCGGAGAGCACCACGCGCGTCCCCGGTTCGGTGAGGTGCTCGCGCGCCCGCGCGGCCAGTTCCGGGACGACTTTCAGCGCGTAGCACGGCGGCACGGTCGGGTGCGCCGCCCGCGGCCAGAAGCAGACGAGGTCGGCCAGCGCCCCGAGGTGCCGGCTGCGCTGCGGGGTCCGCGCGGCCGTGTAGACGACACGCAGCAGGCCTGCGGCCAGCGCGCCGAGCGCGACCACGCCGATCGCGGACAGCGGCCCGAACCAGCCCGGGACGAGCCCGAACCCGAACCGCAGCACCAGCAGCGCCGCGCCACCCGCGGACATCGCCGACGCGACCGTGAGAGCGAGGTGGTGCAGGTGCCGCCGTTCCCACGCCGAGCGCGCCCACGCCGCCGCGGCCTGCGCCTCCTGCCGCTCGTCGTGCTCCATCAGCCCGACGATCTCCGGGATGCCCCGCCGCACCCGGCGCAGCGGGACGGCGACCGCGAAGCCCAGCGCGGCGAGCACCGCGGCCAGCGCCAGCCCGGCTCCCCACAGGACCGTGACCAGCAGGTACGTGTCGGGAACGCGCAGGAGTTCCGCGCCGGAAAGCCGGCGCAGCGCCTCGGCGAGGCCGGCGCCGAACCCGCCGCCGAGCAGCCCGGCCAGCGCGAGCACCGGCGCGGCCGCCCAGCCGCCCAGCCACGGCCGCAGCCGGCGCGGCTTGTGCACCCACCCGGACCGGGCCAGCAGCGCGGCCGGGACCAGGAACAGCGCGAACAGCACCGTGACGGCGACCAGGGCCGCGCCGAGCCCTTCGACGACGCCGTTGGTCCCGGGCAGCGGACCCGGGCCGGGCCGCAGCCGCACGGCGGCCACGACGACGAGCAGCGCGGCCAGCGCGATCACGCCGGGGCGGGCGAACCGGCCGGTGTCGACGCCGATCGCGGCCGCGACGACCGTGGCGAGCACCAGCGCCAGCGTGATGATCCACACCACCAGGTCGAAGACGTCGCCGGGCACCCGGAACGGCCCGCCGAGCAGTAGCAGCGCGACCGAGACCAGCGCCGCGACCGTGTGCAGGCAGCGCAGCGCCGGGGTGTCCGGGTCGGCGCGCATCCGCAGCGGGCCCCCGGTGAGGTCGCCGTCGGCGTGCACCGCCCACGTTGCCGAGGAGATCCGGTGCAGCACGAAGATCACGGCCAGCAGGGGCACGACGCCGACCGCGATCCGCGCCGGCACCGAGCGGAGGACGTCGGGGACCACGGGCAGGCAGCCGGACCCAGGGGCGAGGCACTGCGTGGCGAAGAGGTCGAGCGCGATCGTCGCGAGCTGGCCCATCAGCAGCATCGTGAGCAGCAGCGCGCTGACGCGCAGCAGGCCGCGGCACACCGCGCCGAGCACGCGCGGCAGCCGTCGGCCGGGCGGGGCCGGCGGCAGCATCCAGAACGCGACGTTGGCCAGCGAGAACGGGAACAGCAGTGCCCAGGTCGCCTTGGCGGCGCCGCCGGAGGTCATCCCGTGCCACAGGTAGCCTTCGAGGGTCCGCGGGATCGACCGGCCCAGCGCCGGCAGCACGGGCCCGGGTGCCGGCCGCCGCAGGCGGTCGGCCGGGCGGATCACGCGGCCCAGCCCGTCGCCGGCGACGTCGACGGTGGACACCGCGTCGAGCAGCGTCTCGCCGCTGGTGCCGACGAGTCCGGCGACGCGGATTTCGACGACGCGGGTGTCCGGGCCGGGCATGGGCACGGTGAAGGCCTCCTACGCGATCCTGGGGCAGGTCGAGCGGACAACGGTAGTGTTCGGACGTCATCGAGTCTTGGAGGAATCGCCACTATGCCCCCCGAAAGCGTTGCCAAGCGGCACCAGACCCGCGGCGGCATCGAGTTCGCCGTCGCCGACCTCGACGCCGCCGAATTCGGCCGCAAGGAGATCCGCCTCGCCGAGCACGAGATGCCGGGCCTGATGGCGCTGCGGCGCGAATACGCGGAGGTCTACCCGCTGCGCGGCGCGCGCGTCTCCGGTTCGCTGCACATGACCGTGCAGACGGCCGTCCTGATCGAGACGCTGGTCGCGCTGGGTGCCGAGGTGCGCTGGGCGTCCTGCAACATCTTCTCGACGCAGGACCACGCGGCCGCCGCGATCGTCATCGGCCCGCACGGCACGCCCGAGGAGCCCAAGGGCGTCCCGGTCTTCGCATGGAAGGGCGAGTCGCTCGAGGAGTACTGGTGGTGCACCGAGCGGATGCTCACCTGGGACGGCGAGGGTCCCAACATGATCCTCGACGACGGCGGCGACGCCACCATGCTGGTGCACAAGGGCACCGAGTTCGAGAAGGCCGGCGTCGTCCCGAACCCGGACGAGAACACCTCGGACGAGTTCCGCGTGTTCCTCGAGCTGCTGCGCGACTCGGTCGCGGCCGACACCGGCAAGTGGACCAAGATCGGCGAGGGCATCCGCGGCGTCACCGAGGAGACCACGACCGGCGTGCTGCGGCTGTACCAGCTCGCCGCGGCCGGTGAGCTGCTGTTCCCGGCGATCAACGTCAACGACGCGGTGACGAAGTCGAAGTTCGACAACCGCTACGGCATCCGCCACTCGCTGATCGACGGCATCAACCGCGGCACCGACGTGCTGATCGGCGGCAAGGTCGCGGTGGTCTGCGGCTACGGCGACGTCGGCAAGGGCGCGGCGGAGTCCCTGCGCGGCCAGGGCGCGCGCGTGGTCGTCACCGAGATCGACCCGATCTGCGCACTGCAGGCGGCGATGGACGGCTACCAGGTCCGCACGCTGGAGAACGCGCTGCCCGAGGCCGACATCGTCATCACGACGACCGGCAACAAGGACGTCGTGCTGGTCGAGCACATGGCGAAGATGAAGCACCAGGCGATCCTGGGCAACATCGGCCACTTCGACAACGAGCTCGACATGGCGGGGCTCCAGCGTTACCCGGGCATCCGGCGCATCAACATCAAGCCGCAGGTCGACGAGTGGATCTTCCCGAACGGCAACACGATCATCGTGCTGTCCGAGGGCCGCCTGCTCAACCTGGGCAACGCGACCGGGCACCCGTCGTTCGTGATGTCGAACAGCTTCTCGAACCAGGTGATCGCGCAGGTCGAGCTGTTCACCAAGTACGAGGAGTACGACAAGGAGGTCTTCCGGCTGCCCAAGAAGCTGGACGAGAAGGTCGCGAAGATCCACCTGGACGCTCTGGGCGGCGAGTTGACGAAGCTGACCAAGGAGCAGGCCGAGTACATCGACGTGGATGTCGAGGGGCCGTTCAAGGCGGATCACTACCGGTACTGAGGTAGCTGGGTTTCAGCAGGTCAGGGCCGCCCCGAACGTGTTCGGGGCGGCCCTTTTGTTCTGCGCCCTGAACAGTGATAGCACGAATGGGTGACGTGTTATCATTGGGGGGTGAAGCAGTTGATCACGAGGATCGACGACGAGCTGCACGCCCGGCTGAAGGCGCGAGCCGAAGCTGAAGGGCGCAGCATGAACGACCTGGTCACGGAAGCGTTGAGGGGCGTAGTGGCGAAGACCGAAACCCGAGCGGAATGGAAGCGGCGGCTCATCGCCGAAGGCAAGATCGTGCACGTGGAGCCGCCGGCTCACGTGCCGACCCTCGATGAAATCGAGGACCTGTCCCGAGGTTGGGGCACGGCTGTGAGCGAAGCGCTCGACTGGACCCGAGGGGAGTGGTGACCGTGCTGTACGTCGACACCAGCGCGCTGGTCACCGCCTACCTGCCGGACGAACCGGAGCACGACAAGTTCCGCGAGCTGCTCCTCGAAGGCGATGGCCCGATCGTGAGCAGCGACTTCACCCGCATCGAGTTCGCCGGCGCCATGACGGCCGCCAAGCGGACCGGCCGCATCCCTGATCCCGCGGCGGTGCTGGCGCACTTCGATCACCTCGCCTCCCCGGAGGGGGACCTGGTGCTCATCCCGTTCAACCCGGACCGGGTCATCCCCGCGGCGCGACGGCTGGTCACCGAGAACTACCCGGTGCGCACCCTCGACGCGATCCACATCGCGGTCGCGATGCACTCCACGGCCGAACTCACCGGCGGTGAACCGGTCACCTTCGTCACCCGGGACCAGCGTCAGGCCGATGCCGCGAAGGCCAACGGATTCGAGGTGCTGTGACCGTCGAACTCTTCGCCGGGATCGCCGTCCGCGACTTCAACGGCGCCCTCGCCTGGTACGAACGCCTCTTCGGTTCCCCGCCGACCTTCGTTGTGCACGACACCGAAGTCCTCTGGGAAGTCACCCCGCACGGATCCGTCTACGTCGTGCAGCGGCCCGAACGTGCCGGCCTCGCCATGCACACCCTGTTCGTCGAGGACCTCGATGACCGCGTCGCCGGGATCTCCGCCCGGGGCATCGAGCCGGCCGATCGGGAAACCTACGACAACGGCGTCCGCAAGATCATCTACCGCGATCCCGAGGGAAACGAGCTCGGCATCGGCGGCGGACCCGCGTAACCTCGACACGTTCTTGGCTTCACGAACCTCACGGCCCGGTAGGTAGTCCGGGCGGTCCGCAAGGACTCGTTGTCCCGCACGGGAAACCGGTGGCGCCAGGCTGATCCGTCACGCCTGGAGGTTCCCGATGCACGGGGTGTTCACGCTGTACCACGACGGCCGGTTCTGGGTCGGCGTCTACGAAATCCACGAAGACGGCCTGGTCCGGGCCGCTCGTCACATCTTCGGCGCCGAGCCGAACAACGCCGAACTCGCCGCCTTCGCGGCCGGCCACGACTTCGTTCGCCTGGCCGACAAAGCGCGCGAGGCCCCGCCGGTTCCGGAGCAAAAGCGGCGCCCAAAGCAAATGAAGAGCGAGGACGGCATCGGCACCGCCGCCCAGCGCGCGCTGAAGGAGGCGACCGCCGAGCGCGCGGGGGAGAACAAGGCGGCCCGCAAACGTCGTGCGGCCGCCGAAGCGACTCGCCGCCGCGCGCTGGCCAGGGCGAAAGCCCGCGCCAAGCACCGCGGTCGCTAGGCGCGCCGTGACCGGACGAATCCCCAGGCGACGAGCGCCGCCGCCACGATCGTGAGCGTCAGGCCCGCCACCGTCACGGCCTCGCGGAACTGCGCGGTCTGCTGCGCGCTCCAGTGCGTCGTGGCGATGTCGCCGGTGAACAGCGCGGCGAGGATCGTGCCGGTCGCGGCGATGCCGGCGCCGGAGGTGACTTCGGTGGCGGTGTCGGTGAGGGCCGCGCCGATCGTCGTGCGGTTCTCCGGCAGGCCGCGCAGGACGTTGACGCCGGCGACGACGCCGACCACGCGCATCCCGGCCGCCACGAGCACCAGCGCGAGCGCCACCCACAGGTAGCCGAACCGGCTCAGCAGGCCGTACACGGCGAGCCCGGCCACGACCGCCGCGGCGCTGATCCACGCGGCTCGTTCGAGGCCGGCGCGGCGCACGAACGGGCTGACGAACGCGCCACCCGCGACCAGCACCACGACCTGCGGCAGCATCCCGGCGGCGGCGAGCGCGGGCGGCCAGCCCCAGTCGAGCTGCAGCTGCAGCGTCACCAGGTAACCCAGGCCGGCGGTCGCCAGCCCGGCGGCGGCCTTGAACGCCAGGCCGCTGGACACCAGCGGGTGCGCGACGAGCTTCAGGTCCAGCAGCGGATACCGGGCCGACCGCTCGCGGACGACGAACAGGAACGCGGCGACGACGGCCGCGGCGGTGGCGGCCCAGGGCTCCCAGGCGCCGGCTCCCTCGTTCACGAACAGCGTGGGGGCGACGAGCGCGAGCACGACCGCCGCCGTGCCGAGCACCGCGCCGAGGACGTCCACCGGGTCACGGTGGAGGCTGGCCGGGTCGTCCGCGGCGATGCCGAACCACACGCCGGCGAACGCGAGTGCCGCGACCGGCACGTTCACCAGCAGCAGGACCTGCCACGGCGCGATCGCGAGCACGAAGCCGCCCGCGGTCGGGCCGATCGCGAGCCCGACCAGGCCCACGGTCGAGATGAGGGTGGTCGCGCGGACGCGCAGGCCGTCGTCGCCGAACAGCCGGAAGGCCAGCGCCATCGAGCCCGGGGTCGTCATCGCGGCCGCGACGCCCATCGCCACTCGCACGGCGATCAGCTGCTCCGCGGTGCCGACGAACGCGGTCGCGAGGCTCGCGACGCCGAGCAGGACCAGGCCGATGAGCATGATCCGCCGCCGGCCGAACCGGTCGGCCAGCGCGCCGAAGGCCAGCATCAGCCCGCCGAACACGACCGCGTAGGCGCCCGTCACCCACTGCAGGACGGTCGTCGACGCGTGGAGCTCGCGGCCGATCGTGGGCAGCGCGACGTTGAGGATCGAGTTGTCGAGCATCTCGAAGAGGAACACCGCGGACAGCCCGGCCAGGGCGATCCACGCTTCGCGCAGCGACTGCGGGGAGCGCGGTGCCGGGGCGGACGGTCCGGCGGCGAGAATGCCGGTGGTCTGTTCGGAGGACATGCCACTAAGTTAACTGACTAAGTTTAGTGACACAAGGGAGTGTGATCCGATGCCCAGGACCGGCGAGCGTGGCGGGCCGCAGACGCGGGCGAAGATCTCGCAGGCCGCCACCCGGCTGTTCCTCGAGCGCGGGTTCGACGCGGTCACGGTCGCCGAGGTCGCGCGGGAGGCCGGGGTCTCGAGCGTGACCGTCTTCAAGCACTTCCCGCGCAAGGAGGACCTGCTGCTGGACCGCCAGGTCGACGCGGCCGACGTCCTGCGCTCGGCGGTGCGCGACCGCGCTCCGGGCGTCGACGTGCTCGAGTCCCTGCGCGAAGCGACCCTCCGGCTCCTCGACGAGCGTCACGGGCTGTCCGGCGTCGCCGACGGGGCGATCCCGTTCTTCCGGACGGTCGCGGCGTCGCCCGCCCTGATCGCGCGGGTGCGGGAGATCGGCGCGGACCTGCAGCGGCTGCTCGCCGACGAGCTCGCGGGCGACCGGGACTTCGACGACGACGGGCCGCTGTTCGCGGCGTTCTTCATCGCCGGTTACGCCACGGTGCTGGTGCAGACCGCGAGCTGGCTCATCGACGGAGGCGAGCCGGACGTCGTGGCGGCCGACCACCGCGAACGGCTGGAGCGGCTGTTCGTCGCCTTGCGCAGCGGCGTGGTGTGATCAGTTCCACTCGACGGCGACGCCGGCCAGCCCGGGCCCGGCGTCGTTGAAGAACGCGCTGCTCACCCCGCCCATGTCGCACGCCAGCTCCTCCGCCACCACCGGCAGGGCGTCGTCGCGCGCCCGGACCTGGCGGGTGCAGCGGGCCGGCAGCGCGTTGCGGTCGAAGCGCAGCTGGACCAGATAGCTCGCGCACCGGTCGCGGAGCATCCGGTAGTAGCCGGGGGACGCCGAGCCCGAGTCGTCGCGGACCTCGTAGCAGAACACGTGGATGTCGCCCTCGGCGAGCTTGCGGTCGAACAGCAGCTCCGTCGCCATCGTGTCCGCGTCCGGGTTGCGGCGCATCCGGCCGATCCGGCAGCCCTCGTCGGTGATCAGCTCGACGTCGTCGATCCGGCAGCCCGGATCGCCGTTGTAGACCGTCAGGTAGCGGTCCGGGCCGTGCCGGCGCGCCCGCGTCACCAGCCGCGTGCGCAGGCTGACCTGGCGGTGCTCCGCGTCGAACGTGATCGTGTCGTGGACCGACAACAGCTCGAGGTCGGCGTTGTAGTGGTTCGACGACGGGTACGCGCCGAGCTCGGCGAGCAGGTCCTCGACGATCGACCCCATGTCACCGGAACGCAGGTCGTGGAACGACGCCGCGGGCTGGTGGCCGCGGCGGACCAGTCGCGGTCCGATCAGCACCACGAGGGCGTCCGCGGGCAGCTGGAGGACCGATTCGAGGGCCCGGACCGCCGGGAGCGCCTTGGGCACCTCGGGCTGGCGCAGGCCGCGTTGCCAGTAACTCAGCGTGGACTGTCCGATTTGGACCCCGCGCAGCGCGAGGTGCGCGCGCAGCCGCGCGAGCGAGAGGCCGCGGTAGGCGATCGCCAGTCTCAGGGCATGGTGGAACTCGCCGGTGCGGAGCGCCTCGGTCAGCTCTTTCGGCAGTTCGGCGACCGATGCCCGGGTCGTACGGGCGCCATCGATGATCAGTGGGAGGTTCCCGTCTTGTGCCACCGCTCGTCCCTTCACCCGACCAGTGTGTGCGCTGGGCGTGAACACCGCGGAACGTTCACGTTAGCAGCGTAGAGTGCCCGGGCCGACCCCCGTTCAGGGTGGTTGGCCTCGTTGTGGTCACTGTTCCGCGTTCCGGCTGTGACCCGGAACGGTCCGTTCCTCCGGATGGCGTTCTTGCTCCTTGTGACCGGGTTGTTCACCGTTGTGACCACCGCTGGTTCGCCCACTCCTCCGCAGGAGGCCGTCTGTGCTGGTGAAGTCGAGCCGGGTACACGCCACCTTGGCCGTGTGCCTGATGTTGTGCCTGGTCGCGCCGGTCACCGCCGGAGCCGCGCCCGGAGTGCCGTCGACCTTCCAGACCCGAATCACGATGCAGTCCCAGGAACGGAGCCAGTGGTGCTGGGCCGGCTCCGGCGCCACGATCGCGGCCTCCCACGGCGCCGCGGTCAGCCAGACGCGCTTCTGCCAGCTCGCCCACGGCGAGACCGGAAAGGACTGTGCGAACCTCCCCGGCACCCTCGCCGACCCGCAACGCGCCTTCGCCAAGCTCGGGTTCACCTCGCCGGGGCGCTACCTCGACCACCGCATCTCCTACGCCGACGTCCGGACGCAGACCGCCGCGAACCGGCCGGTCGAAACCCGCGTCGGGTACCGCTCCGGCGGTGGCCACACCCACGTCCTCTACGGCTACGACACCAGCGGCGGCTGGGTGTCCTGGGGCGACCCGGGGCCCGCCAAGCGCTACAACTGGTCGACCTACGGCTACTACACGCACAACTCGTCGTTCACCTGGACGCACACGCTCACCGGGATCTCCCGATGAGCAGGCGGGCGCTCGTGCTCGCCGTGCTGACCGGCGCGGCGCTGCTGATGACGGCACCGGTGTCAGGCGCGGCCCAGGCCGCCGGCATCAGCAGCGCCGACGCCGTGGCCGCGCACGCCGCGGCGGCGGACCTCCAGGACACGCTGGTGCGGTTCTTCGCACAGGCGCCGGACGCGAAGGGGCCGGTGACGGTCCGGATCGCACCGGACGCGTACCCGGTCTACGAGCTCTCGCCGGACTTCGTCGTGGGCAAGCCGGGCGCGGCGCCGGGCGACTTCGCGTACTTCGCGGTGCCCGCCCAGGCCTCCGACGGCCGGACCGCGACGCTCTGGTCGGTCCGCGGGGACGACGGCGCCTGGCAGATCGGCAACATCGCCTCGGGCGACGTCGAGGCGGCGTTCGCCCGCACCCTGCCCGCGGGCGCCCAACTCCTGCACGAGCCGCAGGTCGACGCCTGGTACGCGGTCCGCGACGGCCGCGTCACGCCGCTTTCCGGGACGACCGGGGCGGTCACGGTCGCCGACTACCAGCGGACGGTCTCGCAGCGGTACGCCGACAAGCTCCCGGGCTCGGCCTACGCCCGCGAAGGCGAGGCGGGCGGCTACGACGCGACGTCGCAGGTGATGCCCCGCGGCGACGGCGGCCCGGCGCCGTCCGGCCACGACACCGGCTGGGTGCCGCTGCTGATCCTCGTCGGCGTGCTGGCGGTCAGCGGCGCTGGCTACGTGCTGCACCTGAGGCGGATCTCCGCCTGAAGACGAACCGGCGGGCTCGGCGTCGATCCCCTTCCACCGAGCCCGCCGGTCCACCACCGTCACCGTTACTGTGACCTCCGTGGGTCGACTGGTGGTCATCGAAGGGCTCGACGGCGCGGGCAAGCGCACGCTCGCCGACGGGCTGACGGACGCGCTGAGCGCGAAGGGCGCGAGCGTCGCGAAGCTGGCGTTCCCGCGCTACGGCGAGAGCGTGCACGCCGACCTCGTCAAGGAGGCGCTGCACCGCGGGCACGGCGACCTCGCGGACTCGGTGTACGGCATGGCCGTGCTCTACGCGCTCGACCGCAGCGGCGCCGCGGACGACATCCGCGCGCTGCGGGACACGCACGACGTCGTCCTGCTCGACCGCTATGTGGCGTCCAACGCGGCGTACGCGGCCGCACGGCTGCGGCAGGACGCGGCCGGCGAAGTCGTGAAGTGGGTGTGGGAGCTCGAGGTCGGCCGGTTCGGCCTGCCCCGCCCCGACGCGCACCTGCTGCTGCGGGTGGCGCCGGCGGTGGCGGCCGAGCGGGCGGAGCGGCGCGCGGAGGCGGAGACCGACCGCGAGCGCGATGCGTTCGAGACCGACGACGGGCTCCAGCGCCGGTGCGCGGCCGTGTACGACGAGCTGGCTGCGTCGGGCTGGCTGGCGCCGTGGCACGTCCTGGACGGTGTCGCGGGCGTCGACCTCGAAGGGCTCGCGAAGACGCTGCTAACGCAGTAACCGGGCCGGGTCGAACTTCGCGATCGGGTGGGCCGTCGCGCCGTCCACCACCAGGTCCGCGACGATCTCGCCGATCACCGGCGCGAACTTGAAGCCGTGGCCCGAGAACCCGCACGCCAGCACCACCCGCTCCTCCGCCGGGTGCGGCGCCACGACGAAGCTCTCGTCGGCGGTGTCGGTGTACATGCACGTCGCCGCGCGCAGGAACGCTCCCGGGAGCGTCGGGAGATGCCGTTTGACGACGGACGAGATCTCGTGGACCTCCTCGGCCGACACCGTCCGGTCGATGCCGTCCGGGGTGCACGCGCGGCCCCCGGTGTGGAACGCGACCTTGACGCCGTCCGCGGGCGCGTTGTGCGCCGGGAAGCCGTAGAACGTGTAGCCGTCGCCTTCCCAGAGGTAGACCGGGTGCCGCCGGAACGGCTCGATCCCGCCCGATGGCGCGAACCAGTACTGCACCTGCCGCCGGACCGTGAACTCCACGCCGAAGTCGCGCAGCAGCTCGCCGGCCCACGCTCCGGGCGCGAGCACCAGCCGGTCGGCCGTGTAGTAGCTGTGCGACGTCCCGACGCGCACCCCGCCGGCCATCGTGCTCCAGGTGAACACCTTCTCCTCGTGGTGCAGCTCGGCGCCGCACCGCGCGGCGAGCTGCAGGTGCGCGGCGACGCTGCCCTCGGGCGACACCAGCCCGGCGCCCGGCTCGTACAGGGCGACTTCGTCCGCCGACGGCGTCAGGGTCGGGAACCGCCGCCGGATCGCGGAAGCGTCCAGGAGCTCGTGTGGGATGCCGAACGCGCGAGCCGACGCCACGCTGCCGGTGATCGTGCGCGAGCCGGCCGTGCCGACCATGAGCCCGCCGCAGCGGGTGAACAGCCGCCGTCCGCTGTCGCGCTCGAGGCCCGCCCACAGTTCGTGGGCGCGCAGCAGGAGCGGGACGTACTCGGGGCCTTCGAGGTACGCCTGGCGCGTGATCCGCGAACCGCCGTGGCTCGACCCTCGGTTGTGCACCGGCGCGAACTGGTCGATGCCGAGCACCCGCTGCCCGCGCCGCGCCAGCCGGTACGCCGCGGCGCTGCCCATCCCGCCGAGGCCGAGCACGATCACGTCGTAGTGCGTCATCCGACCCTCCCCGGCACGCGCTCGCCGAAGTGCTCGATCTCGACCGGAGTCCCGGATCCGCTGTACTCCACCGGAAGCCAGGCGTACGCGAGGGCCTGACCCAGGGTGTGGCCGTACCCGGCGCTGGTGACGTACCCGGCCGCGTGGCCTTCGACGTACACGGGTTCCTTGCCCTGCAGGACTTTCCCGGTCGTCAGGCGGGTCAGCCGGCGGCTCACGGTCGCCGGGGACCGGCCCGCCAGCGCGTCCCGGCCGAGGAAGTAGCCCTTGTCCCGGCGGACGGCGTCGCCGAGCCCGGCCTCGAAGGGGTCGTGCTCGGTGGTGAAGTCGACGCCCGCGACGGGCATGCCTGCCTCCAAGCGCAGACTGGTGAACGCCTGGTGGCCGGCGACGGCGATGTCCCGTTCGCGCAAGGTGTCCCACAGACGGCGGCCGAGGTCCGCCGTCGTGTGCAGCTCCCAGCCGGGCTCGCCCACAGTGGACAGTCGCACCGCGACGACCGGGACGTCGCCGACGTACGTCTCCTCGGCCGAGTAGTCCGTTGTGGACAGTTCTGACAGCAGTTCACCGGCCAGCGGTCCCCACACGCCGAGGCAGCAGGTGCCCGGCGTCGTCTCGTGGACTTGGACGGTGCCGTCACCGGGCAGGTGCCGCCGCAGCCAGGCGAAGTCGAGGCGCGTGCCGGCGCCGACGTGGAACCGTTCGTCGCCGAGACGGGCCACGGTGAGCCGGCCGCGCAGCCCGCCGTCTTCGCCGAGCAGCAGCGTTCCCGTGACCGTGCCCGGCGGTTTCGCGAGATCGCCGGTCGTCATGGTCTGCAGGAACGGCAGCGCGCCGGGACCGGTGACGGCCAGCCGCGGCACGGACGTCAGGTCGAACATCGCGACGCGCTCGCGGGTCACGAGCGCTTCCGCGCCGGGGTCGGGCGCGTACCGCTCCGGCCGCGCCCAGCCGTCCGCCGGACCGAAGTGCGCGCCCAGCGCGACCTGCCGCTCGTGGAAGGGACCGGTCCGCACCGGCTCCGCGGTGAACCGGGCCGACGGCGCGAACCGGGCGAGGTCGCAGCCGTGCAGCGCGAGCACCGGCTGCCCGTCGACGAGCCAGCGCGCCAGCTCGCGCGCGACCCCGGCGGAGTGTTCCGCGCGGACGGCCTTCGCCACCCAGAAGCCGTCGAGCTCCGGGTGTTCGCCCAGCAGCGGCATCCCGTCGGGGGTGCCGGGTAGCAGGATCGTCGTCGTGGCCTCGGCCACGGCGTCTTGGAGCGCGGGCAGGAGCGCGATCGCCGATTCCCACGCGCCGCCGACGCCGAGCCGGTCGACGTGCTCGCGGACGGTCAGCCCGGTGTCGAGGTCACGCAGCACGGGTTTGCCGGCCTGGACGTGTTCGTCGTTGTGCCCGGCCAGGTCCGGCAGCGGCGACGTCCGCGTGTACCGCAGCTGCCGCGGCGCTTCGGGCAGGGGGAGCCCGTCGGAGCCGTCGCAGAAGACGACGACGTCGGCCCGCACCCGCCCGGTCGCGGTGACGACGCCGGTGACGCGGCCGCCCGCCCGCTCGACCTCCAGGACCTCCTCGGCGCTGAACCGCGCGCCCCGGGCCTTCGCCCGCCGGGCCTGGGCTTCGGCCGCGCGCCGTGCGTGCAGCAGGCCGTCACCGGGGACGTGGAACCCGCCCAGCACGCGGGTTTCGTCGAGGAGCGGGTGCAGGTCGGCGCACTCGCGGGGCGTGCGCAGGAAGCCGCGCACGCCCCACGACGTCGCCCAGCCGTGCCGCCGCCGCAGGTCCGCGAGCCGCTCGGGAGTGGTCGCGAGGTCCAGGCTGCCGACCGGGTTGAAGCACCACTGGCCGTCGAGGCCGCCGTACTTCGCGGCGGTGTACTTCGCGAACTCGGTCAACGTGCGGTCCGCGTCGGTCCGGAACACCAGCCCCGGCCGGTCGTCCGTCTCACCGCCGCCCAGGACGGTGACGTCGGTCCAGCCGCGTTCGGTCAGCTCGTCCGCCAGTGCGCAGCCGAGCAGGCCGCCGCCGGCGACGACCACCCGGGGCCGTGCTGCCATCGTGTCCCTCCGGGCGACGAAGTTGCGTCTTCGGCAACAAAGTGCGTTATGCGAGACGCGGTGTCAAGAGCCCGAAAAGGTGCCCCCTCAGGCGCGGGTGAACTCCATGACCCAGTTGGATTCCCAGGTCCGCCCGCCGTCGGCGGAGAACTCCTGCTCCCAGCGGGCGGTGGTGTCCGTGATGTCCGACCAGAGGTAGTGCGCCCGGATCGGCTGCCCGTTGTGGACGTCGTCGCCGTAGAAGTCGCCGCGGCCGTCGGTGAAGGTGCCGACGACCGGCGGCTGGAGCAGCCCGGTGCGGTCGTTGGCCCAGTAGATCGACCACTCCTTCCGCTCGACGTCGAACAGGCGCAGCGTGAAGCCGCGGAACCCGCGGGCGGGGAAGAGGATCTCCTCGGTGTTGCCGCCGCCGTCGAAGAGCGGGGTGCAGGTGGTGGTGCCGGGGTAGACGTCCCAGTCGTCGCTGCCGGCGAAGAGAGTCGTGAGCCGCCGGCTGACGACGGTCCAGGAGCCGTGGAAGAAGGCGAAATCGGTCATGGCGGTGATCTTGGGCCGCCACCACTGACACCTTCTGTCAGTGGTGGCTGGCAGACTCCGGCGAGTGCGTGCGAGCCGGCTGGTGTCCCTGCTGCTGTTGCTGCAGAACCGCGGCCGGATGAGCGCGTCGAAGCTGGCGGCGGAGCTCGGCGTGACCCCGCGGACCGTGTACCGCGACGTCGAAGCGCTCGCGGCCGCCGGTGTCCCGATCTACGCCGAGACCGGCCCCGACGGCGGCTACCAGCTGATGGACGGCTACCGCACCCGGCTGACCGGGCTGACCGCGGGCGAGGCCGGGTCGCTGTTCCTCACCGGCCTGCCGCAGCCGGCCGCGGAGCTGGGCCTGGGTGCCCAGGTGGCCGCGGCCGAGCTGAAGCTGATGGCCGCGCTGCCGACGCCGTACCGCGACGCGTCGGTGCGGATCCGGCAGCGCTTCCACCTCGACGCGCCCGGCTGGTACCGCGAGGCCGACCCGGTCCCGCAGCTGCTCGCGGCCGCGGAAGCGCTGTGGCAGGACCGGGTCGTCGAAGTCGCCTACCGCCGCTGGTCGCCGACACCCGGCGTCGTGACGCGGCGGCTGCACCCGCTCGGCCTCGTCCTCAAGGCCGGTGTCTGGTACCTCGTCGCGGGGCCGCGCGTGCGCACCTACCGCGTCGGGAACATCGAGGAACTGCGGACGCTCGACGAGCACTTCACCCGGCCGGCCGGGTTCGACCTGGCGGAGTTCTGGCGCGCGAACGTCGAAAGCTACGAAGAGGGTGAAACCGGCGAGACGGCCGTCGTGCGGCTCTCGGCGGCCGGAATCGAGGCCCTGCCGGACATTCTCGGCCCGCGGGCGGCCCGGCTCGTCTCCCGCACTCTCGAACCCGAGGACGACGAGGGCTGGCGCCGCGCCCGCGTGCCGCTGGAGAACGTGCCCCACGCGGCCGCGGGGTTGCTGCGGCTCGGCACGGACGCGCAGGTGCTCGAGCCCCCGGAACTGGTGGCCCACATGGGAAAGACGATCCGCGCGATGGCGCGGCTGTACCCCTAGTCTCGGCTGTGCTAGTCCCGAAAGTAGCCCAGCTGCGCGGAAAGGTCGTCCGCCGCCTCGGTCATCGGCCGCACGATCTGCTTCACCCGCTGCTTCGAAAGCCGGTACGACGGGCCCGAAGCGCTCATCGCCGCGACGACGTCGCCGCCCGGGCCGTGGATCGGCACGGCCACCGCGTGCATGCCGAGCTCGAGCTCCTCGTAGCAGGCCGCGAAACCGTCTTCGAGCACCCGCTCCAGCTCGGTCATCAGCTCGTCCGGCTCGACCGTCGTGCGGGGCGTGTACTGCTCCAGCTTCCGCTTCAGCACGCGCTTGCGCTCGGTTTCGGCCATGTACGCCAAGAGGATCTTGCCGCTGGAGGTCGCGTGCAGCGGGGTGCGCTGGCCCGTCCAGTTCTGCGTCGTGATCGCCGCCGAGCCGCGTGCCTGGCTGATGTTGATCGCGACGCCGTCGTCGGCGATGGCGATGTTCACCGTCTCGCCCAGCTCCTCGGCGAGGGTCAGGCAGCTGGCGCGGCCGAGCTTGGCCAGGTCCATCCGGCCGGTCGCGGCGCCGGCCAGCCGCACGATGCCGAACCCGATCGCGTACTTCCCGCGTTCGCCGAGCTGCTCGACGAGGCCTCTGGACTCCAGGACGCTGAGCAGCCGCGACGC
The DNA here is from genome assembly GCF_030182635.1 of Amycolatopsis ponsaeliensis. Lineage (NCBI taxonomy): Bacteria > Bacillati > Actinomycetota > Actinomycetes > Pseudonocardiales > Pseudonocardiaceae > Amycolatopsis > Amycolatopsis ponsaeliensis. Next base: position 107,769 of record NZ_JAPZLD010000037.1, read on the forward strand.
CGTCGACTTGTGGACGCCCAGCTCGCCCGCGATCTCGGTGATGCCGGTTTCGCCGTTGCGGGCGAGCAGTTCCAGCACGCTGATGGCCCGGTCGACCGACTGCACCTGGCTTTGAGTTGCGTTGCCACCAGCCGAGGCACGCTTTCCCGCCGAGGTTGCGTCAGCAGAGTCCTGGTTCCGCATAGCGCAACACTATCCGTTTCGCGGCGTTCCTATCGGCTGAGTGGGCGAATCTCTTGACGCGGACGCGGTCGGAACCGGATTGTTGCGCAAGAAGCGCAGAGTCGCGCGATGCGCAACATTCACGAACCGTCCCGGCATCCCGCCAGTCGTTTCCGGAGGCACTGATGATCCGCGCCTGCGCCGTCACCGACCTGCCCGAGGGCGAAGCCCTCCGCCTCGACGGGCCCGTCCCGATCGCGGTGTTCCACACCGAGGACGGCTTCTTCGCCGTCGACGACACCTGCACCCACCAGGACGCCTCGCTCGCCGACGGCTGGCTCGAAGGCTGCTTCGTCGAGTGCCCGCTGCACGCCGCGCGGTTCGACCTCCGCACCGGCTTGCCCACCTGCCTGCCGGCGAAGGCGCCCGTGCGCACGTACCGCGTGGTCGTCGCGGACGGTGCGGTGCACGTCGACGCGCCCGTCCCGGCCGTCCCCTGAGCCTTTCGCCGCAGGTCCGTGAAGGCCGCGTGCCGGCCTTCACGGACCGTCCAGGGCCACCCGGATGGAGCAGGGACCGGTCGCGATCTTGATCTTTCTGGTGGTCAAACACGCGGGTCGCGCGTCCGGCCGCCGGAACTAGTGCGAATATGTGGACATGAAGGCACGTGTTCTCGTGGTCGACGACGACCCCGCCCTCGCGGAGATGCTCACCATCGTGCTCCGTGGGGAGGGGTTCGACACGGCCGTGGTCGCCGACGGTTCGCGCGCGCTGCCCGCGCTGCGCGAGCTGAAACCCGACCTCGTCCTGCTCGACCTGATGCTGCCCGGGATGAACGGGATCGACGTCTGCAAGGCGATCCGCGCCGAGTCCGGGGTGCCGATCGTCATGCTCACCGCCAAGAGCGACACCGTCGACATCGTGCTCGGCCTCGAGTCCGGTGCGGACGACTACGTCGTGAAGCCGTTCAAGCCGAAGGAGCTGGTCGCGCGGGTCCGGGCGCGGATGCGCCGCACCGAGGCCGAGCCCGCGGAGTCGCTCACCATCGGCGACCTGGCGATCGACGTCCCGGGTCACGAGGTCACGCGCGAGGGCAAGGCCATCCCGCTGACCCCGCTGGAGTTCGACCTGCTGGTGGCGCTGGCCCGCAAGCCGCGCCAGGTGTTCACCCGCGAGGTGCTGCTCGAGCAGGTCTGGGGCTACCGGCACGCGGCGGACACCCGCCTGGTGAACGTGCACGTCCAGCGGCTGCGCTCGAAGGTCGAGAAGGACCCGGAACACCCCGAGGTGGTGTTGACCGTTCGCGGTGTCGGGTACAAGGCCGGCCCGCCGTGATGAGTCGATGAGCACGGAGACCGGTAGACGGCTCCCCGCGTTCGCGCGATCGACGGCACGCCTGGTGCGGCGTGTCGTCGTTTTCGCGCGCCGTCGCGCGGTCGCGTTCAACGAGCTGTGGAAGCACTCGCTGCAGTTCCGCGTCACGATCTCGACGCTCGCGCTGTCCTCGGCCGTGGTCTTCGTGCTCGGCATGGTGCTGCAGAACCAGATCACCGAGCGCCTGCTGGACACCAAGCGCGACGCGGCCTTCGCGCAGACCCGCGCGGCCGCGGACACCGCCGCCGGGGAGCTGGTCGGCCTCGGCGCCGAGCCGGACGAGGCGATGGCCGCCCGCCTCCAGAACGCGTTGAAGAAGATCGCGATCACGCCGACCAGCCAGGACGCGGCCGGCTCGGCGGCAGGCACGTTCGTCCCGGTGCTGGCCAGCGGCGGCCACGACCAGGCCGGCGACGAGCCCACGTTCGCCGGGCCGTTCCAGAACGTGCCGCCGCGGCTGCGCCAGTTCGTCGAAGCCAACGAGATGAGCTGGCTCGAGCACACGGTCGGCGAAACCGACGGCGGGCGCACGACGTACCTGATCGTCGGAACGCCGCTCAACACCGTCTCCAGCCCGCTGCAGCTCTACCTGCTGTTCCCGCTGACGACCGAGCAGAACACCGTCGCGACCGTGCAGAACACGCTGCTGGTCGGCGGGCTCGTGCTGCTGCTCCTGCTCGCGGGGATCACGAACCTGGTGACGCGGCAGGTGGTCCGGCCGGTCCGGCAGGCCGCCGCGGCGGCCGAGCAGTTCGCCGGGGGCGACCTCGACCAGCGGCTCACCGTGCTCGGTGAGGACGACCTGGCGAAGCTCGCGGTGTCCTACAACGGGATGGCCGCGAGCATCCAGCGCCAGATCCGCCAGCTCGAGGATTTCGGCGGGCTGCAGCGCCGGTTCACCTCCGACGTCTCGCACGAGCTGCGCACGCCGCTGACCACCGTCCGGATGGCCGCGGACGTGCTGCACGCGTCGCGCGAGCAGTTCCCGGCCGGGCTCGCGCGCTCGACCGAGCTGCTGGTCGACGAGCTCGACCGGTTCGAGTCGCTGCTCGGCGACCTGCTGGAGATCAGCAGGCTCGACGCCGGTGTCGAGGACCTGTCGGCGGAGTTCATCGACGTCCGCCCGATCGCCACCCGCGCGGTCGAGCAGGTGCGGGTGATCGCCGGCAACGCGGGCAGCTCGGTGGAGCTCGTGCTGCCCGACGAGGAGGTCGTCGCCGAGGTCGACGCCCGGCGCGTCGAGCGGATCCTGCGCAACCTGCTCGGCAACGCCGTCGACCACAGCGAGGGCCGGCCGGTGGTGCTCACCGTCGGGGCCAACGAGACCGCGGTCGCGGTGACCGTCCGGGACCACGGCGTCGGCCTGCGCCCCGGCGAGGCCGACCTGGTGTTCAACCGGTTCTGGCGCGCCGACCCGTCGCGCAACCGGCGCACCGGCGGCACCGGGCTCGGCCTGGCGATCAGCCAGGAGGACGCGCGCCTGCACGGTGGCGAGCTCGACGCGTGGGGCAACCTCGGCGACGGCTCGTGCTTCCGGCTCGTGCTGCCGCGCCGGCAGGACGTACCCGCCGGCGACCCGCCGCTGGTGCTGCCGCCGCCCGACCGCGTCGCCGCCGAGGTGCCCCTCGGGCTGATCGAGATCACGCCGGCGCCCGAGGCGATCTTCGCCGAACGTGAGGAAATCGGTCAGTGAAGCAACGAGTTTTCCGGGGGCGCGGGGCGAAACTGCTGTTCGCGGCGCTGTGCGTGGTGCTGGTCGCCGGCTGCGCGAACGTCCCGCTGGAGTCCCAGCCCGTGGTCGTCTCCGGCGAACGCCAGGGCCAGGGCTCGGGCGACGTCGTGCCGGAGCCGAAGCCGGACAGCGACCCGCTGACCCTCGTGCGCGACTTCATCGGCGCGACCCTCAAGCCGGGCCAGAACAACGCGGCCGCCCGCGCCTACCTGGACGAGCAGGGCCGGGCGAACTGGCACCCGAGCCGCAGCCTGACGATCATCCAGGACACCTTCGGCACGGTCTACGACCCGGCCCCGCAGCCCGACCCGAACACCCTCGTCGTCAACGTGCGCGGGATCGACGTCGGCACGCTCGACCAGAGCAGCGCGTTCGTGCCCGACTACAACCCGGCGGCGCTCAAGGTGAAGGTGCGCAAGCAGGCGAACGGCCAGTGGCGGATCGTCGACCCGCCGCCCGACCTGTACGCGACCGAATCCGACTTCAGCGAGAACTACACCGCGGTGCCGGTGAACTTCTACTCGGAGCAGTCGGCCACCTTCGTCCCGGACCGGCGCTACGTCGTCGCGAAGCCGCAGTCCGGGTTGCCGAGCAGGGTGATGTACCTGCTGGTCAACGGGCCGTCGACGAGCCTGGCCGGGTCGGTGAAGAACCTGCTCGGCGAGCCGGTGGAGATCGACACGAACGTCAAGAGCCTCGACGACGGGACGCTGCTGGTGCCGCTGACCGGGCTGTCCGGGGTCGCCGACGACATCCGGAACCTGATCGCCGCGCAGATCGTCCTGACGCTGCAGTACGTGACGTCGGCGCGGATCCGGATCCTCGCCGACGGCGCCCCGCTGGTCGCGAACCACCCGGACTGGCGGTCGAACGACCTGCCCTCGTACGGCGCGAACCTGTCGCCGAACCTGGCGCTGCTGGGCCTGATGACGGTCGACGGGCGGGTGCGCTCGCTGGGTGACGGCGCCCCGGTCGGGGGCCCGGCGGGCAACGGCGGCTACGACGTCGTGAGCGCGGCCCAGTCGATCGACGGCAAGCGCCTGGCGGTCGTGGAGCGCGACAGCGGCCGGGTCCGGCTCCGGATCGGCGACCTGGGGCACGACCTGCCGCTGGCGGGCCTGGGCGGGACGACGCTGAGCCGCCCGACGTGGCGGCCGGGCACCGGCGAGGTGTGGACGGTGGTCGACCAGGTGTCGGTGGGCCGGTTGGTGGTGAACCAGAACAACCAGTGGACGGCGCTGACGGTCAACGCGACGGACCTCACCCAGCAGGGTTACATCTCGGAGCTGCGGTTCTCCCACGACGGCGCCCGGGTGGCGGCGGTGATCAAGGGGCAGCTGTGGGTGGCTTCGGTGGTCGGCACCGGCGATTCGGTGGCCCTGCGCGAGCCGAGGTTGCTGCAGTCGCACGACCTCAACGACGTGGTCGGCGTGGACTGGGTGGCCCAGGACATGCTGGTGGTGGCGACGCGGTCGCCGTCCCAGCCGGTGGTCCGGGTGACCGTGGACGGGCAGCGGATGGACGCGTTCAACAGCTCCAACCTGACGCCCCAGGTCCACGGCGTGGCGGCGGCGCAGAGCCGGTCGATCGTGGTGGCGGACGCGAACGGGCTGTGGACGGCGTCGGCACTGGGCGAGGTGTGGCGGCCGCAGCCTCACTCGTTGAAGGACGCGGATCCGTTCTACCCGGGCTGAGTTTTCGAAACTGTCGGTGGTGGCGGGGACACTGTCCGTGTGCTGCTGCTCGATTTGCTGATCCCCGCCCGGTGCGCCGGCTGCGGGGCCCGCGGGGCGCCGTGCTGCGCCCGGTGCGCGGGGGTGTGGGGTTCGGTGTCCGAGGTCGTCCGGGTCCCGGTGACGGGCGTGGCGCGGGTGTTCGCGCTGGCCCGGTACCGAGGTGTGGCGCGGCGGTTGCTGATCGCCTACAAGGAACGCGGGCGCCGGGATCTGGCCAATTCGCTGGGGCGGGCCTTGGCGGAGGCGCTGGTCGTGCTGCCGCTCCGGAAGACGCCCGGGCTGTCGGAGGCCCGCGACCGGCCTCCTGCTCGCCCCGCTCATCCTTTCGCTGGGGTCCGGGAGTCCGCGTGGGCTCCGGCGGTCCGGTCGATCTGCCTGGTTCCGGCACCGAGCCGCCGTTCGGCGGCCCGGGTCCGCGGCGGCCCCCACGTGGAGCGCCTGGCTGCCGCGGCGGCGAGCGTCCTGGCGGAGCGGGGTTTCGAGGTCGCGGTGGCCCCGGCCCTGGAGCTGACGGGCGGCGCGCGTGACGCTGTCGGGTTGGATCGCGCGGAACGGGTGGCGAACCTCGCGGGCCGGCTCCGGTTCCGCGAAGCGGGGCGCCCACCACCGGGATTTCCGGTGGTGGTCCTGGACGACGTGATCACAACGGGAGCCACGGCGGCCGCGTGCGTGCGGGCGCTGGCGGGGGAGGGGATCGAGGTCGCCGCGGTGCTGACTTTGCTCGCGGCCGGGTGAATCGTGGCGCCCTGTGGCGTGACGTGAGTTCGGGTGCCGGCTGCGGTCGCTCACGGGTACCACACCCCGTGGCGGCCGGTACCGCTTCCATGCCTCGCCGCCTCGCCGCCTCGCCGCCTCGCCGCCGGCCGTCCTGCGCGCACAGCGGCCGTAGGTCTGCCCACCGCCGGACCGGCGAACCGTCTGCCGCGGCGGGCGGCGATAGCCGCCGGCCCAGGCCGACCACCGTGACCGCAACTCGGCTTCCCCCGCCGGTGTGGCGGTTGCCCGCGCGCAGCTCGTCGCGCCGCCAACCAGGTCGGCCGCGCCTGTAGCCGGGCTTCGCCCGTCGGCGCAGCAAGCCAGCATCGCCCGCTCACAGCTCGCCGCGCCGGCTACCAGGCTGGCCGCGTCGGGCGCCGTGACCGCGGCCGCAGCCTGCCCTCACCAGCGGGACAAGCCCAGCACCGCCCGTGCTCAGCTCGCCGCGCCGCCAACCAGGTCAGCCGCGCCAGCCGCCATGACCGCAGCCCGCCTTCACCCATCGGCATGGCAGGCCGCCCCGACCACCGCAAACCCGCCACCCGGCCGCCCTACCCACCCTCACCCCGCACCCGGGTGACCCCCACGTCACCTACATGAGTGACATTCGCCGGGAACGCAACCGACCCCGCGGCCGTTGTCCGGGCATGAGGGTGTCGATCATCAACACTCGGCCGCCGCACCACTCCACCGGGGTGGCGGATGCGGCGGACGTGGCCGTCACCCTCGGCGTCCACCAGCCGGTAGCGATGCGCCGTCCGTGTGAACCCACGGCGAACGCGGCGCGTCCGACCAGCGGGAGTTTTCTGGTGTTCACCCTCCGCTCACTGCGCGGGGTGACGGAGTCTCATTCCTCGACATCCCCCGGCTCGGGGGCTGTTGCAACGGGCGTGAGGAAGCTAACGTGCTCCGCTATCAGCAATCCCCGCAGGCAGGGAGGTGACGAGCCCATGTCCCTGGCGCCGGAGGTGCGCTGAGTCCGCGCTCGGGCTCTCGGCACGAGACGTCGTGAACCGTTCCCGAGTTCCTTCTCAGCCCGCGATCCGGGCTTCCGTCCCCGCTACACCGGCGCCGTGTGTGAACTCAACAGCTCGCAGTCATCTCAGCGAGGGAGGTCGTGTATGGACATCGTCGTTAAGGGCCGCAACGTGGAGGTGCCCGAGCACTATCGGGCACTCGTCAGCGAGAAGCTGGCCCGCCTCGAGCGCTACGACAGGAAAGTCATCCGGTACGACGTGGAACTGTTCCACGAACCCAATCGGCGCCAGGCCAAGAGCTGCCAGCGCGTTGAAATCACCGGAAAGGGACGTGGCCCGGCCGTACGCGCTGAAGCGTGTGCCGCCGACTTCTACGCAGCGCTTGATTCCGCAGTCACGAAGCTGGAAAACCGGCTGCGGAGGACACACGACCGGAGGCGCGTGCACTACGGGCGCAGCCGCCCGGAGTCGGTCGCCGAAGCGACCTCGGTGCTGCCGGGTGGTGGATCCCCGGCCGCAGCCAGTCCCGCCGCGCGTACCGCGGTGTTGGAAGCACCCGAAGCCGAACCACAGACGAACGGCTTCGCGAGTGCCGGTGAGATCCATCTGCCCCAGCAGCAGAGCTGGGCCGACGACGACCTCGGTCACCAGCCCGGTCGCGTCGTTCGCGAGAAGCAGCACACCGCGGAGCCCATGACGGTGGACCAGGCTCTCTACGAGATGGAGCTGGTCGGCCACGACTTCTACCTCTTCAACGACTCGGACGCGGGCCGGCCCAGCGTGGTCTACCGGCGGAAAGGCTTCGACTACGGCGTGATCCGGCTCGGCTGAGCCGGTACTGAAGGAGGCCTGCCGGATGGCCCGCACGCGGCTCGCGTGCGGGCCATCCGCATGTCAGGACGTACGGCGTGTGCACTCGACACCCACCGTTCCCTACGATGGGGTGGGATGGTGGCGCCGACCACGGCGGCCGCCGCGGGAAAACCTGCCCGGGACCGGCCCGGGCGCACTCATGATCAGCTAGTGAGGTCGACCGGATGGTGCTGAACCGCCTGCTCCGCGCGGGTGAGGGCAAGATGGTGAAGCGGCTGCGCAACATCGCCGATCACATCAACACCCTCGAAGACGACGTCAAGGAACTGACCGACGCCGAGCTGCGGGCCAAGACCGAGGAGTTCCGCAAGCGGAACGGCGACGGCGAGTCGCTGGACGAACTGCTGCCGGAGGCCTTCGCGGTCGTCCGGGAGGCGGCCAAGCGGGTGCTCGGCCAGCGCCACTTCGACGTCCAGCTCATGGGCGGCGCGGCGCTGCACCTCGGCCAGGTCGCCGAGATGAAGACCGGTGAGGGCAAGACGCTCACCTGTGTCCTCCCGGCGTACCTGAACGCCATCCCCGGCAAGGGTGTGCACGTCGTCACGACGAACGACTACCTGGCCAAGCGCGACTCGGAGTGGATGGGCCGCATCCACCGGTTCCTCGGCCTCGAGGTCGGCGTCATCCTTTCGGAGCAGCAGCCGGACGTCCGGCGCGCCCAGTACAACGCCGACATCACCTACGGCACGAACAACGAGTTCGGCTTCGACTACCTGCGCGACAACATGGCGTGGAGCCTCGACGACTGCGTGCAGCGCGGGCACTACTTCGCCGTCGTCGACGAGGTGGACTCGATCCTCATCGACGAGGCCAGGACGCCGCTGATCATCTCGGGCCCGGCGGACCAGTCGTCGCGGTGGTACGTCGAGTTCGCCCGGCTCGCCCCGCTGATGAACGGCATCGACACCACCACCATGGGGTCGCGGGAACGCACCGAGAAGACGAACCTGATCAACTCGAAGTACCACTACGAGGTCGACGTCCGGAAGCGCACGGTCGCCGTCACCGAGAAGGGCGTCAAGTTCGTCGAGGACCAGCTCGGCATCGAGAACCTCTACGAGGCCGCGAACACCCCGCTGGTCGGCTACCTGAACAACGCGCTGAAGGTCCAGGAGCTCTTCCACAAGGACAAGGACTACATCGTCCGCAACGGCGAAGTCATGATCGTCGACGAGTTCACCGGGCGCATCCTGGTCGGCCGCCGCTACAACGAGGGCATGCACCAGGCGATCGAGGCCAAGGAAAAGGTCGAGATCAAGGCCGAGAACCAGACGCTCGCGACGATCACGCTGCAGAACTACTTCCGCCTCTACGGCAAGCTGTCCGGCATGACCGGTACGGCCGAGACCGAGGCCGCCGAGTTCCACCAGACCTACAAGCTGGGTGTGGTGCCGATCCCGACGAACCGCCCGATGGTCCGCGCCGACCAGCCGGACCTGATCTACAAGACCGAAGAGGCGAAGTACGAGGCGGTCGCCGAGGACATCGCCGAGCGGCACGAGAAGGGCCAGCCGGTCCTGGTCGGCACGACGAGCGTCGAGAAGTCCGAGCGGTTGTCGAAGCTGCTGGTGAAGCTGAGCGTGCCGCACGAGGTGCTGAACGCGAAGCACCACGACCGGGAGGCGCTGATCGTCGCCCGCGCCGGCCAGAAGGGCGCCGTCACGGTCGCCACGAACATGGCGGGCCGCGGTACCGACATCGTGCTCGGCGGCAACCCCGACCTGATCGCCGACCACGTGCTGCGCGAGCGCGGCCTGGACCCGGTCGAGCACTCCGAGGAGTACGAGGCCGCGTGGCCCGAGGTCCTGGAGCAGGTCAAGGCGGAGTCGAAGGCCGAGGCCGAAGAGGTCCGCGACGCCGGCGGCCTGTACGTCCTGGGCACCGAGCGGCACGAGTCGCGCCGCATCGACAACCAGCTCCGCGGCCGGTCGGGCCGCCAGGGCGACCCCGGCGAGTCCCGCTTCTACCTCTCGCTCGGTGACGAGCTCATGCGCCGCTTCAACGCGACGATGGTCGAGCGCGTCATGACGACCATGCGGCTGCCCGACGACGTGCCGATCGAGCACAAGATGGTCTCCAAGGCCATCAAGAGCGCGCAGACCCAGGTCGAGCAGATCAACATGGAGCAGCGCAAGGACGTCCTCAAGTACGACGAGGTCATGAACGAGCAGCGCAAGGTGATCTACGCCGAGCGCCACCGCGTCCTCGCCGGCGAGAATATGCGCGACCAGATCGAGGGCATGCTCCGGGACGTCGTCAACGCCTATGTGGACGGTGCGACCTCCAACGGCTACGCCGAGGACTGGGACCACGAGAAGCTGTGGACGGCGCTGAAGCAGCTCTACCCGGTCAACATCGACTGGGACGACCTGATGGAGGACGGCGACCTCGACGCGCACGGCCTGCGTGAGGCGCTGCTGCAGGACGCCCGCAACGCCTACGACAAGCGCGAGGCGGAGATCAACGCGCTCGTCGGCCCGGACGGCATGCGGACCCTGGAGCACCAGGTGATGCTGACGGTCCTCGACCGCAAGTGGCGCGAGCACCTCTACGAGATGGACTACCTCAAGCAGGGCATCGGCATGCGGGCGCTCGCGCAGCGCGACCCGCTGATCGAGTACCAGCGCGAGGGCTTCGACATGTTCCGCGCGATGCTCGACTCGCTGAAGGAGGAGGCCGTCGGCTTCCTGTTCAACCTGCAGGTCGAGCGGGCCGAGGCGCCGCCCGCCGAGGACGCGGCGGCGCTGCCCACGGGCGTCGCTTCGGGCAACGGCCAAGCGTCGGAGGGCCGCCACGCGCGTCCCGCGCCGCCGCAGCCGCCGACGACCGACACCGAGTCCGTCCCGGCCGCCCTGCGCGGCAAGGGCCTCGGCGGCAGTGGCCAGCCGTCGGGCGTGACGCTGTCCGGTCCGGGCGAGGACGGCGAGGTCGAGTCCCACGCCGACGGCGAGGCGCAGGCCGCGGGTGGTGGCGGCGGGACCCGCCGGGATCGCCGAGCCGCGCAGCGCGATGCCCAGAAGAAGGGCAAGAAGGGCCCGCGTCGCTGACGTAGCCGACAGGGCCGGGGTGCGCACGCACTCCGGCCCTGTTTTTTGTTGCGAGGGGAGCAGCTGGTGGATCCGCAGGAATTCTTCGCGTTGTTCGGCGCCGAGCGGCGGCCGGATCCGTACCCGCATTACCGGCGGTGGCGCGAGCGTTTCCCCGTCGCGGAACTGGCCGAGCGGATGTTCGCGGTCAGCGGGTTCGCCGAGGCGACGCAGGTGCTGCGCGATCCGGCGTTCGGGCACCCCGAACCGGAGTACCTGGATCCGGCGGACCGGCTCCCGGACCAGCCGGTCGACGAATCGGGACGCGTGGTCCGGGCGTTCCTGTCCCTGAACCCGCCCGACCACACGCGGCTGCGGCGGCTGGTGGCGAAGGCGTTCACGCCGCGGATGGTCGAGCAGCTGACGCCGCGGATCGAGGAGCTCACCGCGTCGCTCATCGACGGCATGCGGGGCGAGGCCGACCTGATGACGTCGCTGGCGAAGCCGCTCCCGGTCGAGGTGATCGCGGAGCTGCTCGGCGTGCCGCTGGATGACCGCGAGCGCTTCGCGGAGTGGTCGCACGCGATGGCGCGGGCGCTGGACCCGCCGTTCCTGCAGCACCCGGACACGATCGAGCCGGCGGTCCGGGCGCGACAGTCGTTCGTCGGCTACTTCCGTGCGTTGGCGGACCAGCGGCGGCGCGAGCCGGGGGACGACCTGCTGTCCGCGCTGGTGGCGGTGTCCGACGCGGGCGACGTGCTCAGCGAGGGCGAGCTGCTGGTGACGCTGACGCTGCTGCTGATCGCCGGCCACGAGACGACGACGAACCTGATCGGCAACGGAGTCCTGGCGATGCTGCGCCACGGCGGCTTGGGCGCGGCGGAGCCGGAGCGGGTGGTGGAGGAAGTGCTGCGCTTCGACTCCCCAGTCCAGCTGACGGCCCGGACAGCGGTGCGCGACACGGCTTTGGGCGGGGTAGCGGTGCCGGCGGGCAGCCAGGCGATCGTCCTGATCGGAGCGGCCAACCGCGACCCGGCGGCGGGCCCGGACCCGGAGTCGTTCGACCCGTCCCGGACCCCGGGGCGACACCTGGCGTTCGGCCAGGGAATCCACTTCTGCCTCGGCGCCCCGCTGGCGAGGCTGGAGGGCCGCATCGTGTTCCGCGAGCTGGCGCGGCGGGTACCGCACTTGAAGGCAGCGGGCGATCCGAAGTGGAACGCGACGACGACGTTGCGTGGCTTGGCGACGCTCCCGGTCGTGTTCTGAAGGCCACCAGCAGGGCACTGGATGCCGTGATGGTGGCCTTCAGAGACCTGGCCGGCGGTGAGCGGGCGGACCGGCGGCGCCTCACGCCGCTGCCGGGCGTCGCGTCTGCTGGTCCGGCCGCCCCGGCTTCAGCAGCGCGAAACGCACGCACTGCCAGCCCGCCGGGGTCCGCGTGAAGCGGGCCGCCAGCGCGAACGACCGGCCGTCCACCTCCACGCGGGCGCACGCCTCGATCACCCCCGCCACCGGCGTGCACACGTGCACCCGGCGCATCCGGTGCCGCGGCCGCGCCAGGTGGGGCCCGCTGAGGCCGGCGAAGACCTCCGGCGCCACCAGCCCGCGGATCTGCGGTACCGGCCGCCGGCCGTCGTAGGCCTCCAGCAGCATGGTCAGCACGCGGCCGACCTCGCCCGCCTCGAGCTGTCTCGGCGCCGGCCACCGGGCGTCGCCGCGCCGGTGTTCGGGCCCGATCACCGCCGCCGGCCGTTCGGCCCGGCGCGATACTTCGTTGTGGACCAGCGTTCTCACGCGATGTTCCTCGGACATTTCCTCCCCTCCCGGGACGGCATTTCGCCGCCGCCACGGGTTAGAGGGGGGAACCGGTCCGAAAGGCGACGGGAATCGCCCGATTCGGGAAAGAACCGCCGAAGCGATGGATTTGCCGACGCCGCTGCGGTAAGTGCGGGCCATTGTTGCGCAGTGCGAGACACCGCGTCGCCGCCCCGGCTATGGTGTGCCGGGTGCTGAAGGGGTTATTGGTCGATTTCGCCGGAGTTCTCACGGATCCCGACGCCGGCCGCTTCTACGACTACCTCGCGGCAGCGCGCGACCGAGGGGTCCGCACCGCGCTGCTGTCGAACGCGCCCGGGGCGTCGGCCGAGGTCAAGAACACCATGTTCGACTATTTCGACGCGCTCGTGTTTTCCGGCGAGGTCGGGGTCGCCAAACCGGATCCCGCGGTCTACCTGATCGCCGCCGACCGGCTCGGCCTGCCCGCCGTGCGGTGCGCGTTCGTCGACGACTCCGCCGCGAACATCCGCGGCGCCGTCCAGGCGGGCATGGTCGGCGTGCACCACCGGTCGGTCGAGGAAACGCTCACCGAGCTCGGCGCGCTGTTCCCGGACGGGTGAGCGTCACCGCGCGCGGCGGACCAGTTCGAAAGACAGGACCGCCGCCGCGGCTGAGACATTCAGCGACTCGACGTCACCCGGCATGGGAATCGACACCCACTCCGTGACGAGCTCGCCGACTTCGGTGCCGACTCCGCCCGTCTCGCCGCCGAGCACGAACGCGGCGCGCTGCGGCAGGTCGATTTCGAAAATCGTGGTTTTCGCCGAGGCGCCCAGCGCGTAAAGGCCGTAGCCGGCTTCGGTGAGCATTTCGGCGGCGTCGCGCGCGGAACCGCAGCGCAGCACCGGCGCGCGGAAAGCGACGCCGGCCGAAGCCTTGACCACCAGCGGGTCGAGCGCCGCGACACCGCGTCGCGGCACGATCACGCCGTCGAGCCCGGCGGCGGTCGCCGTGCGCAGGATCATCCCGACGTTCGCGGGGGTGGTGATGCCGTCGAGCAGCAGCACGCGCGACGGCGGGCGACGGTCCGAGAGCGCGGCCTCGAGCGCGCGCATCCGCGGCGCGACGACGTCGGCGAGCACGCCCTGATCCTGCTTGCCGTTGCCGGCGAGCACCTTGACCCGGTGGGCGCTGGCGCGCTGCACCGCCACGCCGGCTTCCTTCGCCGCGCGCTGGATCTCCGCGGCGCCGGGGCCGCGAGCGGTGTCGGCGAGGATCACCTTGTCCACGCGCAGGCCGCCGTCGGCCAGCGCTTCGAGCACCGGCTTCCGGCCGTAGACGGTCAGGAAGCGGTCCTTCGGCGAGATCGTCGACTCATCACCCACACCCGGCAGTCTCGCATTGAACCTTATTCAGCCGTCGACCGGCGCGAGAGTCACCGATGGCGAGCCGCTCGCGGCCCGTGGCGCCGGCCTAACCCGAATAAGGTTCATTGTGTAAGGATCGGCCTATGCCCGACCGCCTGTCCGCGCTGGACGCCTCGTTCCTCTACGTCGAGGACCACGCGACGCCGATGCACGTCGGCGGGGTGGCGATCTTCGAGCGGCCGCGCTCCGGGTTCGGCTACGCGCAGCTGCTCGACCTCGTCGGCGCGCGGCTGGCGTACCTGCCGCGCTACCGCCAGCGCGTGGCGGAGGTGCCCGGCCACCTCGCGCGGCCGGTGTGGGTGGACGACGTCGACTTCGACCTGAACTACCACGTCCGGCGCTCGGCGCTGCCCCAGCCGGGCAGCGACGACCAGCTGTTCGACCTGGTCGCGCGGCTGATGTCGCGGCGGCTGGCGCCGGAGCGGCCGCTCTGGGAGGCCTACTTCATCGAGGGCCTGGCCGGCGACCGGGTGGCGCTGGTGACCAAGACCCACCAGTCCGTTGTGGACGGTGTCGGCACGATCGAGCTCGGCCAGCTCATCCTCGACCCGACGCCGGCCGAGCCGGAGCCGTTCGAGGACATCTGGACGCCGCGGCGCGAGCCGAGCCGCACGCAGCTGGTGCTGGACGCGGTCAGCGAGGGTGTCCAGCGGCCGGGCGAGGTCGTGGAGAACGTCCGCTCGGCGGCGAACGACGCGTTCGCGACGGCGGGCAAGCTCGCCGAGACCGTCGGCGGGGTGGCGTCGACGCTGCGCACGCTGGTGAACCCGGCGCCGACCGGGCCGTTGAACGTCCGGGTGTCCGGCGGCCGCGTGTTTTCGGTGGCGCGCACGCGGCTCGAGGACTTCCGCAAGATCCGCTCGGCGCACGGCGGCACGGTCAACGACGTCGTCCTCGCGGCGATCACGGGGGCGCTGCGCGAATGGCTGCTTTCGCGCGAGGAGACGCTGACCCCGAACGCGACGATCCGCGCGCTGGTGCCGCTGGCGGTCCGCGACGCGGAGACGGCGGAGTACTCGACGCCGGCGCTGGTCGGCAACCAAGTGGCCGCGTACCTGGTGGACCTGCCGGTCGGCGAGCCCAACCCGGTGCTGCGGCTGCAGCACATCGGCCACGCGATGACCGAGCACATCGACTCGGGCCGTCAGGTGGCGGCACGCGGGCTGCTCAAGGTGGGCGGCTTCGCCCCGGCTACCCTCCATTCCCTGGGGGCGCGGGCGGCGGGGTCGCTGTCCGGGCGCATCTTCAACGTCATGGTGACCAATTCACCGGGCCCGCAGGTGCCGATGTACGCGGGAGAGGCCAGACTGGTCGAGATGTTCCCGGTGATGCCGCTGATGCGCACCCAGGCGCTGGCGATCGGGGTGACGTCGTATCACGGCGGCGTCTACTTCGGACTGAACGGCGACCGCAAGGCCGCTTTCGACGTCGACCTCGTGGCCGGGATGATCGAAGAATCCTTGGAAGAGCTGAAGGGTGCGCACTGGTGAGGGTCTATCTGCCTGCGACCATCGCGATGCTTCGCGACCTCGAATCCTCGGGGGAGTTCCGCGCCCGCAGCGGAACGGCGTTCGCTTTGACGCCGGCTTTGCGTGAGGCGTACGCGAGCGGCACGGACGAAGAGCTGGAGTACGCGGCGTTGCTGGACGCGGCCCGGGCATCCCTGCGCCTGATCGCGGCGGAGGAGAAGGGCGAGCCCCGCCGGGTGGTGATTTCGGCGGACGTCGAGGGCTTGACGCTGCGTCCCGACCTGGACGCACCGGTGGTCCGCATCGGAGGCCCGATCCCGCTGTCGGCGGTGGCGGCAATACACGTGGACGCTTCGGAGGCGGCGGACGCGGTGTCCGCGGCGGCGGCGGTGATCGACGCGGCGGACCTCGGGGATCCGGACGCGGAGTTCACTTTGGGGGATGCCGAGGACCACGAGCTGGCTTGGTATGCGCCGCAGGAACTGCCGTTTTTGCTGGAGCTGCTCTGAGTTGTCCACAGGTGGGATTGACTGTGGACAACTTGTGGATTTGATGGCTGAACTGGGGGTTCTGTCGGGGGTGGCCGATAGGCTGGAGCCGGGACGTCCCCCCAGGGATGGCGGTTTCTAGCGGTCGTTGCAACATTGCTGTTGGTGGGCGGTGTTGAGTAAGTGTGTCATGCGTTCGGCTGGGCTGTCCCAGTCGAGGGTCATCCGGGGGCGGTCGTTGAGCTCGGCCGCGACGGTGTCGAGGTGTTCGGCGGTGTGGGTGGCGAGGTCGGTGCTTTTGGGGAAGTACTGGCGGAGCAGGCCGT
>NZ_JAPZLD010000038.1:0-123365 GCF_030182635.1 Amycolatopsis ponsaeliensis
CGCGGCTGACCTGAGCCCCGTGGTCAGCACTTCGGAACAGTCACTTCCCGAGCCTGCCGACTACAAGGATAGGGCAGCGGCTTCCTCGTCTGCTTGACACAGAGGGGAGCCATGAGCGTGCGTCCGGCGGACGACCGCTCAGCGGCATGAAGAGACAGTGGCCGGATAGGCTCTTCCTCGTGGAGGCTGGGGAGTTCGCAGTTATCGATCAAGGCTGGGACGGGCCGTTCTACCGAGTTCGGACCTCGGTCTTCGAGGTGACCTTCATGGTCGGCGGTGGCGAACGAATCGAGGCGGTGGAGAACGTCGATGCCGAAGTGCGCTTGCCCGACGGCTCTCGCTGGAGCGCGACGATCTTCACGCTGGCCGAGGTCGAGCGTCTTATGTCGGAATGGGCTGAGACGGGAGAGTACGGCGGGGGCGGTCACTTCTGGTGCTCCGATGGCCTGATTGTCGGTGCGCCCGGCCTGGATCACATGATCATCGCGCTGGAGGGCCTTTACCAGAGCGGCGACTTTCGCGACGCCCTGAATCGCCTCGATGAACCGGCCGGGTAGTTCCGGCAGCACGGTCCGAGCTGGACCGGATACAGCATTCCCTATACACGCACCTCGGCATGAGCGTGCATCCCGCGCGATTGGTGCGCGGATCCCTGCGATCGAAACTCGCTCGCCATGGCCGGCGCCCGCGACCTACCATCGCGACGAGCCGCCCAAGGCGCATCTACCCGGTAAGGATGGGTCCTACCCGTCGCACGGTGAGGGTGGCAGCCCGTTCGAGCCGGGCCGGGTCCGGGGAACCCGCTCCTCGACGGGAGGTGTCGGGGGTTCCCGCCTCAACGCCCGCACCGTGGCATGACCGGACGTTCGGCGACTGTGCGGCGATACCTCCATAACTGTGGTGCGTCCGGCCGGGTGACCGGGGAGGATCATCGCGTGGAACCGGCGAATGAGGTTGATGATCCGCGCGCGCGTTTCGAGGCGAGGCTGAAGGGGCTCCGGGGCCGTCGGCTCTTACACCTACGGGGTCGAAAGTCCTCGACGGCCGGATCGAAGACCATCTCAGCTTAGGTGACGAGGGCCCAGAGCGCATCGGGCCCGACGCCGGTCCCGGGAGCCTGTGGGACCGGTACCTGCGGACGCCGATTCGCAGGACCGCCGCGCATTGGGAGCGGCTGGAACTGGGGCCGAGCCTGCGAGCCGATGGCAGTGTCGGATCCGTGCAAGCTGTGGACGTGCCGATGGCAGTGCGTCTCGACTTCGCCGCGGGAGCGGTGTGGTTCGTCGCTGCCGTCCCGCAGCCGCCGGACTGGCAGCGCGTGTTCGGGGAGGCGACGAGATCATGGTTGTCTTCTCGCCCGAGAAGATGCGCGACCTGAGCTTCGGCGACGCCACGTTCGGTCAACAGTCCGGGTAAACGCTCATCGGCCGGAGCGGACGTTGGGCCAATTTTTCGTCGCTCAGTGGCCGTAGGAGTAGCGGAGATCGGCAAACAGCAGTTGGTTGAGCCGTTTCCGGAGGTGTCCGGTCTTGCTCTGGTCGGGGGCTTCGTCGGGGGTGAGCAAGGTGAATCTCAGGAGGGTCCCTCCGTCGGGTGAGGCCGTCAGCGTGAAATGTATCTGATCATGGGGCCGGCTTGGCCACAGTGATGACCACGTCGCGTGGCTCGGTTTCTGCGCGGTCAGGACTCGGGGTTCGACTTCGTCGGCCAGCAGGGAGAGCCACGGATGGGTTTCTGGCCGGTGAGGTTCCACGAGTGAGTTCCAGACGACGTGTGGAGGTGCCGGCAGGGTGCGCGCCCGCGAACCGATCTCGATCACATGAGCAGAGTATGTCGAACCGTCAAGGTGCACACACAGTTCGACATGACAAGGCAATCGGATGATCGACGGGGCGGGCAGGGGCGGCAACGCAATATCCGACGCGTCCAGGATGACGGATCGGTGACTGGACGTCGTTGGCTCAGTCGGCGGCCGGCCGCGGTGAGGGCTGGACCGTTCTGCGCCAGGCCGTCCGGAGACCTTCCAGTTCGTGGCGGGGGAACGGACGGCCCCACCGGGTCCGGTAGCCGGCCTCGCCCAGGTCGTCGGCGACGGTGTCGAATGCCCTGAGCACGGCTCTGGCGAGCGTGGTCGTTGGCTGCTCGCTCTGCCAGAGCAGGCTTCCCTCGTGTTCAGGTGTCTTCCAGTCGACTGCTTCGACAAGGCGGATCGTGACCGTGTCCGCGCGACGATGGAGAAACCAGCGGTAAACGGTGGGTTCGGCCTCGAACTCGGCCTGGGTGTGGGTCTCATGAAGGATGATCCTGGCGACGGCCCTCAGCAGCTGCTCGGGACCCTCGGTGACATAGGAAGCGAACGCTTCGGCGCTGGTGTGCTCGTCCTCGACGGAGCAGAGCGCCCAACCGTGGTGCTTGATCGTCCAGGTAAGTCGCACGTCCGCATTGTGGCCGGACACGATGGCCGCCGTCATCCGATTACCACTGTGGGCAGCCGGCTGCAGCGGCGTCCGCAATTCGGCATGTGCGGACAGTCAACCGAACGCGCGCCTCGCGGCATGAGCAGACGTTGGGATGTGGGTGGTTCGGTGTGGCTTGTGGCGGTCCACTCGGTTTGGTCGATACTGGTGGCTGAGAGTCCGGCGTTCAGGCGAGGGGTTGGTGTGATCGAGTCGGCGGAGCTGGTGGTGGCGGCGCTGGCGGCCGGTGCCGCGGCAGGAGCACGTGAGACGGCGTCCACGGCGGTGAAGGACGTCTATGCTGGCGTGAAGACGCTGGCGGTGCGGGTGCTGCGCCGCGCGGAGTTCGTGCCGGCCGAGGTCGTGGAGATGGTGAAAGCCGATGCGGTCACGCCGGCCGGGGACGAGAGCGGCACCGCGGGGCGCCGTGAGCTCGCCGCCGCACTGACCGCAGCGGACGCCGGGGCCGACGAGGAACTGGTGGCGGCGGCGCTGAAGATGCTGGAGCTGACCGACCCCGACGGCACCCAGGCGGGCAAGTACCGGGTCCAGTTGCACGGCAACAAGGGTGTGCAGGTGGGGGACCACAACACCCAGACCAACACTTTCAGGTGACCCGGCCTTCGATGACCAGTAACACGACGTCCTCGCAGCCTGAGCCCTCCCGTCCTGCTGCTTCGGAGGTGAGCAACAGCCTGGGTGTTCAGGTCGGCAGCCACAACACCCAGCGTAACTACCACACCGTCATGCAGGCTCCTCTGGCCGCGATCGAGTCGGTGCTGGCTGCGCCGGGCCTGTCCCGTCTCCCTCTCGACACGGCGCTGTTCGTGGGTCGCAATACTCGGGTGCGCCGCCGGGGCCTTCTCACGGTGCTTACCGCCCGGCTGGCAAAAGCCGATGCCAGTTCCTTAGCGAAGTCCGGGTCTTGTGCGATGTCGCGGCCGAGGTTGAGTCGCATCGTCTCCGCTTCGACCGGGTCCGACGGGTGTTCGGCGAATCGTGCGAAAACCTCGGAGCGGAATGGATCGGAATAACGTGCTTCTAGCAGGCTCTTCAACCCCTCCAGCTGTGCGTCGTATGCGGCAGTCCCCTCTGTCGATCTCCGGAGAAGATAGTGGGAGAGCACCGACACCGTTCTCCGGGACAGCTCGTCTTCAGTCATCGAATCCTCCGCGCACTTGGCCGGTAACCCACTGGTGGGTGAGCATACGCACAAAAACGATCACCGGTGTGTCGGGGGCGGACAACTGATCCGACTGGGAACTTTTCGTAAAAAACGACGCGCGAGAACTTCTCAGAACGTATTCGTCGGCGGCGCTAATCAAGCAAGCGGTACGAACCGGTAATCGGCCTCGTTTCCTAGGGCTTCGCACGCCGCGCACACGGCTCGAACTGGGCTGGCCTCCTGCTGTGCGTTCTTGAGCCCACGAACACAGCTCAGCTTGGAGGGCGAGGAACGACGATGCCCGTCGGCCAACACCGGCGCCAGCCGGACCGACTGTACCAGCCGCCAGGCCGAGGCTGGCCGCGCGAAGGAGGTGGGCTCGCAGCCGATTCGAGCAGTGCCACAGTACGCCGAACTGGTCTCCGTGTACGCGACCGCCAGCCAACACAAAGGCAAGTTCGACTTCGACGTCGGATTCTCGCCTTCGCCTAGGACGACACCCGGCGCGTCGACTACGGCACGACTGTCCAGAACGTTTCACTAGGGCAAGGCTCGCCATTCTCTCCGGGTACGCCCTCATTCGCGGAGTTGTTCCCACCCTTGTAGCTGACCTTGAACGCGCGCATCATGGTCAGGTGACCGAGAGTCAGCGTGTCGAACATTTAGACGATTCAAGCAGGAAGATCGCCAGAACTCGACGGCGATTTGTCCGAATTGTCGGCTGGGATGCCCGGGGGACCCACGTACTTGCATCCGGGCTTTTCTATGCATTTCTTATCTGCCGAGTTGTCACTTTGAGTGGATCAGCGGTCGTGCCCGTCTTAGCCCTGTACGAACCCGAACGCATTGTTATCGCAGCTGTCGGCGCGGTAGTGTTTCTTGCCGAGGTGGTGATCCGAGTAGCAAAACCTGGAGAGCACGCTCTATCGCAGAACCTTAAGGCGGACGCGCTCTTGTTCGAGCACAGGCGTTTCATAACCGGGGTTCCGCCATATGACAACCCTAAGGACAGATTCGAGCTGTTCTGTGCAGGTGTTTCAAACGCCAGGCGCGCGAATCAACAGTCTGAGCGCAGGATACTTGAGCAGACCTTCCAGATAGAGTCGAAACTAGGAGATGCACACCCGAGAGCCTCCGAATCGGAGTAAATTCCGCGCGCGTCGAACCTGAAACATACGAACATCTGCGTGCGATTCACGTCAGGCAAGTTTGATTCCACCCGAGTCAACTCAGCTTTCAGTTCGCGCTTGACGATCCGCGCACAGCACGTCGCCGTTCTTGACCGATAGGTCCAGCTCGCTTCTCATTTCTGGCTCGGTTGACGCCTTCCGAATCCCTCGTCGCCTTGGGGGGAATCTATTTGTCGACGCCAGTTGGCCCACACATACTGCTCCGCTGCCGTGATCTTCCGCCCTGAGGTCGAGCGTGCGAGCTCGTTCACGCGCTTCTGACGTGGCCGGTGACCAGGTAGCTCGATGCGCAAGATCGAGCATCGCAGTCCCGCGGGCTAATCCGCCGCAGCCGAGTCGACTACTCAGACTGGACCGCCTAGCGACCTGCGGCGCCGTCGTCGACCATCCCAGGCCGCAGCGGCCGGCTTGACCCCACAGGTTGCAGCTTGTGCCGGGGTAGTGCACATATTCGAAGGTGCCATATTCACCGAGGGAGTTCTGGCACGCTAGAGACACCGCATCGCCCGCGGCAAGCACGGCGGTCTCGACCGCAACTACCCACCGCTCGGCCATTCGGGTGGTCGGTATCCCACGCAGGAACGAGGCGAGCGTGGCCAGCGATCACTAGCCGTAGTGCACCGTAGAGTCGTACGCTCTCGCGTCGGGAGGCATAGTGGGGCGGATGGTGTGCGTCCACGGCATAGGCCAGCAGGTCGCCGCAGAACAGTTACTCCTGTGTGACTGGACGCCCGCTCTCCCTGATGGGCTCACCCGCTCTGGCCACGACGGGACATCGACCGCCGACGATGTTGTGAAGGGGTTTCTGCGGGAACCTGTTCCGTCCGGCCGGAGGGCTGCTGACAGTCAGGGGGCCAATGTTCACCGCCGACGACGTCGACTCTGGCTTCGAGGAAGGGTTGCTTCGGGTGTGGTGGCGGGCGGCCGCGAGGATGGACCCGAAGGTGGTGGTGGCCGCGCCGCCGGAGGCGGACACGCTGGTTCGGGTGCCCGGTTCGGTGCAAGTCGTGTTGCAGGTGCTCTCCCGGTCGCAACTATTCGGTGGCGTGGCGTTGCGTGCGTTGATGTTCGATCTCAAGCAGGTCCGCCGCTACCTGGAAGACACGGGGTTGCGGGAGGCAGCGCGGCCTGCGGTCGGCAAGTTGAGGTGCGGGTGGTGATAGGGCACTCATCGGGGTCAATAGTGGCCTGCGAGACGGTCGCGGCGACGCCGGGCCACGAGGTGCGGGCGCTGGTGTCCCAGGGGTCACAGCTTGGGATTGCAAACCTGATCTTCGATGAGCTAGACCCGGCCCCGCGCGGCGGGCTCGGCGCCTGGCCCGGCTCACACCAACTGCCCGGACTATCGTCGGTGACCGCGACGAGGTCATCACGCTCGAGAAGGATCTGCAACCTCGGTTCGGACCGACGAGCTTACCGGGCTGCGATCGGGGAGGCCTGTGCGACCGATGATTCACGACGGCTGCGGCGCTACCTCACCGCGACCGTGAGCGCGAAACATCCCAAGGCACCGTGGGACCGGTCATCGCAAGTCGAGGCATGCGACGAGGTCATCACGCTGTTCGCCGATGACCTCGGCAACCAGCACGTCAGCGCCCCGGGCGCCGGGCCGAGCAAGGACCAACCGTAATGGCGCGGTCGGTCAGTTTCGCCCATGCTGTCCGGCTCCTCGGCGGCCACAACAGCAAGCTGCTGAGCGCAATCGACACCGCCGCCGGCTGGCTAATGGTGGGCGCCGCCCCGCTGGCCGGAGAGGTGCTCAGCTGGTTCGATCACAAGGCTGACCTGAGTCGCTTGAGCCAGGAGGCGGTCCGCGGCTTTTACGAATTGCAGAGCGGGCTCTCTAAGTACAATCGCGCCGAACGGATCGAAGCCGCTCACACGGTTATCGTCATTGCCGCCTTCTTCGACGGGCTCAAAGAGGTTCGGCTGCCGACCAAGCTGACCCGGGCTGGTCAGATCGCCATCGGCACCGGAGGCGCGGCGATGTCCGGCAAGTTCGTCACCCAAATCATGTCGGCTGGACGGCTCTTGCCTGACGAGGGCCAAGCACCGGAGGATTTCGAGCAGGGCCTGCGTGGCTACTACCGGAACATGGTCGACGAGGTGAACGAGCATCTCGACGGCCTGGCAGTCGCCAGGAACCTGTCCCGTGCCGAACGCCGCCGGATCACCGAGGCGCTCGGCGTGGTCGCCGACCGGGCCCTTGGCTGTTACCGGAACTCGATGCTAGAATTAGCCAATTTCCCCGACTTCGTCTTCTGGGCCCAGCGCCAGGAACACCGAGCTACTCGGGTGGGCATCTCTGAGGTGAGGGACGACATCGTCGAGTTAAGGGCGATGCTGCGGGACCGCTACGCTGGACAAGCTCCTGACGAACAGCGGGCCCGACTCGCCAAGGCACACCTCGAAGACCTGCGGACCCGCACTACCGGTGTTGGCCCCCTTCCCAACGGTGTACGGGTTCCCGCACTGGACGAACTCTACTTGACCCGCCGTATCCGAGTGATGGACGTGACAGCGCCCGACCAGGTGAGTGAGGAGAGCCGCTGGGCGAGCCAAGAATGCCGCGACGATCCATGGCAGTTCCTCGGCGACCACTTGCAATCGGACCGCGCGGCCCGGGCGCCGCTGTTTCTGGTAGGCGATACCGGATCGGGCAAGACCGCGTTTCTTCGGATGGGCTGCGCATTGCTCCCGGCCGAGAGATTCCTGGTGGTGCGGATCGACCTGCGGCGTAAACCTGAACTGGTCGAGATTCAGGACCATATCGAAGAGGCGATGCGCGCAGCCACCGGAGAATCTTTGAACTGGCCGTCGTTGACACCCCCTGGTCGAGAGATCCAGCGCGTGGTCGCACTCGACTCATTCGACGAGTTCCTCCAGGCCACCGGCGCCGATCAGGCGGACCTACTCGAACGCGTCGCCGAGTTCCAGCGCCGAGAGTCCATTCAAGGTCGTCCTGTCGCCGTGGTAGTAACCAGCCGTACCGCCACGGCGGACCAAGCCCGGATCCCGGAGGGCACCCTCGCCATTCGTCTTGAGCCCTTCGGTGAGCCGCAGATCCGCGACTGGATCGCGTGTTGGAACAGCATCAACCCGGAAGCATCGCTGACCGTGGAGGCGATACTGACCCATGGCGATCTCGCTGAGCAGCCACTCCTGCTTCTCCTACTCGCGGTCCACGCCGCCGGTCTCCGACCGGCTGGCGGCCCGTACGAGCACGTACTCGGACTCCTGGCTGCCCGCGAGGTGGCCAAATATCGCCCTCAGCTGCATCGGCGCGAATCCACTGTGGAGACGGATCTCGGCATGCTCGCCGAGGCCGCGTTGGCGTCCTTCAATCGAGGCGACCGGTGGATCAGCGAAGCCGACCTCCATTGTGCTCTTAACAATGTCGAGCGGGCTTGGCCCCTAGCACTGCCGCCGACTGACTACGTGCTCGCACGCTTCCCGTTCCGGCGGCGGGGGCAGGGCTACGCCTTCACGTACTCCGCCTTCGCCGACGTGCTCGTCGCTCGTCTCATTTGGAACGAGCTTCGCAAGATCGAGAACGCGGACTATTCGGTGCCAGTAGCCGGGATCTCCGATGAGGACCTGCGAGGTCTTCTATCGACCCAGACGTTGGGACGCCGCCGCACGGTGATCGATTTTCTTACCGACATGATGACGGAGCTGCGGCCGAGCGCTTCAAGAAAGATCAAGGACCTGTTGGTGCGCATGTTCAGAGCAGTCCGGAGCTCGCCGGCTCAGCACGAGTTTCGACGTACTCTCATCTATCGCGCCAATCTGCTGCAGCTCCTGGTATGCGCACCAACGGAGAACGTCAGGGCGAGTGAACTATTTCCCGACCCGCTGGACCCGATCGCCGAGTGGCGCGCCCAGGCAATGCTCTGGGAGTCGCAACTCTCTCCAGAGAACAGACAGAGTCTGATCGACGCCATCACCGTGGAGCGCATCGAGGAGAACGGCGTCCGCGACATCCGCCTAGGGCCAGCACATGACGGTTGGGCCCCCGGCGCGATCGACCCGGCGTGGTCCTCGGGCCGTCCCAGCGCGGACCCCGCCGCATCTGGATTGAACTGGACCGATCTCCGGCGGAGGGCGAACTTCCGGTGCGACCCCGCCGACGACATCATGCTTCACGCCGTAGAACCGCTGTTTCGCCATTTTGACGGCACCGGCTGGCTCACCTCCGCGACTGCACTGCTGACCCTCTGGACAGCACCCTCACCCGAGGCTTATCAGCGATGCGCGCACATCGCGATCTCCGAGTCCTGGGCGCCCAGCGCCCAGGTCCAGTTCTTGGAGCTGCTGCTGCCGCATCTCAGTGCGCCCGGTCACATCGGCGCCGGAGAAGCAGCCGAAATCCTTCACCGGCTCGACGAGTCACTACGCCCGTACCTAACACCCCAACTCAGATCCAAGATGGTTGAGTGCCTGCTGACCCATCTCGACCGTGGCGAGAGCGGGCACGACGTCGCCCATGTCCTCGGAGCGATGCTTATCCCGGATCTTGAGGGCGTCGATACGGCGGTCGCTGCCTTAGCCCTGATCAGGCTCTTCGAGAGCAGTTTTCCCCGGCCTGCCGTCCGGCAACTCGCCTCCCAGCAAAATTTTGACGCGCTCGTCAGTAACGTCGGGGCGGAGCGACCCAGTCTGGTCAAGCGTCTTGCCCAACTAGCGCCTGAGGCGGCACGGCATGACGGAAAGGCAGGATGAGGGCCATGGCTCAGCGGTCACTTAGCTACGCCGATGCGGTCCGCCTACTCGGCGGCAGTGACAGCAAGATCCTCGGCGCGTTCAAACGGGTCGCAGGCCTTCTCATACTCGGTCCTGCTCCTCTGACGTCAGATGTTCTGACCTGGTTCGACGCGAAGGGCGAACTGGTACGCCTGAGCAAGGCGCTAGTCGGTCGGGCCGCTGAGCGCCAGGACGATCTCTCGCAATTCGACCGCATGCAACGCCTCGAAGCTGCACACACCATCATCGTGGTGACGGCGTTCTTCGAGAGTCTGGGCGAGGTTCGGCTACCGGTCGAGGTGACCCGCAGCGAGCAGCTCGCCCTCGCGGGGGGCGACCTCAACGGGATCCATGACTTCGCCGACCAGATCCAGTCAGTCGGGCGTGTGGTGCCCAACCCGGCGCAGACTGCGGGGTCTTTCCGCACCGACCTGCGCGACTACTACCTGGGGCTCGCGGATCGGCTGCATCAGTTCATCAGCGGTCTCGCCGCTTGGGATCAGTTGGCCGCGACCGAGCGGAATCGGCTCACACGGGAGTTGGTGGAGACGGCCGAGCGCGCCATCGACCGCTATCAGGAATCGCTACGTCGGCTGGCGACCGATTTCCCTGAGATCCAGGTATGGATTTTGTACGGGGAACATCAGGTGAATCTTGCCACTTTGACCGAGCGCGAAGAGGTGCCGGACCCGTTAATCCCAGGAAGAGCGTCCGACGCCACGCGGCAGCGTTTGGCCTCTGCGTACCGATCCTCCTTGCAACAACCTCTCGCCCGGCCCGGTGACTTCGCTGGAAGCGTTCTTTTCCCTACGGTCGACGAGGCCTATGTTTCGCCTCTTTTTCGGACCGCCGAAGCCACGCACGACGCCCGCATCAACGATGAGTCGTGGTGGGCTGAGCAGCCGATCCACGAAGCCCTGGAGACGTTCCTAACCAACCACCTCACATCTGCGAGGGCGGCGCGAGCGCCACTGATGGTGCTAGGTCAGCCAGGTTCGGGCAAGTCGCTGTTGACCAAGATGCTCGCCGCACGCCTGCCGTCCGACAGCTTCCTGCCGATCCGTGTCCCGCTGCGTCACGTGTCAGGCGACTTCGACATTGAACATCAGGTCGACCAGGCGCTCCGTATAACCACACACGAACGCATCAGCTGGCCTGAACTAGCCCGGTCCGCCGGCGACGTCTTGCCCGTCCTGCTGCTGGACGGATTCGACGAGCTCCTCCAGGCAACAGGGGTAAATCACAGCGACTATTTGGTGAGGATTGAGCAATTCCAGCATCGCGAAGCTGCACAGGGTCGTCCGCTCGCGGTGATCGTGACCAGCCGAACGATCGTCGCCGGTCAGGCCACGACACCGGCCGAGACCATCGCCCTGCGTTTGGAGCCCTTCGACGACAGCCGGGTGGGCGCATGGCTCGACAGCTGGAACCGCACCAACGCCACCGAGTTCGCCCGCCGCGGCCTGTCTCCGCTAGCGCTGGACACCGTCTTGTCCTATCGCGAGCTTGCAACGCAGCCGCTCCTGCTGCTGATGCTCGCCCTATACGACGCCGACAACAACGCCCTGCAACACCACGCAGCCGATCTGCCGACTCACAAACTCTACGAACGTTTGGTCAGCGGTTTTGCCTCCCGCGAAGTCAGCAAACTCCGAGCCGGCTTGTCCGGACCCAGCCTCTCGGAGGCGACTGAATTGGAGATCGGCAGGCTGTCCGTGGCGGCTTTTGCCATGTTCAACCGCGGCACACATTGGGTCACTGATTCAGACCTCGATGCCGACCTGAGAGCGCTCGACATCGCCCCCGAGAGTTGGCTGGCCCCGGCGGGAATGCGGAAGCCGACCGCTGCCGCTCAACTGATCTTCGGCCGGTTCTTCTTCGTCCATGAGTCCCAAGCCGCCCGGCATGAGACGCCTGTACGTACGTACGAGTTCCTGCACGCCTCCTTTGGCGAGTACCTGGTGTCGCGGCTCAGCTGGGAGGTGCTTCAAGCTGAGGCCGCCCGCGCGGCTGCCGCGCGCCGGTCGTTCAGACGTGCCCACGTGGAAGACCACTTGCTACGGGCGTTGCTGTCCTACCAGCCACTAAGTAGTCAACCCACCATCCTCGCGTTTCTCGACGGACTAGCCGGGGAGACGCCAGCCAACCAGGACAGCATTCGAAGCCTGGTGCTTACCCTGTTCCGGAACGCCAACCACGCACCGGGACTGGACCGCTATGCGGCCTACCAGCCGCACGTGCCAGGGGAACCGGCTCGCTGCGCAACCTATTCCGCCAACCTGCTGCTCCTCAGTCTGTGCATCGGGGCCGTCCGTGTCAGTGAGCTATATCAGGACCGGTCTGATCCAGTAGACGCGTGGCACGACCAGACCCTGCTCTGGCGCTCCCAGCTTAGTGCGGGCGGATGGCAGAGCCTGGTCGACGCGATCACCCTCGAACGGATCCGGGATGGCGAGCAGCGCGACGTCCGGCTCACGATGGGCTCCGGCCCGCATCAGCCGGCCATCGACCTGGCCTGGACGTTTGGCCATGACCCGGATACGCGCAGCGATCACTCGCTCCGCGCAATTGGCGGGTCAGCGGACTGGTTACGTCGCGAAAGCTATTTCCAGTGCGGCGTGCACGACGACCTAGTGCAGCATGCGGTCGAGCCACTCACCGCACGTCTACTCTGGACCGTGACCACGTTCACCGGCGTCGACACGGAACGGTTCCAATCAGTCGCGCACGCTCTGGCCGAGGTGCTAGCCGATCCGTCCCCCGCCGCCTACCGCGCGGCCGCCGCAATCGGTTCCCACGACGGACCGCCCTGGACCGGCGGCGAGAACATTCGATTCTGGCGGCTCCTGTTGGACCGGCTCGGCACTGGCGCCGGGGCGGATCCACTGACGGCGGCTGATGTCCTCGGAACGCTCCTCAACCAGGTCCGCGACGACGAGATCCCCGCCCTCGCGGACGGTATCCTACGATGCGTGCTGACCTATCTGGGCCAGGACCAGGAGGCAGACCTCGAGCTGGCGCGCCTGGTCGGTGTGGCTCTCGCCGTTGGTCTCGAGGCCGCCGATCTTGTGCTCGCCATCGATGCGCTGGTGCGTGCACACGAGTTGGGCCTGCCGGCGCCGATCCCAGCTAGGTTGCTGGACAGCACGGAGCGGGCTCGGCTCCTGGACCGGGTCAACCCGATCCGCCCTGATCTGCGGGCTCGTCTCGAGGCGCTGATAGGAGCGGGCTCCTGACCGCTTCATTCCGCCGGGGAGATGAAAGCAGCTGCAGGCTAGCCGCCAAATTCCCCTAGGCACGGAGTGAGTGCTGCTGGCGCAGTGGGACCTCGGCGCTTACGTGGGCAAGGTGGGCTGCTGGTGGCGGTGTCGTTCGTCGCTTACCTGGTCGGGGCATTCCTGGAGGTCGACCCGCTGCACCTCTGGGAGCACGGCGGCCAGCCGCAGTGGATCAACCGGGTGCCGGACCGGGCGCGGCGAGGGCGCTTCCGCCTCATCGGGACCTACCTGCTGTCGGACCAGACCCACCGCGACCTGCACGACTTCACCGCTGAGGTCCGCAGCGCCTCCAGTTGAGCCGCGCTTTCCTGCGCGTGACCGGGCATGGATCGGCTAGATCGCTTGCAACATTGCAGCTTCTCGGCTTGACAGCGGGCGGAACGTCTCGCAGTATCCGAACAAGTGTTCGATGACGGTTCGGGTTCGCTCGCGGCTTCCCCTCGCGGGTGTCTCCGGTGCGTGTTCGTGGTGCTGGAGGTGCGTGGTGGCGGTGCCGGAGGCGGTGGCCGGGCTCGCGGCGATCCCCGGCGTCCGTACGGCTGCCCAGCTGGGTGCCCCCGACGCGGCCGTCTCGGCTCCGGCCGGGATGCTGCCGGTGACGCCCGTCCTGGCCAAGCTCCTCCCCGGTGGCGGACTGCGTCGCGGCACCGCCGTGTCGGTGTTCGGCTCGACGGCGCTGATCCTTGCGTTGCTGGCCGAAGCCACCTGCGAAGGGTCGTGGGCGGCGGTCGCCGGCCTGCCGGAACTCGGGGTGGCCGCAGCCGCCGAACTGGGCGTCGAGCTCGATCGGCTCGCCCTGGTTCCTAATCCTGGCGCCGAGGCCATCGCGGTAGTCTCGGCGCTGATCGACGGGTTCGACCTGGTGGTCCTTGGCCCCGTCCTCGCCCGCGCGACTCAGCCGCAGGTCGCCCGCCGGCTGGCTGGGCGCGTCCGCAACCGGGGCGCTGTTCTGCTCACCGCCGGGCCATGGCCAGGAGCGGACCTCGAACTCAGCGTCTCAAGGCGTCGATGGCACGGCATGACTGATGACGGGTTCGGTCATCTGAAGGTCCGCGACGTCGTGGTGACCAGCCGCGGCCGCGGTGCCGCCGCCCGGCCACAGGCCCACCCCGTGCGGCTGCCAGGCCCCGGCGGCGCCATCGTGGCCGGCCAGCCCCGTGTCGGTGGACGGCCGACCGAGGTCGCCGGATGAACCGCAGCACGAGGCCGAGGCGCTCACCGTCCTCGCCCAGCCCGTCCCGGTCTCGCTGATGACCAGCGACCAGTCCGCCGGCATCGTTCGCTCGGGCGAGCGCGGTGAGTTCGGCGATCTTGTTCCGGTCCGGCCGGGTGCCGGCAGGACGGCGGTGTGCCTGCGTGACCACCGGCTCGACCTGGACCTCGACGACAAGCTCGCGCCCTACAGCCACCGCTACAAGCTGCACGGCACCCTGTGCGAGGTCTGCCGCGCGCAGGAGGGTCTCGATCCTTCTGAGCACCGCCTTGCCGAATGGGTGCATCTCGATGTCGCGGCCCAGTACACGCCGGAGATGGCGCCAGGTGCGGGCCTGGTGGTGGTCGTTCACCAGCCACCGGCCGGGACGCTCAGTGGCCGGATCGAACTGCGCCTCGACGGCCGCGAGGTCGCCACGGCGACCGCCTCGATCTGCGGCTCGTGCCGGACGGCGACCCTCGACTACGTCCACGTCACCGCCGAGCACCGCCGCCTCGGCTACGGCCGCACGCTCGTGGCGGCCGCGGTGGCCCGCGCGCCGGGGTACCGGTGGACGGCGCCGCTGCCCCGCGGGCTGGTGGCCTCGTCGTTCCGGGCGCGCATCGCGATGCGTCGAGCTGGACCGCCGTGCGCTCACAGCGGTGGCGACGATGTCGGTCGATGAACGCGCAGGGACTGGATCAGCCGGCCGTGTCAACCGACGTCCGGGACGGTTTCACCGGGGCTGCATCGAGTCGTAGAGGGCCTGCGCGATGGCCTTGACCTTGTCCTTGCAGCTCTGCGTGTCGTCCGAGGCGGCGTTTGCGTCGTCGATTCCGACCTTGAACGTCGCGTTGCTGTCCAGGACGACCAGGTCGCACATCTTGCCGTTGGGAGCCGGTCCCCACGCCGCGCGCTCGCCGAGATGCGTTGCCGGGTCCAGCACGTAGCCGCCTGATGAGGTGCCGATGTCGAATCCTGTGCGCTGCCGCGCCACGGTGTTCACTTCCACGTCCAGGTGGACCGTCACGGCGTTCGCCGGGTCGGTGAAAGTGCACAGCCAGCCCTTGCTGCCTTGCAGCGGCGTTTCCGAGCTCTTCGGCGACAGGTTCCCGACCCGGGCGGCGACATCGTCGCAGCTGGCCAGCGGCGACGACCCGTACTTGCCGTCACTCGCGTCGTAACTACTGCCGCCGCGGTTGAGCACGGCGAAGACCCCGACGGCGATACCAGCCACTACGACCACGCCGATGGCCACGATCGCGATGATCCAGCCGGTGGTGAGCCTTCGCTTCGGCGGCGGTGGCCCTCCGTAGTACTGCGGGAAGCCCGGGGGAACCGGTGCGTTCACGACTGTGTCTCCCGAGTCACAGGTTGACCGCTTGCGGCCATTGGCCTCCGGGCAGCCGGGGGTCGTTCATCAGCCCCTTGGCGTCGCGGATGCTGGCCAAGGTACCCATCAACCGGGTGGCGATCTCGGCCAACCGGTTGATCCCGTTGGTGACCAGCCCGCCGATCGCACCAGCCAGGTCCTTGGCCGCAAAAGGAATCCCAACGACGGAGGCAGTTTCGAGTGAGGCCGTTACCAGCGCCCCGAGGAAGTCGGCGACGATCTTTACCAGGCCGGTCATGAACTCGACGTTGAGCTTGGCGATGTTCATCAGCCAGCTGCTGATCGCATCGGCCTTCCCGCCTTGCCCGCCGATCGCCTCCACCGCGTCCCGCTGGGTCTTGGCCCGGTTGCGGTATTCGGTGGCGGCCGCGCCCTCCCAGTAGGCCAGGTTGGGGTCGGCAGGAGCTTCCACCGAGCCCACCATGGCGGAGAAGTCCTTCTGCACGTGGTCCTGCCAGTTGAAGCTCTGCACGATCAGCGACACGACCGGCATGTGGTGTTCAACGGCGTACTGCACCAGCTTCACCAGCTTGTCCAGACCGTCACGGACTCTCTTGAGCGCGTCGGAGATCCAGATCAGCGCCGGACCGAGGACGTACTTCCAGTCGTTGACGTGATGAACGGCGGCGTTGAACTTGTCGATGACCTTGTGGATCTCGCCCTCGATGGTGTTAAACATGCCGTCGAGAGGACCCGTGTAGGCCTCGGGGCCCGCTGGTGTGGTCATGGCTACTGTGGTGCCGTTCCGTAGATCTTCTTCAGGTCGATTTCGGTGACTTGCTCGGCCAGTTCGTACATCTGGGCCGTCTTCTGCAGCGCGTCGTCGACCTGGTCGAACTCGAGTACGGCTCCCGTGATCGCCGTTTCCACGTACGAGCGCAGGGATTCGTAGGTGTCGCTCAGCAGCGACGCGTTGAACGCTTCGGTGGCCAAAGTGAGGGGATCGCCGACGAAGAACGCCATCGGGCCCAGTGTCGCGTTCTGCACGACGGGTTTCACCTTGCTCACGGTGTCGGCGAATCCACGCCATTTCGTTCCCTCGACGCGCACCGCCGAGGTGATGACCTTGTAACCGACCATCGTCAGTCCCCCCTAGTCGTCGTACCGGAACTCGAATACGTCCTCGTCGTCGTCCTGCGACGGCGGCCGGGTCGAATGCGGCGCCGTCTCGGCGATGGACGCGGCGAGGCTGGCTGCCGCGAAGAGCTCGAGGACGTCCAGGCGCAGCCGGTCCGAGCCGGCGTTTGCCAGCGCGTTGACCGATCCGCTCAGCCCGGCGGGGCTTCCGCCTCGCAGGTGCAGGACGAAGAACCCTCGCGGGCTCCTGATATCGCTGGGCGGGGGCGTCGTCCGGCTCGCGTCGAGACGATGGATGTGTTCCAGCTGGTCGTCGATGTCGTTCATCCGCGCACGGATCGCCGCGATCCATTCGTCATACGGCAGGGATTCATCGAGGGCGGGCAATTCCGCCGGCCTGTCCGCTGCCGCTGGGTCTCTCGTGTTGGCGAGTTCGACGACCATGGCGCGCTGAATGGCGGTGACGTAGGTCTGGAACAGCACGCCGGCGAGTTGCGGGGCCGGTATCCGGGATACCCAGCTGCGTTGGATGCCGACGTCGGTCACCTTGCGTTGGGCGTCGACCGCGATTCTGATGGTGCCGCTGGCGTCCCGCGCTTCGTACTCGGCGGCGGGCTCGACTCTCTCGCCGCCTGGCTGCAACAGCTCGTTGAGCTGCGCGTCTACCGCGGCAACGCTGGGCATGTCGAGCTCTGCGAGCACGACGTGGTCAAGATTGAACGCCAACGGTCCTCCCCGTGCGGCCATGACTGGCTCTACCGTCGCGACGACCATACAGGTAGGTAGTTTCTTTCGCGCCGATTCACCCGTACGGGGGACTTAGACGACCTTGTCGGCAGTCACATACGCGGATTTCTGACCCAAGAGGACTGGGGCAGAAGAGGGGATCAGGCAATGAGAGTAAGGGGAGAGGCCGGGAAACGTTCGTTGAGGAGTATTTCCACGAGGCCCGGTAGCTCAGCCGGCAGCAGCTTGTCCGCACACTGCGACAGCTCGGCGACTGGCCACCAGCGCCGCTCGATAAGACCGGCGCGCTCGTTAGCGGTGTGCTGGAGGGTGACCTGCGGTGCGGTCCGGTCGGTGCGGGCGAGATAGACGTGGTCGAGGCGATGGTGGTCGCGGCCGCGGTAGGTGAAGCGGCTTTCGCGGGTCCAGAGCTTGCGGCCGATCTCGTCCAGGACGATCCCGGTCTCTTCGGCAATCTCGCGCCGCGCAGTGTCCTCGAGCTTCTCGCCGGGGTCTTGGCCGCCGCCGGGAAGTTCCCACCAGTGGTGGGTGGGGTCGTCGGGGTCGCGGGCGTGGATGAGCAGGACCTCGTCGTCGCGGTTGAGCAGCAGAACGCGGGCGCCGACCCGCAGGGCCGGTTCGCTGGCGACGGTCATCCGGTGGGTCCTCGTGCTCGGCAGCTGGAGTGGCGGCCGGGCAAGAGTACCCAGGTTCAGAAGAGCGTTGCCTCGCGGTCCGCGGCCGGGTCGGACGTTATCGGCGACGAGGTCGCGGTCAGTGCCAGCTCGACGGCGAGTCCCGAATGGTCCGTGAGCGTCGGCTCGCCGCGGCGGGTGTCGTGGACGTACGAGCAGCTGGTCAGGTGCTCGACCAGCGAGGTGGCAGCGTGGGCGTGGTCGTAGCGGTAGCCGAGCTCGGCGCGGCGGGCCCAGCTGTGCTCGACGGCAGTCGGGTGCAGCGTGCGGAAGGCGTCGGCGAGGCCGTGGCGCTGGGTCAGCTCGGTGTAGAAGGCGGTCTCGAACGGCGCGAATTGCCCGGGATGAGGTGGTACGTGTCCGGGTTCGAGGACGTTGAGATCACCCAGAAGAAGGACCGGCGCATCGTCGGCGGCGGCCTCGTACGCCCGGTGGAAGGCGTCGATCCAAGAGCGCTTGCGGGTGGTCTTCACCTCGGTGGCGTCGCGAGAAGGAACGTACGCACCGAGGATGCGCAGCGGCCCGCGCTCGGTGTCCACCACGATGCCGGCCAGCCGAGCTGGCAGGTACGTCATCTCGGCGCCGATGGGGTCCACTGTGGACTTCAGACTAGAGAGCAGCATGACGCCGCGTTCCTTGTCGGGGTGGTCGGGGTAGGTGACCGACCAGCCGGCGTCGGTGAAAGACTCGGCGATGAGGTGGGTGCCGGGGCCGGAGCCGGTTTCGGTGAGCACGAAGACGTCCTCGTCGCGGCGGGCGAGCCAGTCGCGTTGGCGGCGGGCTCGTTCGAGGGCGGGGTTGCCGACGTTGAGGGTGAGGACGGTCAGGGGCATACCGAGGTCTCCGTGCGGGTGCGGTGGATCAGGTCGATGATGGTGCCAGCCGTGGCCTGGGGATCGTCGGCGCAGTCGACTACCTGGACGGGCCAGCCCTGGTCGCGCAGGAACGTCGTGGCCGCCAGGTAGCCGTAGGTCTCCCGGAAGCTGCTCCCTGGTGCCCGTTCGAAGCGGCTGTGCCCGCCGCGCGTACGCAGCCGCTGTTCGATCTCTGCCGGAGCCGAGCTGAGCGTGCACACGAGGTCGGGCCGGTAGACGCCGTGGTTGAGGGCCCAGACGACGTCGAGGGGGATGTCGTCCATCCCCTGCAGGACCAGCGACGAGGCCACGTACCGGTCGCAGAGCACGACCTTGCCCTCGGCCAGGGCCGGGCGGATCTCGGTGGCCAGCTGGTGATGACGGTCGGCCGCGCAGAGACAGGCCAGGGTCATGTCGCGGTAGGTGTCGGTGCCGTGCCGGGCCAGCTCACCCAGGGGAGCGCGGGACGGCTGGATGGTGGCGTGCACGGGGACACCGTCCGTGTCGAGAAGCTCGGCGACCAGCTTGGTGATCGTCGTCTTCCCGACTCCGCCAGGCCCTTCGAAGGTCACCAACGTTCCGGGCAGGCGCGGCGCGGTCACGCGACGTCCAGCGGCAGCAGGCGGTGCCCGTCGGCGACGACGGGGCATTGCTCAGCGTCGACGTCGCCGATGCGCCCGCCACTGGCGACGACGGCGGCCGGGCAGCCCTTACCGCAGGCGGGCTCGATGCTGCAGGACGTGCAGGTCGGGTTCGCGCCGACCTGGAACCGGTCGTGGAAGCGGTAGGCATCAAGGCGGGCGGCGATGTCGCGGTCGGTGAAGATGTTGCCGACGATGAAGTCGGTGTCGGGATGGCGGGAGATCGGCGTGCGGGCGGCGAAGACGAGGTAGGGGCAGACGGTGACCTCGCCCGGGGTGAAAACGTAGATGATTGTCCCGGCTTCGCAGCCGGCCAGCGGTTTGCGGCCGGTGTTGGGGAAGCGGATGTGGGCGATGTCGAGGTCGGGGCCGTCGAACGGCGCGGTCAGCTCGAAGATCTCCTGCATGTGCATGGTGGTCTTGGCCAGTTTCCGCTTCGACTTCACACCGCGGCCCATGCTGCCCAGCGGGTTGAGCAGAACGTAGCGGGCGCCGTTCTCGCGGGCGAACGCGCACAGCTGCACGTATTCGTCGTTGGCGGCCAGAGAGTTCGGGGTGCACAGCAGTCCCTGCAGGAGCCCGGCCGCGGCGAGCTTGCGGACGTTGGCCACCGTCACGTCGAACGAGTCGCGGTCGCCACGGAACAGGCCGTGCGAATCGGCGGCAAACCCGTCGAGGGAGACGTTGACGTGGACTCCGGCCGTGGCGAGTTGCCGGATGAGCGTGTCGTCGAGCTCGGTGGCGTTCGTGCAGATACCGACGTCAATCCCGGCGTTGCGGAAGGCGTGCACGATGCCAAGGAAGTCCGGATGGATGGTCGGTTCCCCGCCGGTCAACGTCACCCGTCGCACTCGGGCGTCGGCCAGGCGGGGGACGACCTTCTTGACGACCTCGGTGAGCGGCATGTCCTTGCCGCGCTTCGTCGCGGAGACGAAGCAGTGCGCGCAACGCAGGTTGCACCGCTCGGTGATCTGCACGAGTGCCTTGCGGTTAGGGGTGTCGACGGTGGTGCGGAAGTAGCAGCTCGATGCCTGCTCGTCGACAGCGATCGGACGGACGGTCATCGTTCGGTCCTCCAAGTCAGGCGAGCTGGTGGCGGTGAACCGAGTAGACCACTCGATGCTCGCTGGAACAATAAATAAGCTGTAAGTGCTCGAAAGAAAATTTCGGAGTATTCTGGCTACTGTTGCTCGAACTAGAACTGGAAATATCCGAGTGGAAACATGTGAGGAGACGCTGGTGACGGACTCGGAAGTCGCCGAGTTGCTCGGCTTTCCGGCGGAGCTGCTCGACACCAGCCTCGACCAGCTGCGGACGCTGGCCGTCGTCCACGCCACCGGCAGCGCACAGCGAGCTGCCCGGATCCTGCAGCGGTCGCAGTCCAGCGTGCAGAAACAGCTCGACACGCTGAACGACGCCGCGCTCCGGCTGATGGGCGAGGCACTCGTCGCGAAGCAGGGCCGCGGGAAGGACTTCCTGTTCACCAGCTCCGGCGACGAGGTCGTCGCGCTGGCTGCGAGCACGCTGCGCGCCTGGGCCGAACGTGTCCACGGTGCCCGCCGGCGGGTCGGGTCCACCATCACGGTGGGCACCACCGAATTCACCGTCGAGTTCCTCGGCGAGGTCTGGCCACAGCTGCGCGACACCTTCGAACGCCGGGGTATTCAGCTCAAGATCGAGCACGTCCGGACCCGCGACCTGCGGGCCAAGCTGGACGCCGAACAGGTCGACCTCGTGTGCGGCTCGTTCGCCGCCGAGCGCGACCGCGGCCCGGACGTGCCGCACGACTTCCTCGAATGGCACCGCGAACGCGTCGCGCTGCTGACCAACCTGAGCGTCCGCGAGCTTCCCGACCGGCCGGTCGCGCGCGACGCGCTGGCCGCGCTGCCGCTGCTCACGCCGACCGCGGGCCTGCTGGCCGACTTTCTCACCCGCTGGTACGGCCCGGAGTACCGCGGCAAGCTCCACGTGGTCGCCGACATCGACGCGCTCAACTACGGCCTCAACCTGCTCAGCAGCAAGCTGATGTTCGGCTGCCTGCTCACCACCGAGCGGGTCGCCGACGCGGCCGTCGAGGGCCGGCTGCCCGGCGCGAACCTCCGCAAGATCGAGCTCGGAACAGGCTACGAACCTGCGCTCGAAATCGTCACCGGGATCTTCGCCCGCGCGGGCGAGCGGCAGCGGTACGCCGCCGACCATCCGCTCAATCTGCTCTGGGACGCCTTCGCGGCCGCAGCACCGGCTGCTCGCGCTGCTCAGCATGAACCCACCGCCACTCGGTAGTCAGCTGCTTTCCGTTGCAGAGCACTGAAAGTCCCCAGGTAGCGATTCACCGTGTCCGAATCGGACAGGTACGTGACCGTGTGCTCGTGCCGCAGGACGACGGCGAAGATCCTGTCCGCCGTCTCGTAGATGACGAAAGGTTCGGTCGTTCCGGTGACGCGCAGGCTGTCCGGGACGAGCTGAGTGCTCATGCGACCCGTCGCCGAGGTGGTGAGGTGCTGCAGCTGTGCGTCCCGGATCTCCGCGGAAAGGAACTCGTGGTCCAGTGCGGCCGCGCCCAACAAGACGGTGTGCCGGTGATGAGGATTCCGGTCGACCTGCCGGACCTGGCGAGTCAGGATCTCCAGGTCGACGTCGTCCGGCTGACTGGTCCGGCCCAGAACCGCGTGCGCGTACTCGGATGTCTGCAGAAAGTCAGGCACGACGCGCGGCGCCCACTCGTAGGTGTGAACTGCGTATCGCAAGTACACGTCTTGGAGACTGGCTTCGCCAGGCGCGAGACTCTCGATATGGCTGGCCCGCTCCGCCTGCCCGTGAAGCCGCATCATCAGCTGGTACTCGGCAGGTGTCACCTGGAGATAACCGAGATACCAGCCGAGCTGTCCGACATCGAGCGGTCGCACCCCCGTTTCCCAGCCCGAGACGGTGGATGGATTGAACCCCAGTTTGACGGCCAGCTGACGGAGGCTGATTCCCCGGTTGTCGCGAAGCTCTCTCAGCCTGCTCCCGATTACGTAGAGGCCAGGGAGGTGGGAAGGTCCGTCGGTCATGCCGGACGCCGTTCTGTGAGGTGGAGGCGCCGCGGAGTCGGTGCGATGCCCGAGTCGGTGTCGGCGGCGTGGGACTGGAGAAGATCGAGCAACTCTTCGACCTTGTCGGCGACTTGGCGCTGTTCATCGGCGGTTGCGGTGCCGTCCCGCAACTGAAGTGCGAGCAGGCCGGTTCGGGTCTGTGTGGCTCGGATCGCGTCGATGAGCTTGGCAGTGTCACGGAACATGGAAACTCCGGTCGAAAGTTGCGGTGTCTCCGAAGTGGACAGTCGGCGCAACCCTGCGAGGACGCGGCAGAGAAGGACGAACTCGGCTTCTTCGGCGTGTCGTAGGTCGACTTCGGAAGGCCATTCTTCTTTTTCGTTTGCTGGCATCGTGGTTCGCCCCAGTGCGGAACCGGGTGGCCGAGTTACGTTTCGGGGTGCACGACTCCGCCACTGGTCGAGTTGGTTAGGCGTGCTCGGTCACGTAGCTGATCGCGAGATCCAGGGCCGAGTCGCGGTTCGTCGGAGGCAAGGGAAGGCTTGCGAGATCGAGACTTTCCGAGACTCGACGTACCCAGCGGTCTGCGAGACGGCGGAACTCACGTTCGTCGTCATCGCGGTTTCCGTCTTCGGCGTGGGCATCGCCCGCCACCGCGGTTCGGAACAGCAGGTTGTAGTTCGAGCTGTGGTGCCGAACCAGGTCTTCAAGGTGCTCGATCTCCGTGTCGCTCGCTTCGTCGCCGCGATACTCAAGTGCGGCCCGGTAGTACGCCAGCGCGTCTGGGACGGCACCGTTCACCAGGATGATGTCAGCGTGCGCCCACGCCTCCAGTTCGTCGCTGATGCCGCGGGTGATGAACCACATCGTGGATGCCCAGGTGTGGTTGTGGAGGATCGGTATGCCCAGCCGCTGGGCCCGCTCCACGAGAGCTGGAATGGTGGCGACCTGATAGCCGCTCTTCCGGAGTTCCAGGGACAGGCGGGAGACGAACGTGCTCTTTCCTGTCAGGTGCGGACCCATGATTCCGATGGCCAACGGCCGCTCGGACGCTGTGGGCATCACTGCGCCCGGCCTTCCGGGTTCCTCAGATCAGGTATTGCTGTGCCGGATACCGGCTTGGTGGTTGTGGTCACGGGGTTCCCTCCTGCATCGTGGCGTCGGAACGATCACCATGGGACCCTGACCAGCTATGATGCGGGAAGGGGGTAAACGCCGAAACTGCGATTTACCCCCTCGGACAAATCCGGAGAACGACGTGACTGACGAACTGAGCGAGACGCGGCCGGCTGCGGACCATCTCGCCGGGGAGATTCGGCGCATCCGTCTGGCTGCGGATCTGAGCCAATCCGAGTTGGCGCGGAGGATTGGCTACACGCGCAACTACGTATCCATGGCCGAGCGGTTGGGACGAAACCTGCCTTCCCGTGAACTTGTAGACGCGCTGGACCGTGGACTGCACACGGCGGGTGACTTACGACGCCTTTGGGAGGCGGCGAAGCAAGAACAGGCGACACTGCGGCGCGAGAACCAGTCGCAGCGTGCGCCTCAGTTGAGAGACGATGTCGTCCGTGCCGGTATCCCGGCGCTGCGGCGAGCGCTGCTGGCGTGCGACGAGCCGGATGACGGCCCGGTTCGGCCATCGCATGTCCTGGAAGCGGCCGTCGCCAACGCGACGGAGCAGCGTGTGCAGGCGCGCTATGCGCAACTGGTCGCCGACTTGCCCGATCTCCTGATGGAACTCGGGCGGGCGCGCCACATGGCGACCGACGAACTGGAACGCGGTAACGCGACGGAATTGCTGATCCTGGCTTACCGCGCAGCTGATGGGGTGGCCTTCAAGTACGGCTACTCCGATCTTTCCGGGCAGATCATCACAGCCATGCGCCTTGCCGCAACGGAGATCGACCGGCCGCTGCTAGACGCCGCCGTCGCATACGTGCGCACTGAGACGTTCTTTGCGGCCAAGGACTTGCCCTCCGCACACCGTTCCTTGATCCGGGCTATCGATGGGATCCCGACCTCCGCGTCCACAAGGGACGCTGCTGTCGCGCGTGGCGCGTTGGCGATGCGGGCTGCGGTGGTCTCCGCGCGTGCAGGTAAGGCCGATGAGGCCGGCGACCACATCGCAGACGCGTATCGAGCCGCCGAGCACACGCCTGAGGGCATCTACCTCGGAACCGCCTTCGGTCCGGCATCGGTCCGAATCCACGAGGTCGCTGTCGCCCAGGAGTTGGGCGACAGCCCGACGGCCGTCCAGCGCGGCACCGGCTGGCACCCGCCGCGTGAACTCCCCGCTGAGCGTCGGTCCCACTTCTACATTGACCTGGCTCCGGCGCAGGTCGAAGTCGGCCGACTTGAAGACGCCTTCGTTTCACTCCAGATGGCCAAACGTGTCGCGCCGCTGCACACGCGGGAACATCCGCGGGTCAAGACGGCGCTCAAGTCTCTGCTTCGCGGTCAGCGAACGGTCAGCGACGAGCTGGCCACCTTCGCAGCCTGGGCCGACGTGAACTGATCAGGTCCTCGCGACCAGTTTGGGCAGTTCGGCCAGCGAGTCGATGACCCAATCGGCGCTCGCCTGGACGGCCGGATCGTCGGCCCACAGGTGTCCCCAGGGGCCGCGGCGGATCAGTGCGGTCCACAGACCCGCCCGGTGACCGGCGATCACGTCGTTGTCGCGGTGATCGCCGACGTAGAGCAGGTCGCTGGCGGCGACATCCGCAAGCTCGACGACGCGCTGGAAGAAGACCGGGTCGGGCTTGGCCACTCCCCATTCCGCGGAGGTCGCGATGGCGTCGACCGGGAGGTCGAGGTCGCGGAGTAGACGTCCGGCCTTCGTCGTCTGGTTGCCGGCAAGGCCGACCCAGAGCCCCTTCTGCCGGAGTTCCGCGAGCGCTGGCCGAACGTCGGGGTACAGGTCGGATTCGCCGATTTGCTCTCCGTTGCCAGTCTCCTCGCGACGTTGCCGCTCGGCGGCGACGTCGAAGTCCGGCTTGAAGTACCGGAACGTCTCGGCGTTGTCCCGCCCGATTGCGGTGACCGCGCCGAGCACGGTCGAGAACGTGTGCCGGCGGACTCCGATCCAGTCGGCCCAAGCGTGCCACTCGCGCGTGTCGTCGAGCACGGTCTCACCGATGTCGAGGACGACT
The DNA here is from genome assembly GCF_030182635.1 of Amycolatopsis ponsaeliensis. Classification (NCBI taxonomy): domain Bacteria; kingdom Bacillati; phylum Actinomycetota; class Actinomycetes; order Pseudonocardiales; family Pseudonocardiaceae; genus Amycolatopsis; species Amycolatopsis ponsaeliensis. The sequence continues at coordinate 25,598 of NZ_JAPZLD010000038.1, forward strand.
GCCCTCACCGGCATGGCGCTTCCTTCCCGTCGGGGACGTACGGCGCCAGAGTCTTTCATCTCGTCTGCAGCGCGGCGGGACGCCCCTTGACCGTCACCAGCTCTAGCCGACCGAGGTTGGCCAGGTCGGCGAGCGGGTCGCCTGCGGTGACCAGCAGGTCCGCGGAGAGGCCTGGTGCCAGTTGGCCGGTGGTGTCGCCGATACCGAGCGCTTCCGCGCTCGTCGTCGTGGCCATCTCGATGACGTGTTCGCGGTCGAAGCCCAGGTGCTCGTAGAGCTGAAGGGCCCCGGCGTAGTTGTCGAACCCCGAGCTTCCCGCGCCGGCGTCGGTGCCGGGGATCATCCGGATGCCGTGCTCGGTCATCCACTCGAACCGGCTCGCGACCTGGTCAGCGCGGGCTGACCCCAGGCGGTTCATGAAGCCTCGCCAGTCCGAGGGCCAGGCGACGCACGCGAAGATCCCGCGCTCGGCGATCTTCGCGGCGACGTCGTCGCGCAGGTCGTAGCCGCCGCCACCCTCGCGCAGCCAGGTGCAGTGCTCGATGGTGGCGACGCCGGCGTCGGCGGCCGCGGCGATCGCGTCCGTGCCGTGAGCGTGCGCCGCGACGGGCAGCCCGGCCTTCGAGGCTTCGTCGACGATGGCGGCCATCTCGGCGGCGGTGAACTGGCTCTCCCACATCGACGGCGAGTTCGGGGTGATCTGGCCGCCGGACGCCATGACCTTGATGACGTCGGCGCCGAGTTCCGCGTTCTGCCTCACCCGCGCGCGGAGCTCGGCTTCGCCGTCGGCGGCGCCGCCGAGGAACCAGCAGTGCCCGTCGGGGACGGTGATCGGCGGCCCGGAAGCGACGATCCGCGGCCCTCGGGTGTGCTGGTCCCGGAACTGGATGGCGGCGCCGTCGCGGTCGCCGAGATCGCGGACGGTGGTCACGCCGGAGCGCAGAAGCTGGTCCGCGCGTTCGGCCAGCTCCGTGTGGGTCGCCTCGGCGGCTGCTCGCGCCGGGTCGCCGCAGGCGTCGAACACGAGGTGGACGTGGCAGTTGATCAGGCCGGGCAGGATGGTTCCGTCGGGGAAGTGTTGACGTTCGGCGGTGGGCGAGGTCAGTCCTTCTGCGGCCGCGCGCGGCCCGACGGCGAGGATGATGCCGTCCTGGATGAGCACGGCTCCGTCGGCGATCTGGTGGCCCGCTGGGCCGGGAAGGACCTGGTCGGCGGTGATGAGCTGCTGACGCACGAGCGGGGACCTTTCAGGCGGGGACGCACAGCTGGAACACGGCGATTTGCCCCATGAAGGGCAGTACCTGCTCTGGGGGCGCGTCACCGGGGAAGGGCCATTCGTCGGAGACGCGGGGGAGGCGGGAGAGGTAGCGGGCGACCGCTGTCGCGCCGCCTTCGTCTTCCACGAGGAGAGCGTTGCGGGACTCGTGCTCGTCGGGCTCGACGGTGCATTCGCCGGCTGCGAGGAGGTTGCGGACCCAGTCGCGGTGTCGGCTGGGTGAGCAGATGTACTGGACGCCGTCGAGCTGCATGAGCGCGATCGGAACTGCTCGTGGCTCGCCGGTCGTGCGGCCGGCGACGGTCAGCACCCGCAGTGCGTAGTGGCCCTCGCGGTGTGGCTGGGGATCTTGCGAGCGGATGCGTTCGAGCATCTGCTGGTTCCGGTCGCGGATCTCGGCGTTCGAAACCGTGGTCACGTGGCTCCTTCCCGGGCGAGGGCCCGTGAGAGGTGGATGAGCTGCCGGACATCGGAGTTGATGCCCGAGTCTTCGGGAGCCGCGACGAGCACGCCCGTCCGGCTGGTCGGTGTGCGGCCGCTGGCCTGGAGCTGAAGCGCGTGATGAAACGTGCCGAGCTGCTGGTCGGCGGGACGCTCGGCATCGAAGCCCGCGTCGACGAGCTGCGGGCTGAGCTGGAGCAGGCCGTCCCGGATTTCGATCACACGCCGCCAGTACCGGTGGCCGACCCGGTGGGGAAGCAACGTGTCGAGCCAGCTCTGGGTGGGCGCGTGGTCGAGGGTGTCGGCGGGGAACACCGTGTGCAGTGCCCGCCAGAGCGGCCACAGCTCGGCGTAGGCACGACGTCGGCGTAGCCAGGTCCTCAGCGCTGCGAACCGAGCCGCGAGGCCGACCGAGAACACGCCGAAGAGGAACACGAAGGTGCAGATCGGGACCAGCCGAGTGGTCAGCTGCATGATCGAGGCGCCGTATCCCGGGTGGCCCGCCCAGCGGATGATCGTGACGACCGTGCGGGCGCCGGTCGTGACGGCGGTGGCGACGAGCGCGACGGTGAGGACGTGAAGTCCGAACCGGGCGCGGCGGCTGGACTCGCCGGCGTACCGGAGTGCCCAGCGCGCCGCCTGCACTGCCGCGTAGAACATGTAGCTGCCGCCGATGATGTAGAACGGCGCCACGCCGGGATGGCTCATGTCGTTCGGCAGAACCCCGGTCAGCGGGTAGGCGCTGTCGCGAACTCCGGGCGGGAGCACGAGAACCGCAGCGGTCATCGCCAGGCAGACGCCAACGAGGATCGCCGTTTCGGTGCGAACCCGCCGCCATGAACCGCCCGCCGAGATCAGGAAGAAGAGCAGGAGGGCATAGCGCGAGGTGTTCAGCGCGATGTTCGTCAGCAGCTTCACCGTGCTCGATGACGGCAGCTCGCCGAACACCGTCCGGGTGAACGCGACGAAAGTGGAAGCGCCGAGCAGCTGACACGCCACGCACACCACGACGGCCCACAGCGCCGGATCGCGTGGCGAACGGGCCAGCCGGTAGAGGAACCAGGCCAGCACGAGCAGCAGGAAGTTCGTGAGGTTCACAGGATGTCGACCGGGTCGCCGAGGGACGTCTGCGCGCGGCGCGCTCGCGGTGACCGGCCGGGCAGGCTGATCTCCTGGGCTTTGACCGTGGCCTCCAGCAGGACGGTCGCGAGCGCTTCGGCTTCCTGCTCGTACTCGTTCTCGTAGGAGGTACGGCGGCGCAGGGCCTTCCGGATGACGTCGGGCGGGATGTCGGGCAGCAGCTGGCGCCACATCGAGTCGTCGCCCTCGTCCGACGGATGATCGGCGAGGAGGTGGCCGAGCTCGTGGGCGATGATGTGCTCCTGGTGAAACCGCGTGGTTCCGGTGCCCTGGTACAAGATGATGTCGGCTGCGGTCGTCTTGATCCACAGGCCGAACGGACCCGGCACCTCCATCGGAACGGCCAGCAGCCGGATGGGCTTACCGCGGCGCTCGCCGAACCGGGCGCAGATCTCGGCCATCGGCGTCGGGCCTTCGACGCCCGCGGCGCGCAGCTCTGACCGCAGCCGACGGCGCAGGCCGGCGATTCGCCGGGCGCGGTGCACGCGTTGAATCTGGATGCTCACGACGGTCCTCCCAGGCCGTTGTTGATCACCTTTGACCGATCGTCGCAGATCGGCCGCGGTGTTCGGCGGGTTGGACAGCAAGTCACCCGGATGTGTGGTTCTCGCCGCCGCGGCTGGCTTGGAAGTCGATGAAGTCAAGGACGCTCGGCAGTACATCGGGGGAGAGAGCGCTCGCACGGAACGCGATGTCGCGAACACCCTGCTCGGAGAGGCGCTCGAGCATCGCGTACTGCCCCTGGAGCTGGCGGGCCCGCTCGCTGTTGCCGAAGTACTCGAGATCGACGTCGAAATATGCCGCGAGTTCCATGGCCAGCCTCAGCTTCGGTTCGTTCAAGCCCTTGATCAGGTTGTACAGCTGGCTCTTGGAGATGCTGACGTCGTCGGCTACCTCGGGAACGGTGTACGAGCGCCCGTTGTCGTGCTTCTTGAGGTAGATCAACCGCTCGAGAAGTACGCCGAACGGCTCGGCCTCGTCGCGCTGCGGATCCTTGGACTCGGACACGTCCACCCCCTTCGGATCGGATTCCAATTTCTTGGAATCTGGACCGCGATGCGTCCGGTTTGTTTGACTCTGCGTTCAGGCTTTCGTACTGTCGAAGTTGATCACTCCAATTTACTGGACCTCGGGCATCGCAGGAACCGCCCGATCGAGTGTCTGCCACCAGGTCCAGTTGACTTCCGGGTCCCCGCCCAGGCAGATGCGTCACCCGGCGCGTCTCGATGCGCGGGGAGGCGCGATGAGGACGATCGACAGCTTCGCGGCGGCGGTGCACCGTAAGCGGAGAGAGCGTGGCCTCACGCTCGGCGAGGTCGCCACGATGGCCGGCTACAGCGCGAGCTACCTCTCGAAACTGCTGCACGGCCACCGCACGCTGCTGCCGGCCGTGGTGCACGACCTCGATGCGGCGCTCGCGGCTGACGGCGAGCTGGACAAGATCGCGGCAGATCAGCGGGGCGACTCCCGCGCGGTGACCCGCCCCGTGCAGTTGCCCCCCGCTGCCCCTGATTTCGTCGGTCGTGAAGAACAGCTCCAAGCGATGGACCACGCGCTGGTCACCCAAGGCCGTCCCGATGCGACCGTCACGATCGTCATCGAAGGCGGGTTCTGGACCGGCAAGACCGCGCTCGCGGTGCACTGGGCATCCGTCATCCAGGCTCGCTTTCCAGGTGGGTGCTTGTTCGCCGACCTGCGCGGACTCGCGCCCGGCGCACCGGCCGACCCGGAGGAGATCCTGGACGGATTCCTCGTGGCTCTCGGCGTGAGCGCCGCCGAGCTGGGGACCTCCAGTCTGCCGACCCGGATCGCGCGTTACCGATCGCTGCTCGCCCAGCGTCCCGCGGTCGTGATCCTGGACAACGTCGCCGACTACCGGCAAGCCGAATGGCTGCTCCCCGGCGCTGGCAGCGTGGCGCTGGCGACGAGCCGGGAACGGCAGTCCGGCCTGCTCGCACGCACAGGTGGAACGGCGATCGAGCTGCCGCCGCTTGCGACCGAACAAGCGCTCGAGCTGCTGGGACGCCGAGCTGGGGAGGCGCGCGTGCGAGCCAGCGCGGCCACTGCCGAACTGGTCGTCGAGCGGTGTGGTTGCTTGCCGATGACGGTCCTCATCGCCGCCGAGCACCTCCAGCGCCACCGGGAGACGTCGCTGGACGACCTGGCCAGGCGACTGGATTCCGACAAGACTCGCCTCGACCTGTTCACCTCGAGCGATCCGGCGGTGAACATCCACGGCGTCGTTGACGTCTCGTATCTGGCCCTGCCGGCCATGGCGAGGCGGGTCTTCCGGTACCTCGGGGTCGGGCCGGCCAACGTCGTCGGAACCGAGGCGGTCGCCGTCGTCGCCGAGCTGGACCTCGAACGCACCCGCGAAGCCCTCCGGCTGCTGGCCGAGGCACACCTCGTCGAGCCGCTCGCCGACGGCCGGTACCGGATCAGCCCCTTGCTCCGCGCCTACGCGCACCAGCGTGCGCTGGTCGGGGAGCGGCTCTGCGAGATCGAGCGCGCCCACGACCGAGCCCTGCGTTGGTACGCCGCGACGGCCTGGAACGCGAACAACACGCTGATCCCCAGCTGGGCGGACAGCGGGATCACGCCGGTGAACCTGGCCGGGGTCGAGCCGATGTCCTTCAAGGACGGCGGCTTCGACGCGGCGATGGCCTGGTGCGAGCGAGAGGTCCCCATCGCCCTCCAAGTCGCGCGAAGCGCGCGGACCTACGGGGCGAAGGACGTCTTGTGGCTGCTGCCCACGGTGTTCCTGCCGTACTTCGTGCTTACGCGCAGCTGGAACACCTGGCTGGTCGCGGCGCACGACGGGCTGGCGGCGGCTCGCGCGGCCGGCAGCGACGCCGGGATCGCGCGGAGCTTGGAGGCCCTCGGGTGGGTGGAGCACGAGCTCGGCCGGACCGACGACGGCATCGCTCACCTCGAGGAGGCGCTCCGGCGCCACGACGAGCTTGGTGATGATCGCTCTCGGGCCTGGACGGCGTACGGGCTTGGCCTCGCGTACGTGAGTCGTGACCAGATCGTCGAGGCACGAGAGCTTCACGAACTCGCTGACCGCTTGTTCACGGACTCCCACGTCAAGATCGGCCTTGCTGTGAATCGCGCCGCGCTGGCCGACGTCTGCGACCTCCTCGGGGATTCGGAAGTGGCCATGAAGTTCGCGCTCGACGCGCTGGATCGAGCGCAGGCCTTCCGGTCCAAGGCGGTCCTCGGAATCGCGCACCAACGCATCGGCGTATTGCTCACCCGTCGCGGTCGCCACCGAGCTGCACTGAAGCACTTCGATGACGCGTTGGCGGTTCGGGGCAGGAGCTGGCAGCGGTGGGGCGCGGCGGAGACGTTGATCTCCCGAGCCGAGGTCCTTCATGAGCTGGGGCAGACCGCGCGGGCGCGGGACACGTACGGTGTGAGTCTCAAGATCCTCGATGCTCTGCGGGACGGTAGAGCAGCGGAAGTCCGTACTCGACTCGCTTCGCTGGACGCGGTTATCGCCAGCCCCTGAGCTTGCGCCGAGGTCGGAAACGTCATCCCCTTCCGCGGGATGTCAAGCCTGCGGGCCAGGAAGCTCCCTCCGCGGCCGACGTGCCTCGATGGCCGGAAAACTGGCTTGTCGATTGAACAAGCCGTCCACGGCATCGGCGATCTCTTCCCGATCTCCGGTGGGGGGCACGCTGCCCAGAGTGTCGACGGCGTCGTTTGCGACGTCGTCGGTGCGGCCGGCCAAGAGAAGCCGCTCCTTGCCGTCAGCGCCCGTGAAGCGTGCTTGGACCTCGTTGGTTTCCTCGCCGTGACAGCGTGCGCCAGACGTAGGATCCCAACGACCCAAGAGTGCCGAGGCCGGCGAGCGGGTAGGAGATCAGCGGGGTCATCGGCCGGCCGCCATCAGGACGCACACGACGCTCGAAATCAACGCTGCCGCGCCGAAGCCGATCGTCACGGCGACGAGGTTGTCGGTGGCCGGAACGAAGACGTAGGCGAGCAGGTTGGCCACGCCGACCGAGAGGGCGAACATGGCGGCGGAGACGGCCAGGTTCTTCTCCTTGCGAGGGATCGTTGCCGCGAGGACCTCGCTGACGCTGCCGAACGTGAGCGCCCCGCCGATCACGAACTGTTCACCCTTGGACAAGATCATGTCGAATGACACGTGTCCGCTGTGCAAGCCCCGAAAGATTTCGGTGTAGATGGGGAACGCCGCGAGAAGCACGCCGGTGAACAGCCACAGCACGATCCTGCGGACTCGGAGCATGCTCACGTCCTCGACGGAGATGTAGCCGTCAGTCTCTGCCACGACAAATCGGTCGAACTTGCGCCTGGTGGTGCTAGGGCCTACCGATGCTCTGTCCGAGTGAACATGAACGCCGTGTGGGTTTCCGTCGGCGACCGACCTTATTGGCGAAACTGATTTTCATCTTGACTGAATCGGCACCACGATGGGACTGAACGAGCACAGGTTTGTGTCTCTTTTGCAGTTCCCTGATCGCCGGTTCAAGTCCAAAGTGGAGTCAACAGAGCTTGCAAGTTCAGGCAGGCTCAAGGTGAATCCGTGGAGGAAGAATGAGTTCCCGAACCCTGCGTTCCAAAGCCATCCGCATCCTGTGCATCCCCATCGCGGCGCTGACGGTCGGCCTGGCAGCTGCGAGTCCCGCCGGCGCGGCTTCCCAGGTCCAGCTGCGCGAGCAGTGCGGCTACCTCGGTGGCGGCGAGTACCGGCATTGCGACAACGGCACGGGCACGAGGGTGGACCTCGACGTCCGGGACATCTGGGGCAACCTCTACCGCTACTGCGTCGGACCTGGCACGACCAATCTCCAGCCGGTGATCCGCTGGAGGGTCGTCGGCGCGTGGTGGAACGGCGGCGTCGGCTGCTACGAGGGATACGAAGGTCCGGCGTAGTCACGAACTCGAGGACGGCTCCCAGTCCTCGGCCAGTCGACGCGGCGGGCGCCCTTGCTCCCTCTGCAGCGCCCGCCGCGTCGGCATCAACTCGATCAGCCGGTGATCGCGAGCATGGCCGTCATCCCAGCCAGAAGGCACGGGCCGAACGGAACGGCTGCACCTCCGCCGCCCTTACGCGGCACGAGCAGAAGAACCAGCGCCGCGAACGACGCGAGCACCAGCGTGCCGGCCAGCTCAGCCCAGCCGGACCACCCGGTAACCAAGCCGACGACGGCCGCTAGGCCCACGTCACCGGAGCCGACACCGCCCTCGACCAGGACGGCGAGCACGAGATAGAAGCCCGCAGCGGCGAGCATCGCCCAGAGCGCCCGGACTCCCGGAGCCGCGTCGGAGCGTGCGACGCACAACCAGCCCAGCCCCACAGCACCGCCGAGCAGCTGGGGCACCACGACAATCCGAGGTAGCCGATGTTCCACCCAGTCGATGATCGCGAGCGGAACGCCCAACGCCAGCACGAAGGCGTAGATGACCAGCTCACCGCGAGTGCCGATGCGCCAGCCGAGCACGGCGAGCACCAGCGCCGTGATGATCGCGCCAAGCCACCACGACGACGCGATACGGGCTCGCTGACGCAGAAGCCGCCCGGTGAGCAGGCTTCCGACGGCACCCAGCACAAATCCCGCGCTCGCCGCGACGACGGCGGGCCAGGCGTTCACCACGCCTCCGACACGCCGTCCGCGCTGATTCCCGTCCCCATGACGCCATGCTGGCCAGCTCGCCAGGCCGGCGCACCACTCGTCCTACCAACGGGTGAACCTCCGCCGACGTGGTCCTTCGGGGCGGGCGGCCAGCTGATCATTCCAAGGGGAGGGGAATCCATGAACCTGCGTCGAACGGCCTGCATCACGATCGCCGGCTCCGCGATCCTGCTGATTGCCGGCTGCAGCACAAACGAGCCCAGCCGACCCACGGCCTCGTCGAGCGCGCCGATGACCACGAGCGCAGCACCGCAGCCGAGCGACGTCGCGACGCAGCAGGCCACCGCTGCGTACCTCGGCATGTGGAGCGACATGGCCGACGCGGCCACGACGTCGGACTGGCAGTCGCCCAAGCTGGTTCGGAACGCCACCGCGGAGGCGTTGCAGACCATCTCGCGCAGCCTGTATGCCGATCACTACAACGGCTTGGTCACCAAGGGACGTCCGCTCAGCTACCCGCGCGTCCTGTCGGCGGAACCGCCTGCCAGTCCGACGGCCGTCACGATCACGGATTGCGGCGACTCGACGAACTGGCTGAAATACCGCGCCGACAACGGCCAGCCCGCCAACGACGGGCCTGGTGGCCGCCAGCAGATCGAGGCTCTGGTCAAGAAGGCAGTCGACGGCTCCTGGAAGGTCACAACCTTCGCCGTTCACGAGGTCGGATCATGCTCAGGCTGAACAAGGCCGCAGCACCTACCGTGGTGGCATTCAGCGTATGGCTCCTGCTGACGCCGCATGCTCATGCGAATGGCTGGGGCAACGTACATTGTGGACAGGATGGCAACCCGTCCTGCGAACTCGGTGCTGGACGCGACGGCGAGGCGAAGCCACAGCCGCCCGCGAGGCCGGGAAAGCCTGCAGTGCCACATCCGGTGCCTGGCCAGGAACCGCCGTCGGGCGACAGCATCCTCGGCGGCAAGGACACCTCCGCTAAGTGCTCTTACGTCCGCAGTAACTACCAGCCGCCCGCGAACGGCGTGCAGACCGTCGCGTTCCGGCTGGATCCTGGCGGTGGCGGTTCGTGGTACGTCTACCGGTGTTCAGGACCCGGCTTCCGTGACGGCTTGTACCGAGCCCCGATTTGGCTCCCGGACGGCGCGGTACCCGCGGAAGCCGCGCCGCCGTCGCCGCAGGAGCTGGCCGACCAGGCCCACGCGCAGCTGCGCTTGCCTGCCGTACGCATCGTCGCGAACCCGGCAGGTGACAAGCTCGTCAGCCTGCCGACCTGGCTGTGGCTGGACCGCGCAAGCTGGGGAACCCAGCAAGCGACGGCGGCCGTCCCCGGCGTCTCCGTGACGGCCGCCGCCACGCCGACCTCCGTCTCGTGGTCGATGGGCGACGGCGAGACCGTCAACTGCTCCGGCCCAGGGACTCCGTTCTCGGCGGGTGCGGATCCGGCGGCCGCTTCGCCGGACTGCGGCCACACCTACCGCCGGTCCTCGGCATCAGCACCTGCCCACCAGTTCCCGGTCCGGGCGACCGTGCACTGGACGGTGGCGTGGTCAGGTGCCGGGGCGAGCGGCACCTTCCCGGACATGACGACCTCCGGCTCGGCGGCCTTCCGCGTCGCCGAGGTCCAAGCGCTCGGCACCGGACACCGCTGACACGTCCAGCCGGTCCCCGCACGTTCAAATCTCCGTTTCCGCTGTGCACCAGCGATTCGCTCGAGTGCACGGCGCGGTCGAACCATGCCTGGGAGGCACGTCGTGACCAGCATCCGTACCGGTGAACAAGGCGCCGGACCCGAGGTGGGTTCCGCGTCGTGGGTGGGAAAGAACGGGAAGTTGACCGCGGTGCCGACCGGGCGCCGAACCCGTCGGCGCCTGCCGCACCTGCTCGTCGGGGTCCTGCTCGTGGTGGTCTGCGTCGGTGGCGCGCTGTGGTGGTCGAGCAACGCACAGGACCGGGTACCGGTGCTGGCTGTGGCTCGGCCGCTGAGTGTCGGGCACGTCCTCGAACCGGCCGACGTCCACGAGGTCGAGATCTCCGCAGCCGACGCGGTCGCCACCGTGCCGACCGAGCAGGCGTCCGCCGTGCTCGGACGGCGCATGGCCACGAGCCTCGGCCCCGGCTCCCTGCTCACCCCGAGCAGTGTCGGTCCGGCGACGATTCCCGCCGCCGGGTACGCGGTCGTGGCGGTCGCCCTCAAGCCAGGGCAGTTCCCGCTGGAACTCGCGCCAGGTTCACCCGTCCTCGTTGTCCTTGCCACGTCGCCGCCTTCGGCGACTCAGCTCGCTGGAGACGATTCGACGTGGCCGGCGACGGTGACCGGCGTCGCCAAGGCGGAGACCGACCAGAACACCGTGATCTCGCTGCAACTGCCCGGCACCACCGCGCCAGCGCTGGCCCGCGTGCCGGCCGGTCAGGTCTCCCTGGTCCTGCTCGCCGGAGGTGATCGCTGATGTTGATCGCCCTGGCCAGCGTGAAGGGTTCGCCCGGCGTCACCACCTTCACCGCGGCACTGGCCGCCACCTGGCCGCTCACCGTCCGCCGACTGATCGTCGAATGCGACCCAGCCGGCGGAGACCTCGCACACCGATTCGGGCTGCGTTCCACGCCCGGCCTGCTCAGCCTGGCCGCCGCGGCCCGCGGCTCCACCGAACCCGAGGTGCTCTGGAACCACGCACAGCCGCTACCAGGCGGGACGCAGATCGTGTCCGGTCCGCCCGGCAGTCATCAGGCGCGCGCCGCGCTAGGCGTTCTTACGGCGTCCGGTTCGCCGGTGTACGGCGCCGGGCGGGAGTCCGACGTGGCGATCTTCGCCGACTGCGGGCGAATGGACCCGGGTTCACCAGCGGAACCGCTGATCCGCCACGCAGACATCCTCCTGCTGCTCTCCGGCACACACAACGACGAGCTGGCGCACCTGGCCGGCCGAATCCCCGAGCTGGGCCGAACTGCCACCCGTCCGTGCCTCGTGCTGACCGGCGACGGGCACCCGACCGCTGAGGTCGAGCGCGAGCTCGGGATTCCCGTGATGGCGAGGATTCCTCACGACCCGGCCACGGCTCTCGCCGGTCACGGCGTGGCCGGACGACGTGGGAAGGGTGGACTCGTCCGCGCTGCCGGCGTCGTCGCTCGAGTTCTGCTCGGCGAAGCCATCCCGACGCAGGCGGCTGACTTTCCGCATCCTCCGGCCGTCGGCTCACAGATTCCCGGTGTGCCCCCTCAGCAGCTTCGGACGTCCAGCGTCCGCGGCGCCCCACCGGAACTGCTGCACAACGGGGTCGTACTCAGGAAGGACGCATCGTCATGACCGTGCTCGACGAACACCGCCGACTTGCCGCGCAGGACGGAGCTTCGGAGGCGCGGCTCCGCGCCCACCTCCGCCACGCACTTGCCACTGAGCTGCCCGGCCGTGCCGAGGAAGATTCGAGCCCAGACACCGGCGAACGCCGCCGCGAACTCGCCCAGGACGTCCTCCGGGCCGCGAGCGCCGCACACAGCGAGGCCGAGCTGGAAGCGGGGCGCGTTCTGCTGCCGGCTGAGGTCGAGGCGCGCGTCGCCGAGGCCGTGCTGGACGAGGTCTTCGGCCTGGGCGGCCTGCAGCAGCTGCTGGACGATCCCTCGGTCGAGACGATCAACGTCAACAGCTTCGACCGCGTTTTCGTGCAGTACGCCGACGGCTCCCGCGCCCAGGTCGCCCCGGTCGCGGCCTCGAACGACGAGCTGACCGACCTGATCCGCACCCTGGCCGCCCGCGCGTCCTCGGAGGAGCGCCGGTTCGACCGTGGCTCACCCGCGCTGAACCTCCAGCTCCCGGGCGGTGAGCGGCTGTTCGCCGTGCTCGGGCTCACGGCCGGCGGGATCACTGCGTGCTCGATCCGACGCCACGGCTACCTCACCACCAGCCTCGCCCAGCTGCGCCGCCGGGGCACCCTCGACGTCGGCCTCGAACGGTTCCTCCGCGCGCTCGTGAGGGCCCGCAAGAACGTCCTGATCACGGGCGGCACCGGTATCGGCAAGACGACCCTCCTGCGCGCGATGGCCTCCGAAATGGACCCCCTGGAGCGCATCGTCACTATCGAGGACGCCTTCGAGCTCGGCCTCGGTATCGATCCGGCACGCCACGCCGACGTCACGGCACTGCAAGCCCGGGAGGTCAACGTCGAGGGCGCCGGCGCGGTCAGCCAGGCCGAACTCGTCCGCTGGGGCCTGCGGATGTCTCCCGACCGCGTGATCGTCGGCGAGATCCGAGGGCCGGAGGTCATCCCGATGTGCAACGCGATGTCCCAAGGCAACGACGGCTCGATGGCGACCCTGCACGCGAGCAGCTCGAAGATCGCCTTCACCCGCCTCGCCTCCTACGCCGCGCAGGGCGCGGAGCGGCTGCCGCTGGAGGCGACCGCTCTGCTGGTGGCCTCCAGCGTGCACTTCGTCGTGCACCTGGCCAAAGCCGCCGACCGCACGACCAGGGTGGTCTCCTCGATCCGCGAGGTCGTCGACGCCGACGGCGGCACCGTCGTATCCAACGAGATCTACCGTCCCGGATCCGACCTCCGCGCGCGCCCGGTCGCGGGCGCCCTGCGCGCGGGCACGCTCGACGACCTCGTCGACGCCGGGTTCGACCCCGACCTGCTGGCGAGGCCGGAAGGGTGGTGGGCGTCGTGACCAGCACCGTGATCGGCGCCGTCACCGGACTCGGCGCCGCGGCGGGGCTGCTGCTCGTCCTGTTGGGGCTCCGACGGCCTCCGCTGGCGCCCGGACCGCGGTCGACAAGCGGCAGCTTGCCTTGGCACACCGACCGGCGCTGGGGATTCCGCTTGGCTCTCGCCATCGGTGCCGGGCTGGTGGCCGGTGTCGCAACCGGTTGGGTCGTGGGAGGTGCCCTCACCGCCGCAGCGGTCTGGTTCCTGCCGGCACTCGTCGGACCCGACCGCGCTCACACACGGCGGGTCGCCCGTATCGAGGCTGTCGCGTCCTGGACGGAGATGTTGCGCGACACCCTGTCGGCCGCGGCTGGCTTGGAGCAGGCGATCCTCGCGACCGCGCCGCTGGCTCCGATGGCGATCCGCGATGACGTCGCCACCCTTGCGCTGCGGCTGCGCAGTGGCCACCGTCTCGTCCCGGCCTTGCGGCTGCTGGCCGAAGGCCTGGCGGACCCGGCGGCGGACCTGGTCATCGCGTCGCTGGTCTTGGCCGCCGAGCACCAGGCCCGGCAGCTCGGCGACCTGCTCGGTTCCCTCGCCGAAGCCGCCCGCGCGCAGGTGGCGATGCGCATGCGCGTCGAAACCGGCCGCGCCCGCACGCGCACCTCGGTCCGGGTCGTCGTCGGGACGACGATCGCGTTCGCGGTCGGCGTCGTGGCCCTCAACCGCGGCTACCTCACCGCGTACGACAGCCCGCTCGGCCAGGCCGTCCTGCTCGTCATCGGCGCGCTCTTCGGCGGCGGGTTCTCCTGGCTGACACGGATCGTGGGCGGCGGTGGCGCACCGCGCGTGCTCTCCCTGCGCGAGCCGCCGGAACCCGAGCCGGCCGCCGCGGCTGTCGGGTGGGGAGGTGAGCGGGCATGATCGCCGTCGTCCTGGTGGGCACCGGAACCGGACTTGGCCTGTGGCTCGTCCTGACCTGGGCAATTCTTCCGCAGGAGACTCTTCGAGGCCGCCTCTCGGAGACGGCCCCGCTCGCCGAGGTCACCGACACGACGTGGGCTACCGCCCTGACGCGACCTCTCCTGCCCGGACTGCGCGCGCTCGGCCTGCCGGGGGAGCGCCTCGAACGCGACCTGCGCGTGCTCGGCCGCGGTGCCGACACGCACGTGGCAACCAAGTTCGTGCTGTGCTGCACGGGGCTGCTCGCGCCGCTGCTGCTTCAGGGGCTGCTTGCCCTCGTCGACCTTCAGCTCGGCATGGAGCTGCCGTTCGTCGTTGCGATCCTGCTGAGCATCACCGGCTTTCTCGTGCCCGACCTCGAGGTCCGGGCGAAAGCCGCGCGTGCACGTGCAGAGTTCCGCGCGGCGCTGTCGGCGTTCCTGGACCTCGTCTGGATCACCCTCGCCGGCGGCGCCGGAGTCGAGTCCGCCCTGCTCGCGGCCGCGGACGTCGGGCAAGGCCCGGCATTCGCCCAGCTCCGTCGCGCGCTCGCCGCCGCCCAGCTGACCCGCACCACGCCCTGGGCGACACTGCGCCGCCTCGGGGAGGAACTGGACATCGCCGAGCTCGCTGAACTCGCCGCGTCGCTCGCCCTCGCCGGCACGGAGGGCGCCAAGATCCGCGCGTCGCTGTCGGCTAAGGCCGGTGCGCTGCGCACGCACCTGGTCGCTGACGCCGAGGCCGAGGCGCAAGCCGCGACCGAACGCATGGCACTGCCGGTGACCTTGCTGTTCCTCGGCTTCCTCGGGTTCATCGCCTATCCGGCCGTCACGCAGGTCCTCAACGGCCTCTGAAATGTCCACAGGAGACAACCATGCTGCTCTACATCCGAATCCTCTGGAACCTCGTCACCGCCCGGATCCTGCGTGTGCTGGAAGACGACGACCGCGGCGAGATCACGACCACGGTCATCGTCACGGCCCTGATGGCCGTGCTGGCGATCGCGCTGATCGCGATCATCGCGGCGAAGCTGACAGCGAAAGCGAACAGCATCGACCTCGGCTTCGGCGGCTGACGTGCTCACACGCAGTCTTCCCTCAGCCACCTGGCGACGCGTCCGGCGTGCGCTGGCGGGGGAGCGAGGAGCGGTGACCGCCGAGCTGGTGATCGCGACGCCGTTGCTGCTGCTCGCGCTGCTGGCGATCATCCAGTTCGCCCTCTGGTCGCACGCTACCCACGTCGCCCAGGCGGCCGCCTCCCAAGCCCTGTCCGCGACGCGCGTGCAGGACGGCACCACCGCGGCCGGGCATGACGCCGGGCAACGGCTGCTCGACGACCTCGCCCGAGGGCCGCTGCGCTCGCCGCGAATCGAGATCGTCCGCACCACGACCTCGGCGTCGGTGAGCGTGCAGGGCGAGGCCGTCGCGGTCCTGCCCGGGGTGCACCTGCACGTGCACGCCGAAACCGCAGGCGAGGTTGAACGATTCGTTCCCGACGCCTGATCCGAAGGGAGAAGACCGTGCCATTGCTGGAAAAACCCGAGCCGGTGACCGAAGGCGACTTCGCCGACGGACCGGACGTCATGCTCTGGAATCCGGCCCTCACTGCGAAACGTTGGCGCAGCGTGTCCATCCACGCCTTCGTGTCGCGATGCTGCACGACCCAGTTCGTGATCGGCCTGCTGGTCTTGGCACTGGGGATCCGCATCGCGGAGTCCATCCCCGGCGCGCTGCTGGTCGGCGGAGCCGGCGCGCTCGTATTGAGCTGCCTCTGCGATGCGGCCATCACCGTGCTCTGCCTGGATACCGACCACAGTCACCCCCGCGGGCGTCCTTGCCGACTGGAGCGGGCTCCCGGCGAGTTCTTCCTCCGCGGCCGCGATTTCGCCGACCTCGGCCCACGAGGTCACTACGCGGCCATGCAGCTGATCGACCTCACCGGCGAGCTGCACTCCACAGTGGTCTGGGGCTGGCTCCCTTCCGGGCTTCCCGAGAAAGCGCACCAGCTGGCGTGGGAAGCGTTGATCCGCTTGGACCGCTCTCGAACTGCGCGTCAGAACGCCGCCCAACTCACGGAGGTGCCCGGCGAGGCCGAGCTCGCATCGGCGGTAGCCGCCGCGGTCGAGAAGTTCGACGACGAACTCGACGAGCTGGTCTTCGAGCTCCAGAGCTGTGCGACGCTCGCCCGGGCATGGGAAGCGAAGCTACGTCACGACCAGTTCGTCGAGCACGCCGTCGCCGTCCAGGAGGACCTACAAGCCGCCTCGATCGGCCCGGTCGCGGCACTCGCCGAGGACCTTCCGCGGTCCGTCTTCGCGTACGTCACCGCAGCCCGCGATCTTATGGCAGCCGGACCTTTCCCCTGGGAACTGCGGACCTCAACCGGGGAGGCGGCCCGGTGACCGCCTCACGCTGGGTTCGCTGGTGGCGGGCCGAACGCGGCTCGGTGACCGCCGAGGCCGTCTTGGTCACGCCGGTGCTGGTGATGCTGCTGGTCTTCGTCGCCGTGGTCGTCCACCGCGGCGTCGACGCGAGGCTCCGGCTCGACGACGCCGCGCACCAGGCGGCACGGGCCGCCAGCCTCCAGCGCACCCCGGCGGCCGCCGGCGACGCAGCGCAAGCCACCGCCACCTCAGCGCTCGCCCAGGCGAACGTGACGTGCCACAACGCCCAGGTCACCACGACGACCACGGCTAGCCCGGGCAGCACCGTCGTCGTCAACGTCCGGTGCACCGTCGACTTCGGCCAGGCGATGGTCCTCGGCGTGCCTGGCAGCAGGACCCTTACCGCCTCGGCCAGCGAGATCGTCGATCTCTACCGCTCCCAACCGACCGGCGGGAGCGCGTGATGACCACCCATCGGCAGAAGACGTGGTGGCGTGCGGAGGAAGGACGGGTGTCGGCCTTCGTCGTCGTCCTGGCGCTCGGGCTCGTGCTCCTGGCGGGCCTCGGGCTGGACGGTGGCCTCGCGCTCAGCGCCAAGGTCCGCGCCACCGGGCAAGCCGAGTCCGCCGCGCGCGCCGGCGCGCAAGCGATCGACCTCGCCGCCTACCGCGCGCGCGGCGAGTTGCGACTCGTCCCCGCGGACGCCGACGAGCTGGCTCACCGGTACCTCGCCGGAATCGGCGCGGTCGGCACCGTGACGGCCACGGTCGACGCGGTGACCGTCACGGTCACCACCAGCCAGCGCACCCAGCTGCTGTCCCTCATCGGCATCCGGGCCATCGGCGCCCACGGCAGCGGCGCTGCACACCCCCAGCGCGGTATCGCCGCGCTCGAGCCCTGACCACCGGAGGAGAAATCATGATCACAACCGACGAGATCGAACGGCGCGTCGAGAAGGTCGACGCGGAGAAGAGCGCGAGGAGGACGGCCGCAGCCCGCGAGGTCGGCGACCTCGCGCACCGCCGTGCCGCGCTGGCCGAGGAACTGGCCGAGGTCGAACGCAAGCTCGGCACCGTGCTCGCCGCGGCGGCGGACGTCGTCGGCGTCGACGAGCTGGCCGAGTTCACCGAGGTCGCGGCCGCCGACCTCACTAAGTGGCTCACCGCCGGCAAGCCCCGCGCCCGACGCGGACGACCGCCCGGAAGCCGACGGCCGAAACCGGACCCGCATCCCGGGGCCGCGCCGTCGGAACTTCGACCGAGGCCGCAGGTCCCCGATCCGGAGAACCCGGTCGTTCAAGGCCAGCGAAGCTGAGTCGGGGCACTGTTGTGCCTGCAGAACGGCAGACCAGAGCCGGACCGCGGCGAGCTCGTCGTGCGTTCCTGCGCGCCGCACGACGGCTGCTGCAAGCCGGCGTGGCGCTCACGCTGCTGTCCGGACTGTGCGCCGGGCTGCCGTGGGCGCTGGTGCAGTTCATCGGCTGGCCCCTGCCGGATCACCTGCCCACGGCGGCAGAGCTCGGCGGGGTCCTGACGGCTCCGCTGTCGACAAGTCTGCTGCTGGACGTACTCGCGTGCGGCGCGTGGCTGCTGTGGGGCGCGTTCCTCGTCGAGCTGGCCGGCTGTGTGCGCGACCTCGTCTTTGCCGCCGGCCGGCCGGACCTCAGCCGTATGGGCAGCCCGCTCCGCCGGGTCGCCGCGGTGCTTATCGCCGCCGTTGTCGTGTCGTTCGTCAGCCGCTCTGCCCTCGCCGCGTCCGGCGGGAGCAGCGGAGTCCAGGCCGGGGTGAGCTCGTCGGCCACCGCGCGGTCTGTCGTCGGTGACGTCGCGGAGGAAGTCGAGGTGGTGCGGCCACCATGCGACGGTGTCCACGATTCGCTGTACCGGATCGCGCAACGCCGCCTCGGAGACGGCGACCGGTGGCCGGATATCTGGCGCCTGAACACCATGAGCACCCAGCCCGGCGGTCGCACGCTGACCTCGCCCAGCCTGATCCATCCCGGCGACCAGATCCATCTACCGCCGACGACCAGGCCCGTCCAGCCGAAACCACCGCAGCTGCAGCCTCCGCCCCCACCCGCGGCTGCCTCCCCGCCGAGCCTGGTTGTGCCTCCCGTCGGCTCACCGGGCTCTGGCTCGTGGGAGCCCGGGGTGTACGTCGGTGTCGGGCTGGCGAGCGCGATCAGCGCGGCGCTGCTGGTCGCCCGACGACGGCAGCGCGCCGGCTACCGGCCCGGCAGCGGCCGGCGCGACGAGCTGCCCGTCGCGCCGGTCGTCTATCAGCTGCACCTCGCGCACCAGCACACCCTCGGCGGACTCGACGAGGCCGATGTCGCCGGCGCGGCAGCGGATGGTGACACCGCCGAGCCCGGTACAACGCCCGAGCTGGGGGAGCCCGCCGATGAGGCCGCTGCGGAACTGGCGCTGGACCTCGCGGCGACGCACGGCCTCGGACTCATCGGACCCGGCAGCCACGCCGCCGCCCGCGCGCTGCTGCTCACGGCCATGACCTCCACCAGCCACCCGGAGGTCGTCGCACCAGCTGCGGATCTGCGTGGCTTACTCGGCGTCCCAGATCATGGCGCCGAACTACCGGAATGCGTCCACGTCGTCAACGACCTCGCCGCGGCCCTTGCCCGCCTCGACGGCCAGAATCCGCCCGGCAGCGCCAGCAGAATCCTCCTGGCGAGCGTGCCGACAGGCGAACCCGATCACACCCGGCTACAGCACGCCTTCGCCGAAGCCCGCGCGAGGACGACGATGCTGCTGCTCGGCCAGTGGCACCCCGGCGTCACGGCC
This sequence comes from Amycolatopsis ponsaeliensis, assembly GCF_030182635.1. Taxonomy (NCBI): domain Bacteria; kingdom Bacillati; phylum Actinomycetota; class Actinomycetes; order Pseudonocardiales; family Pseudonocardiaceae; genus Amycolatopsis; species Amycolatopsis ponsaeliensis. The sequence continues at coordinate 44,833 of NZ_JAPZLD010000038.1, forward strand.
TACGTGGACTCGACGGGCGCCATCACCGCCACGTCACCCGGGCCGGGGGAGCCGCTACGCGGCCGGCGAGCCTTCTCCCTCCCCGAATCCGCGACCCGCGAGCTGTTCGCTCTCTTCGATGCCGCACACGGGGCTCCGGACGACCACCCTGAGCCTGCGGCCGAGTTGACTCATGGGTTGGAAATCGCAGGCCCTCCGGCCCTCGACCACGCCGAAGCGATACCTGAGCCGACCCCGGTGCCGACCGTCGAATCCCAGCACGACGTGGCCACGCCGCTGGTGCTGTCGGTGTTCGGGCAGCCGACGTTGTCATGGCGACCGGACGTCACCAGCCCGGACCACACCGTCGAAGTCACCGGCAGCCTGTCCCGACGGCTGTGGGCGCTGCTGATCTACCTCGCCCTCCATCCCGGAGGAGTTCCGCGCGCCGCGATCACCGACAGCCTGTGGGCAGATCGTCCAGCACGGGACCCGGCTGCCGTGCTGCGCACTGTCCTGTCCCGACTCCGCAGCACCATCGACAAAGCCACCTCGCCCGACCTCGGCGACCTCGTGGTCACGCAGCACGGCCGGTATCGCCTCGAACCCGCGGTCGTCGAGGTCGACTACTGGGTATTCGCCGACGCGCTCGCTCGACGCCGCACCACGACCGACGACCAGCAACGTGCCGCGGCCTACGCCGCGATCGTTGCGAGCTACGGGGGCGAATTGGCGGCCGGCGTCGAAGCCGAATGGCTCATCGCACTGCGGGAAGGCGTCCGCCGTGACGCCCTCGACGCCGTCGCTGCCCTGGCACGCGCGCGGGTTCAGAGTGATCCCGAGTCCACGCTGGAGTTACTGGAATCGGCGCGGGACTTCGACCCGCACAACGAGCTGCTCTATCGCGACATCATGCGTCTCGAACACAACCTCGGCCGGCACGACGCGATAGCCAGGACGCTGCGCCTGCTCGAAGCACGCCTCGCCGAGATCGACGAAACACCGACCGCCGCGACAATCGAGCTCGCCGAGCGCCTACGAGAACGCCACATTGGCATCGCGATCCCGAAGGCCTGAATCATCCGTGTCGAGGCCTTCGAAATGCCTCTACATCGAAATAGCTGATCACCCGCGACCGATGTTAGTGTCGACCTGCTGATAGTCATCGCGCAGAAAAGTCCCACGGTGTCTCCGTTCAAATTCGCCCTCATTCGTCGCGTCACCCTCCGGGGTCCGCGACGCTTCGCGTGGACAGATACGGCGTCGTGCCGACTTTGCGAGTGGACTGTGTACTGGAGCTGTTCGAGCTGGATCTCGACCCTTCGGGTACCCGCCAGCCGCCGGGAGTGCCCATGCACCTGCCGATCGCACTGGCGTTCCGTGTGCCGCCTAAGGCGGATCCCCTGTGTGCGCGCATACGAGCAGGTCAGCACATATATGCAGGGATCCGCTGATATCCCAGACTCGCTTGGCGACAAGCAGGTAAGCACATCAGGCCCGCCCCGTCGGTCCAGCTGCTGTGATCCGGTCCCCGTGGCCCCGCTTCGACGGTCATCTCACCTCGTGTCGACAGCTGCTTCCCTTTCTATTTTGTTCTTTCAAATGAAATACACATCCCGTTCCTTTGTTGGGGCCGCCGCCGACTGTTCGGCGCCTGTGACCTGCGAAAACGGTTCGGCGGAATGTGCATGACTTCTTGATTTAAACTGGAATTCGTCACCCGAATGGGGCGCGTAAAGGTATTGTGCGCACCGGGTTTATCGAGCTACTTTTGTTGTGTCACCCGGAAAATCCGGAAACCAAATCAAGGGTCGCAACGAATCGTTCTGATTCGCCGCAACGCCCGCCCCCCGTCCAATTGGAAAGGAATACCCGCGATGACCACGCCCACCCCGCCCGCCACGGCACCCACCACCGGGCCGACCACCCCGGCGGGTGGGACGGCGACCCGGCTCCGCAACGGCGAACTCCGCGCGATGGTCGCCAAAGTTCTCGCCGACAACCCCGCGACCATCCACACCCCGGGCGGCATCGCGCACACCCTGAATCGCTCATCCGGCGCAGTCGGCAACGCCTGCAAAGCGTTGACGGACAGGGGAGAAGCTGAACTCGCCGTGACTGCACCCCTGGCCTACCGGGCGACCGCGACGACAGCGGCCACCGCCGCAACCGCCATCACCCCCGCGCCGCCACGCGCACCCCGTCCGCCACGTCGCACGCGGCCCGCGATGACACCCGCCGCGCCCCCAACGACGGCCGCACCGTCCGGTGCTGGCAGCGCCACCACCCGACCGGCGCGCAAGGTCACCGGCCCGGTGAAGCGTCCGAACGGGATGGACTATCACCCCCGGCTGCTGTCCGGGATGCCCGACGTGACCGCGCTGGCGCGGCTGCGCGACGCCGGGGTCGCCGCGCTGCTGTACGGCCCGCCCGGCACCGGAAAGACCTCGGTGGTGGAGGCAGCGTTCAACGACTGCCTCACCGTTCAGGGCGACGGCGACGCCGTGGTCGCCGACCTGGTGGGCGACTACACCAAAACCCCCGACGGTGACTTCGTGTTCGTCCACGGCCCGCTGGTCCGCGCGATGCGCGAGGGTGTGCCGCTGTTCATCGACGACGCCACCCTGATCCCGCCAACGGTGCTCGCGGTGGTCTACCCCGCGATGGACGGACGCCGCGAAATCGTGGTCAAGGCCAACGGCGGCGAAGTCGTCCACGCCGCACCCGGGTTCTATGTCGTCGCCGGTCACAACCCTGGCGTCCACGGGGCGATCCTCACCGACGCGCTGTCCTCCCGGTTCTCTGTGCACATCCAGGTCTCCAGCGACTACGCCCTCGCCGAACAGCTCGGGGTCGACAAGAAGGCCGTGCGGGTGGCGCGCAACCTGGCGACCCGGCAGGAGAAGGGCGAGATCGGGTGGGCGCCGCAGCTACGTGAGCTGCTGGCGTTCAAGAAGCTCGCCGACGCGTGGGACCTTGACGCCGCCGCCGGGAACCTGGTCGGGATCGCGCCGGAAGAGGACCGCGTCACCGTCGCTGCCGTGGTGCGCGACGTCTTCGGCAAAACGGTCACCCCACTCGCCCTCGGTGCCCGCATCACCACCAAACCCTGAACCCCCACCCCCGCGAACCTGTCGCGAAAGGACCCGCGCCATGACTGCCCACTTCGCCGCTGACCCGGCCGCCACCGGTGCCGCCGTGTTCCCCGCGCGCCCGGAATGGCTGACCCTGTCCGCCGCGTTCGCCGACGAGGTCCCCGTGATCGCCGACCGCGACGACCTCGTGGTCAGCGTCGCCCCCGGCGCGGGCGGCGGGGCACCCGCCTGCTTCTACCCGCACCGCGCGCTGATCGAAGTCGACGGCGACCACCTCGGCGTGGACCTCGCCACCGTGGACCCCGCCAACCTGTCCGACCGCGCCCGCTACGCCCCGGCATGGGGTGCCCTCACCCACGAGTGCGGCCACGCCAAACACACCGCGTGGGAGCCCCCGGACGGCGCCCCGCCCGCCGTGGTCGCCGCCGCCATGCTGCTGGAAGAGCCCCGGATGGAGGCGGCGCACATCCGCCGCCGCCCGGACGACCGGCACTGGCTGCGGGCGTGCGTGCAGGGCATCGTCGCCACCGACCTGCACCTGTACGCCGACCCCGCGACGGCACCGAAGATGACCGCCGCCGACGCCGCGCGCACCGCTGCGCTCCTGCTGGGACGGGCCGATGGCGGAGTGCTGAGCCACGCCGAGGTGTACCCGGTGGCCCGGGCCGTCGAGGGCGTGCTCGGCAAGGAGGTCCTCGGCAAGCTGCTGGCGGTGTGGCGGCAAGCGCTGCGGACCGCCGACGACGCGGGCGAGCAGATGCTCGACCTCGGGCGGCAGTGGTGCGAGATCCTCGGCACCGACCCTGACAGCACGGACTCGGCCTCGCCGCCGGCCTCGCCCGGGACCTCGGACCCGTCGGACGGGGCGCCCGGCCCCGGCGCACCCGTGAACCCGTCACCGCTTACGGATGCCATCGCCGCCGTGCTGGGCAGCGTTGCGGCGAACGTCGCGGGCGAGAAGGCGCCCGAGGACCCTGCCGCCGTCGCCGCTGCCGCGAAGGAATGCGAAGACGCCGCTGCGAGGAAAGCCGCACGGGTGGCGCTGGGAGTGTTCAGCATGGGCGGTGCCCCCGACGGCGACACCCTGACGGCGGGCACCCGGCCGCCCACACCGGAGGAGCACACAGCTGCGCGGGTACTCGCGCGGGCCCTGGACACCGCCGGAACCCGGGAACGGGTGGCCGTACGTTCCACCTCGCAGGTGCCGCCGGGGCGACTGCGGATGCGCGGGGTGCGTGCCGCCGAAGCCCAGCATGCCGCCGGGGCCGTGGTGACCGCCGAGCCGTTCACCCGCACCATCCGCAAACCGGTTCCCGTGCCGCCGCTGCGGGTAGGGATCGCGTGCGACGTGTCCGGCTCGATGGGCTGGGCGCGCGCTCACGTGGCCTCGGCGGCCTGGATCCTGGCCAACGCCGCCCGCCACACCCGCGTACCCGCCGACACCGCGAGCGTGATCTTCGGACACCACGTGCGCCCGCTGACCCATCCGGGCAAGCTGCTCGCCGAGGTCACCGAATTCTGCTCCCGCGACAACTACGAGGACATCCCCCGAGCGCTGGACGCCCTCGACGGCGCCCTCGGCCTGTCCCGCCCCGGCGCGGCACGGCTCGTGGTCATCGTGTCCGACGGCGAATACCGTGCGACACCCCGCCGCCACGGGCAGAAGAAGCTCGACCGCCTACGCGCGTCCGGGTGCGCGGTGCTGTGGCTGACCACGAGCCACACCGACACCCCGCTCGCAGGGGCCACCGTCCACGTCCTGACCGACCCCACCACGGCCGCCCGTGCCATCGGCCACGCCGCCACCACGGCATTGCGCGCGACCGCCCGCCGGTAGGCGCGTCGGGCGCCGCACCTATGTCCCTCCATACCCCCGAACAACAACGGAAAGGTGAACCGACATGGCTACCCGCGAAGAGCGAATCATCGGCGCAGTACTCGATCTGACATCCGACCTGGCCGAGTCGTGGGGCCTGGCGACCTATGTACGCAACTACGGCTACATGACCAGCTTATACGGCCGCATGGTGCTCCTCGGCCCATCAGGCGATGCCCTGCGCATCGATCCGGTAAGGAACCGACGGCCATGGGCCTACACCATCCAACCCGTCTTGCCGTATGACGAGGACGAATTCGCGACCGGGTGGGTCGAGCCTGCCGGGTACGTCCACCACCCTCGTCTGAAGTACCCGCCGGGCTGGTTCATGCCCAGGGACTATCGCCCACGCCCGCTGGTCGTGGAGACTCGCACGCCGATCAAGGAAGTGGCCGACCGCCTCGAAGAGGACGTGCTTCCCACTTATCGATACTGGGCCGACCGCATCCGGGCACGCAACGCCCGACGCCGTGAGCGACTGGCGCAAGAACGCGCAACCGCGCTCGACCTCGCGCAACAATTCGGCGGGCCAGTGCGTCTCGTGCCCGGGCTGCCGAGCGTCACCTCGTGCCGACTCGACGACGGGCAATCGCGCATCCAGTTGGACACTCGTTCGCCCTACGTGGAGATGTCGTTCTTCGTCCCTTGTGATCGCGCTGCCGCGATCACACCGCAGTTGGCTCGCCTGCTGGGTTTCGCCTCGACTACGACGACCTGAAAGCATTTCGAAGGAACAGCGCAAGCCCACACCAGAAATTTCGCCGGTTCAGGCGGACGTTGCAGAGCCCGGCCATCGTGGTGCGAGGCATCGCACAGGTCGCCCAGGGCACCGCGTCGGTCGGCGTTGACCAGATCGCCCCGCTGGACCTGCGCGCCCTCGCGGGCAAGAGTCGTGACTTCCGCTGACCCGGCCGCTCGACGCGACGGGTGTAGGGTCTCACGATTTGTGTCGCAATCTCGCCGTCGGTGTCATGCGAATGTCATCGACGACATTCTCGTGAGATTCCGCGTGGCACAAGTTGATGGTGGGCCGTTCGCGTGGTGTCGCCGACGCGCGCGCCACGGTCACGCTCGCAGTAATCGCACAGGTGTAGGTGTTGAGCCCATTAGATTCCGTTCTTGTTGCCGAGGAGGCCGTCATGACCGGCGGATCCGGGGATGCGCTGGTCAGGTTTCGGCTGCCCGGCGACCTTCGTGATGCACAGATGGCCGACCATTTTGGCCGGCACCGGGACCGCTGAACGGGGCTTACCTGAGCCTGCCCGGCCCCGGGACGGCGCTCGGCGCCCGGATCCTGGGCGAGTTCGGTGACGACCCACACCACTACGCCGACGGCAAAGGCCGCCGCAACTACGCCGGCACCTCACCGGATTCACCCGCGCCATCCCGCAGTCGCCGGGTCGTGCTGGCTCGTTACGCCCGCAACCGGCGTCTCGCTGACGCGGTGCATCAGTGGGCGTTCTGCGCGATGCGCGGCACACCGGGCGCCCGCGCCTACTACCAATCCCCGCGGGAGCGCGGCACCGGCCATCAGGCTGCTCTACGCCAGCTCGGCAACCGCCACGTCGGCATCCTGCACGGCTGCCTAAAGACCAGAACGGCCTACGACGAGGCCACCGCCTGGGCCCACCTTCAACCCCAGACTTGACTTTGAAAACATGGGATGTCTGCCGCAGGTGTCGAGGGTCAGTCCGGGTCTGCTGGCATGAGGCCGTTGCGGTAGGCCCAGATGACGGTCTGTACGCGGTCGCGGGCGCCGATCTTGGACATGGCTCGGCTGAGGTGGCTCTTCACGGTGCTTACCTCGACGACCAGGGCGGCGGCGATCTCGGCGTTGGACATGCCCTGGGCCAGCAGTTTGACGATCTCGGCCTCGCGGGCGGTCAGCGCGTCGGCGGTGCCGGCGGCCGGGCGTGGGGCGGACGCGGCGGCGGGGCGGCGGCGGGCGAACTCGCGGATCACGCGACGGGTGACCGACTGGTCGACCAGGCCCTGGCCGGCGGCGACCCGCCGGATGGCGTCGACCAGGTCGTCGGGTTCGGTGTCCTTGAGCAGGAAGCCGCTGGCGCCCGCCTCGAGCGCGCCGAACACGTACTCATCCAGCTCGAAGGTCGTCAGGACCAGAACCGCGGGGGCCGGTTCGATCTCGTGGACGATCTCGCGGGTGGCGTCGAGGCCGTTGCCGTTCGGCATGCGGACGTCCATGCAGACCACGTCGGGGCACAGCAGGCGGGTGAGGCGTACGGCTTCGGGGCCGTTGGACGCCTCGCCGACCACGCGGATGTCGTCGGCGAGTTCGATCAGGGAACGGAAGCCGGCCCGCAGCAACTGCTGGTCGTCGACGAGGAGCACCGTGATCACGGAGGTGGTTCCCCTTCTGCTCGCGGCACGGTGAGTTCGACCTGCCAGCCCCCGTCGGCGGCCGGGCCGGCGGTCAGCGTCGCGCCGATGAGCGTGGCGCGTTCCCGCATGCCGATCAGCCCGAAGCCGCGGCGGTCGCCGTTGGTGGGTGTTGCGACGACCGCGGGTGGGTCGTTGCGTACCAGCAGGGTGGTGCCGTCGCGGCGGTGCCGGATGGTGATCGTAACCGGGGCGCCCGGTGCGTGATCACGGGCGTTGGACAACGCCTCCTGCGCGACCCGGTAGAAGGCCATGTCGGCGGCCGGCGGGACGTCGCGCGGTTCCCCGGTGACGGTCAGCGAGGCGCCCTGGCCGGACGCCAGCTCGGCGATCCCGGCCAGGCCGGCCGCCGGGGCACCGTTGGTGCCGTCCTCCCGCAGGGCGCCGACGATGAAGCGGAGGTTGCTCAGCGCCTTGCGGCCCTCCTCGCGGACGGTGATCGCGCCGGTGCGCGCGGCCGCAGGGTCGCGTTCCACCAGGCGTTCCACCAGGGCGGCCTGCACGATCACCGAGGTCAGATGATGGGCGGCGACGTCGTGCAGTTCGCGGGCCATCCGGGTGCGTTCGGCGGCCAGCGCCGACTCGACCCGGGCGGCCTGGGCCCGGGCGGCCTCGGCGGCCCGGAGCTCGACGAGTTCGGCGTAGCGGCGGCGCATGGCGACGTTCTGGCCGATGAGGGCCGCGCCGCCGTAGGCGGCCAGGGCCACGAGAAGTTGCCCGGCGGCGCGGGCGACCACTGCGGACAGCTGCATCACGGGGGCGGGTCCGAAGGTGGCCGGCACCGCGCTGAACAAGACATAGCCGGCGATCTCGGTGCCGGCCGCCGCGGCGGCCAGGGCGAACGAACGACGTACGGTCAGAAGCGTGCCGCAGGTGTAGACCGCGATGGCGACGGCCGGCCCGCGCACCCCCTGCCCGGTGGGTACGACGGTGGAGAGCACGGTCTGCAGGACGAGCACCAGTGCGATGCACACCAGTGGCCGCACCCGGCGCAGGCACAGCGCGATCGCCTGCGCGGCCAGCAGGGTCAGCACGACGAAGCCGGTGGCGGTCACGGTCGGGTCGGGAAACCACAGCACGGTCGCCGACAGGAGCGCCACCAGCGCCGCGAAAGCACAGTCGCGGCGGAACGGCGAGGTCAGGCCGAGTGCGTCCCACGGCCGTACGGAATCGGTCATGGCCTGTCCGGATTCGGGGGGTCGGTGCGGGTGCGGCCGGGTCGCGGCCGCACCCGAGAATGGTCAGCGGTGCCGGGCGAGCCACTTGCCGATGTCGGCCAGCACGACCGGGTCGGGGTTGGCCTCGGCCGGGTTGTACTGGGGAGTCACGTTCAGGAAGTGACCCATGCCCGGGTAGGTGATGAGCTTGTGGTCGCGGTTGCCGGCCGTGGTGAGCGCGGCGTCGGTGACGATCGCACCGCGCACCCGGGTCTGGATGTCGGTCTGGCCGTTCAGCAGCAGCACCGAGCCGTGGTAGTGGACCAGGTCCTGGGCGGGGGTCGGGAACCGGGCGATGTCAACGAGGTAGTCGGCGAAGCCCTTCGGGGCGTTCGTGAGATTCGGGTACTTGGCGAAACCAGCGGCGGCCTCCACGGCCGGGCGCACCTCGGCGTCGATGGCCAGCTTGCCGTCGCCGTTCGCGTCGAGCCGGCTGTTGACCTTGTCGTCGTGCACGCCGTCGAGCAGCAGCGGGCGCAACTGCTGCGCCGTGTCGGCCGGTTGACCCAGCAGACCCTTGGTGACCTCGTCGGCGGTGAGCAGGCCGTCGCCGTCGAAGTCGAACTCGTCGTGCAACTGTCCCAGACCCGCTCCGACCGCCTGGTAATACACCACCTCGCGGGGCGTACCGCTGACCACGCCCATTTCGACGACGCCGGCCGGACCGGGGATGCCGTAGGTCCGTGGGGCGGCGGCCAGGTTGCTCGCCACCTGGGTCCCTTCGCTGTGGCCGAACAGGAACAGCCGCCCGGTGTCGACCCGCGACGACTTCGCGGCGAATCGTACGGCCGCGGCCGCGTCCCGCACCACCTGCTCATAGGGCTTGGCCGGATAGAGGAAGGCCGGATTATCGCTCAGCTTCGGGCCGACGTCGACGACGCCCCGCTTGTTGAAGCGCAGCACGGCGAAGCCCTGGTGGTTCGCCGTCTGGGCGACCTGCTCGAGCGGGGTCGCGCCGGTGTCGACGGTCTCGTTCAGGTCGTTCTTGCCGCTGCCGTGCAGCAGCACCACGGTGGGTAGCCGGCCCTTGGCGCCGCGCGGATAGGTGAGCTCGCCCTTCGACACCCACCCGCCGTCCATCGGGATCGTGACCTCGTCCCGGACGATCCCGGCCCAGCCGTCCGACGTCGCCGGCACGAGCGATGCCTCGGCCCGCGCGAACGGCACCGAACCAACCGCCACTGCGGCGGCGACCACGGCCACGGCCGCCCCGGCGAGGACCGACAGCGTTCTACGCTGGCGCCTTCGTTGCGAATTCGCGTGCTCGACCATGGTGAACTCCCTCGGGCTGCCGATGGCGCCGGCCGGACGACCGGCGCCGTGGCTTGAACCCTTCCGTCCACCCGTGGTCCGGCACATCCGTCGCAGGCCGGAACTCGGCCTTACGACCTCCGATGGAGATCGGGGCCGCGGATCGTGCGGTCAGTCCTTGCGGGCCACCCCGGCATAGAGGCCGACCGACTTCGGGTCGGGAATCTCGGTGCCCGCGGCCGGCCGCCACTCGCCGGCCGGCACTCGCCGGCCGGCACGATGCCGGGCTCGATCAGCGTGAATCCGTCGAACACCGCCGCCATGTCGGCGCGGGTCGCCGGCCACACGTCGGAGCGCCCCTGATCGAGCATCGTCCGGTAGGTCGCGATCGCCTCCGGCGTCTCGAAGTCCTGGGTCGCGTGGGACGCGAGCAGGTAACTGCCCGGGGGTAGGGCGGCCATCAGCTCGTGGACGAACTCGGCCGCCCGGGTGCGGTCGGTGATGAAGTGCAGCACCGCCAGCAGCACCAGGGCCACCGGCTCACCGAGGTCGAGGGTCTTCCCGCAGGGCGGGCCGGCGCAGGATCGCCTGCGGATCGTTCAGGTCGGCGTTGACGTAGTCGGTGCGGCCCTCGGGCGAACTGGTCAGCAGGGCCCGTGCGTGCACCAGCACCAGCGGGTCGTTGTCGACGTAGAGGATGCGGCTCTCGGGGGCGATCCGCTGGGCCACCTCGTGGGTTGTCGGCGGTCGGCAGGCCGGTGCCGATGTCGAGGAACTGCCGGATACCGGCCTCCTCGGCCAGGTAACCGACGGCCCGCCGGAGCAGGCGCCGATTCTCCACTGCCATGACCCGGATGGTCGGGAAGAACTCGGCGATCTCGTCGCCGGACTCCCGGTCGGCCGCGAAGTTGTGCTTGCCGCCGAGCAAGTAGTTGTAGCGCCGAGCGGGGTGGCCACCGAGGTGTCGAGGGGGTGATCCATGGATGCCATCATTGCTCGTCTGGGACCACGCAGCGATCTCAGACGACATGGCAGACATCGAGGTCAGAAGAACCGATCCGCCCCTGCTGAATGTGCTGCGGTCAGCTGGAAGTGAAGCGCTTCGGTGCCTCACACGTTTTCGTTGCCAGGCCGTTGGTGACGAGCTTTTCCAGGGCGTTGTTCACTGCGCCGCTGGACCGGAGCAGCTCCGTGCCGATCTTGGCGGGTCCGAACTCCTCGCCGGGATGTGTCTGCAGGAATGCAAGCACCATGTCGTACAGCGCGCCTTTGGACAGCCGTTCCCTCTTCGGTGCGTCCGTCGTTGCGGCTTCTGACGTTGCCGGGGCGCAGCCGGTGCCGACCTCGGAGTCGGGCACGGGCGAAGGATCGCCTTCTCGCGCGTCGGTTTCAGCGGTCGGTTCCTCCGTGCGCTGATCTGCCGTGTCGGCCGCCGCTTCTTCGGTCGTGGCAACTTCGGCCGCCTTGTCGTTCTGGTCGTCGTCGCGCAGCGTCCAAGTGACGGGGACCGACTGGTCTTTGCCTGCGGTCCGGGTGACCAATCCCTCGGCGGCCCAGCGGGAGAGAAGTTTCGACGCCGTGGAGCGTCCGACTCCGGCCGCGCTGGCGAGGGCCGCGGTTGTCGCGCCGGGATTGGCTGCCAGTGCGCGTCGTACCTTCGGTTCCGCGGTTTCCGGCTGGGCTTCGGTCGCTGAGGCGTTCTTGGTTTCGGGCATGACAAGCTCCGTTTCGGAAGAAGCGGTGGATGGTCATGCCCCGGCCGGGGCGTTCGCCCGCCGGTGCGCATCCGGTGCTTCGGGCTACACGTCTATGGACGCTCCGTGCACCGCTTCATGTCAAGCGTTCGTCCAAACAAGACGCATGTATCGCCCGGAAGTGCTTTTAGAAAGCTGTTTTCAGTGCTGCGTGGTCGGCCTGGTTGCGCCGACATAGTCGTCACCAGGGTGACGGTACGGCTCCACTTTCACTGCCTGCCCGAAGTCAGGGGCGTCGATCATGTTGCCGCCGCCGATGTACAGCCCGACGTGGTGGACGCGCCCAGTGGTCGCGTAGAAGACGAGGTCGCCGGGCAGGAGCGGCGCGCCTGCGGGCACGCGCGGTCCGGCGGCGTACTGCTCGCGCGACGTCCGCGGCAACGCGATGTCGGCAGCGCCGTAGGCGGCTCGGGTCAGGCCGCTGCAGTCGAAGCCGGTGTCACCGTTCTCGGGGCCGTTGCCGCCCCAGACGTAGGGCAGCCCCCGTTGCCCGCAGGCGTAGTTGATGGCGGTGAGCGCGGCGGACGTCGGCGCGGTGATGGTTCCGCAGTCCCCGCCACCGGTGTGCTCGCAGGTCACTCCCGCGACCGCGGCCACGATGGCTTCGGCGTCCAGCTGGTGCTGGCCGTAGGCGTCGGGTGTCCCGGAGCGCTGGACGGCCTGGGCGGCGTCGTTGAGGCTCATCTGTTGCCACCCGGGGACGGCCTGCAGATGCCGGTAGAACTGCGTCGCTGCGTAGGTGGGGGCCATGATCTGCTGGGGCGTGCCCCAGCCTTGGGACGGGCGTTGCTGGAAGAGGCCGAGGCTGTCCCGGTCGCCGTGGTCGAGGTTGCGCAGCGTGGATTCCTGGATGGCGACGGCGATCGCGATGACCCACCCGGGCTCGGGGACCTGCAGCTGCCTGCCAACCGAGGTGATGATCGCCGCGTTGGCGAGCTGGTCGGCCCCATAGCCAGGCACCCCGGCGGAGTTTGTGCCGCTGGGTGTGCAGGTTGTGCTTCCGGCGCCGGTGAGCGAGGTGACGACGGCTTGCGGCACGGCGCCGAGCAGCACCGGGAGCATCGCGAGCACGGCGGCGACGCCGACCGCGATCTTCGATCCCATGACGCACTCCTCGCGTGGTCAGGCCCCGGGCCGGCGCGCTCGGCTGGGTGTGGCGTCCGGCGGCATCGGAGACGGCGGCGGCAGCCGGTAGGCGACGGCTTGGCCGGACGTCGGGCCCGTCGCGTCGTCGAGGCCGGAGGACGCCGTCGGCGCGAGGGCTGGCCAGGCATGCGTCAGCTCGCTGAGCCGGTGCCGCGGCGAGGTAGCCCGGTTCGATGACCTCGCGTTGAGCGGGAGCCAGACCTCGTCGGCCGGGCTCGGGCACGCCGTGCTCGGATCGAGGAGGTCGGCGGCCGCGGTGGCGACGGGGACGTCGGCGCTCTGGTCGAGGTCGGCGTGGATACGGGCGAGCGCGGTGCGGGCGCCGGCTTCGCGGCGGCTGGTCGGTAGCCAGAAGAGGACCGGGGTGGCGATGCCGGTGGAGTCGGCGAGCCGGGCGTAGGCGAGCAGCTTGCGGGCGAGCTTGGTCAGCGACTCGCTGCCAGTGTCGTACTCGAGGAAGAACTCCAGCTCGCCGCCGATGCCGGCCCAGCGGCTGTAAGCGTCGGGGATGACGAGGTCGCCGAAGTGGCGGGCGCAGCGGGCCTCCGACCACCAGGCCGTGACCCCCTCACCATCTCGGACAGGGTCACGACGTCGGCTGCGTGCGATCAGGGAGGTGAAGAAGTCACCGACGCCGACGGTGTGGGCGAGGCGCTGGTTGTGGGCGACGGCCATCGCGCGGTCGTGCCGGTAGCCGAGGTCCTTGACCTCCAAGCCGTGTTCGGCGGCCAGGACGGTGGCGCCGGCGGGCCCGAGGACGTAGTGCATCGGCGCGGAGCCGAGCTGGCGGAAGGGCTGGAAGCGGCTGACGGCGCGCCAGAGGTACAGCTCGCGCAGACGCTGACTGGTCGAGCGGCTGGATGGGAACGCGGCGTCCAGGATCTGGGCGGAGGTCAGGACGCGGTGCTCGAAGAGCAGGGCCAGCAGCCATTTGTCCCGGGCGGTGAGCCGGGCCGCGAGCGCCGCCTGGTGCTCGACCGAGCTGGCCATGCGGGTCGTCGTCCGGCCTGGAAGTGGCTGCCGGAGCTGGTGCTGGCGTGTGGTCGTGGTGATCAAGGGGCCTCCGAACTGGACGTCAGAGCTGGGCGCGGCGAGGGTCGGTCTTGCGGTCTTTCGGCGGAGCCGTGGCGCCGACGGGTCTCGACGGCGAAGGCCGGGATGTGCGGAGAGCGGCGCGGATGTCTTTGGCGCGGCCGGGAATGGCGGGGCGCATCGGCGAGGTGGTCATGGTAAACGGCTCGGTTTCGGCGCCGTTGACGACCAGGCGGGCGCCGACGTGGTAGACGCCGAGGTGCGCGAGGTCGTGCTCGGACAGCCGCGGCGTCGTGTGGCGGGCGAGTTCGCGGGCGTCTTCGGGGGAGGCGTTGAAGAAGATCTTCGACCGGGCGTTGGTCGAGATGCCTTCCTTGAGCTCGCGGGGGAGCTGGCCGAGGTGCTGGTGCGCGAGCGTCATGGCGACGCGGAAGCCGCGGGCTTCGGCGAGCATGTCCTCGATGGGGTAGGGCAGGTTGAGGAAGTTGTGGCACTCGTCGATGACCAGGGAGGCGTCCGGACGTTCGCGTTGTGGGACGCGGGCGCGGCCGGTGGTGGCCTGCCAGGTGCGGGCGACGATGAGGGACCCGACGAGCCTGGTGGTTTCGTCGCCGAGGGAGCCCTTGGGGATCCGGACCAGGCAGATCCCGCCCTCGTTGAGGACCTGGTGCATGTCGACGGTGGAGCGGCCGCCGGCGATGGCGTCCTTGACGAACGGGCGCAGCAGGAACGCGCGGAGCTTGTTCATCAGCGGGGAGATGACTTGGGAGCGGCTGGAGTCGGTGAGCTCGTCGTACCACTCCCAGAACCCGGCGAGGACCGGGTCGGGCAGGCCGGCGGTGATCCGCGTCCGGAAGGCCTCGCTGGTCAGCAGCTTGGGCAGGTCGGCGAGCGTGGGTACGCCGTCCTGGGCGCGGAGGGTGAGGCAGGCGGCGCGCATGAGGTCGTCGGTGCGTGGGCCCCAGAACGCGGAGTAGACGCGGCGGAACACCGAGACGAGGTTGTCGACCTCGCGGTCGGTCTCGCCACCTTCGAGCGGGTTCAGGCACGGCGGCCGCTGTTTGGAGTCGGCGTCGAAGAGCACGACGCGGTCGGCGGCATCGCGTGGTAGCCGGGACAGGACGTCGGTGACGAGGTCGCCCTTGGGGTCGATGAGGACGATGCCGCGGCCGGCGTCCGCGTCGTCGAGGATCATGTTGCCGAGCAGGGTCGACTTGCCCGACCCGGTGGCGCCGAGCACGTGCAGGTGGTGGCGCGCGTCCGGCACGCGCAGCCCGACGGCGCGGGCGTGCCCGGAGTCGGCGACGCCGAGCGGCTTGACTTCGGGGCCCGGCACGGCGACGCCGGGCGGTGGGGCGACGGCTTTCGCGCCGGCGCGCTCGATGCCGGGGATCTCGGCGTCGACCGGTAGGTGCGCGATCGCCGCCAGCTCGGGAACAGATAGCAGGTCGCCGCGGCCGAGACGTCGGTCGGCGAGCGCTTCGGTGGGATGGTGGAGGCGGGTTCGGGTGTAGTGGTTGTGCTCGGTGAAGGCCGCGAAGCTCGCGGCCAAGGCATGAGCGCGACCACGGGCGGTGTCCCGAGCCCGCTGGACCTCAGCCTCGGGCGCGTCGACGGCCAGGTGGGCGGTGACGGCGTAGCGGATGACGGTCTCGTACTGGGACCCGCGCTGCTTGCCGACGATCGCGCGGTTCTGGGCGGAGTACTCCAGCGACAGCTGCGGGTCCTGGCTGACCCGGCGGGTATCGCGGGTGCGTCCGGACCGTGTTGTCGATGCTCCCGGCGTGAGCAGGTCGAGGACGCGGCCGCCGAGCCGCCCGGACGCGCCGGTGTGCACTCGCCGGGCCGCACGCCGAGCTTGACCGACGCGCTTGCCGGTGACGGGGCGGGCGAGGACCTGGACGCTGGCGTACTCGTCGCGGCCGAGGCCGACCGGTGCGCCGAGCAGCCCGCGGATCGGGTCGGCGTCGAAGCCGGTCCGGATCGGGAGCGCCTCGGAACGCGCGAGTCGCAGCTGGCCGCCGACCGCGACAGACCGTCGGCCGGCGGCGGGCTCGGGCAGCGGCGGACCGGCGGCGACGGTGCGGGTGTGGCAGCCCGGCCAGGCAGCTTCGATGGCGCGCTCGACGAGTCCGGGCGGGATCACGCCGGGCACCCACAGCTGCAGCGTGACGCCGTGTTCGGAGAAGCGGTACTCCCACACGAGGTGGGGCTGGCCGGCGAACCAGCGTCGCCAGCTCGGTCGCAGCAGGCCGACGAGGTTGGACCACAGCAGGGCGCCGCCGGCGGGGTCGACGGTCGGTGGGGCGAGCACGGTGATGCACCGCGCGTCGGCGACCAGCGTGGCGTGGCAGCGGCGTCGCCACCAGCGTCGGCCGATTGCCCGCCCGGCGATGACGGCAACGAACAGCGGCACGCCGACCGGCCCCCAGCGCAGCGCTTCGTCGGCCACGCCAGCGAGAACGTGGTGCAGGGCAGCCCATGGATCGGCCAGGTAGCTGCCGACCCAGCCCTGGTGGAAAGAGAAGTCGTGATCGGGCATCACGAGCGCGCTCCTTCACTGGCCGGTCCCAGGTCCACGACGTCGGGTAGCTCGGTGTCACCCAGATCGCGCGAGATCTCGGCGAGTTCGGCGGGGTCTGTGGTGACCAGGACGTTCTCCGTCGGCGACGCCAAGGCCTGAAAGGCAACCCACTCCGTGCCGGAGCCCAGCAGGCCCTGGCCGCGGTCGGCGGTGAGCAGGAACTGGCGCTGCCCTTCGGACAGGTTGAACGTCGCCGCGATGCCGTCGATCGCCTGCGGGGATTGGCGCAGCAGCACGGTGGTGGCGGCGTTGGCCACGATCGCGCGGCCGAGGTCGCTGCCCAGCACGTCCTCGATGTCCTGGGTCGCGACCGTGAGCCCGGCCCAGTGCTTGCGGAAGGTCTTCGACATCCGGAAGAGGAACTTCGCGCCCTCTGGGGATTGCATCAGCAGCCACGCCTCGTCGACGATGACCAGCCGACGCCGGCGGTCGGCCGGGTTGGAGACCCGCCGCCAGATCGTGTCGAGGGTCAGCAGCGTCCCGATCGCCTTGAGCTCGTCGGGCAGGTCCCGCAGGGAGAACACGACGAGGTGGCCGTCGGGCGCGGTGGTCGTGGGGCCGGAGAAGAGGTCGGCGAACGCGCCGTCGACGAACGGGTGCAACCGGGCGGCGAGGTCCGCGGCGACAACGTCTCCGCTGGCACCGAGGGTGTCGCGCAGGTCCCGCATCAACGGCGCCGGCCGCGTCCACGTTCGCGAGTCGGTGGTGATGCCGACGCCGGCGTAGGTCGCGATGATGGCCGTGTCGAGGACGGCGCGTTCGCCGGCGGTCAGCTCGGTGCCGAGGCACACGGCGAGCACCGTCTGCAGGAACAGCGCGCGCCGGGTCAGCGCGTCGCCCGGTGCGGTCCGCCGGCCGGACGCCGTGACGTGGATGTGCAGGTCAAAGGGGTTGAGCCGGACGCCGCCTGCTCCGAGGTGGACGTAGGCGCCGCCGACCTGCGCGGCGAGCCGGGCGTATTCGTCTTCGGGATCGATGACGAACGCTTGGACGTCGCGGTAGAGGCTGCGGAGCGTCTCGAGTTTGACCAGATAGGACTTTCCCGAGCCGGACCGGCCGAGGACGACGGAGTTGTGGTTGTCGCAGGCGAACCGGTCCCAGTGCACTAGCCCTTGGGAGCCGACGTTGTAGCCGTAGAGCACTCCGCTCGGCGCGGTCGATGTCGGATCCGCCGGCGGCAGGTCCGGGGAGGTGAACGGGAACGCCGCCGACGCGGCCGCGGTGTCGAACGTCCTTTTCAGACCTAGGGAGTCGAGGCCGAGCGGCAGCGTGGTGACCCAGCCCTGCAACGACCGGTATGTCGCCGGTTTGGCGTCCAGCAGCAGTGACGCGCACAGCGACCGCAGTGCGGAGACTTCCTCGGCGAGCGTGTCCTCGTCGGGTGCGTGAAGGGTCAGGTAGAGCCCGAACTTGAACAGCCGGCCTTCGCCGCGGGCGATCCGCCGCGAGAGATCGGCGGCGTCCTCGGCCGCCGCGTCGAGATCCGGATCGTCGAGGTGGTCGTGACGAGCGTGGTGGCGGCGCGAGGACTCGAGACGGGCGCGTTGCTTCTTCAGGCCGCTGGCCGCGGTTGCCGGGTCGACCGGCTGGACGTGGACGGAGACGTCGAGCCGGGCGGGGTAGGTCAGCAGGGGAGCGAGCCAGCCGGGGTAGACCTCTTGCGGGTAGCCGGTGACGCCGAAGGAGGCGACCCATTCGTTGCCGACCTCGAGGTGACGGGCGCCGACCGACAGCGCGTCCGGAGTGAACGCTCCGGCCGACGAACCACTGGGTTGGGTGCGGGACATCGCGGTCACCGTCCTTCGTCGTCGGTGTCGTAGATGCCGGCGGTCGCGGTGACGACGTCGTCGGCCCCGGCGAGTGCGGCCGAGGGCGGCAGGAACGTGTCGGGGTTGCACGCAGCAGCCAGAACGCCGGTCGCGGTCGCGGCGTCGAGGGCGGTGACGGTGATGCCGGCCGGGGTGAGCAGCTCGATGGCTTCGTTGAGCCGCCGCGCGAGCCGCTGTTCGGCGGCGTGGCGCGCCGCGGGATCGACCTCGCGCGCCGGGGCATCACGTCGGAGGTGGGACAGCACCGAGCTCGTGCTCGCGGCGACGGTGGGGCGGGTCGGTTCGCGCAGCACCAGGAGCACCTGGCGGCGCAGCAGGTCGGCGTGCTGGGTGAGCTGGGCGAGGTAGTCCGCGTGGTCCCGTGCGGCGGCTTCCAGCGCCGGGTGCGGCAGTCCGCCGGCCCGGTCGTGGAGGTCGGCGATCTGCGGTGCGAGGTCGAGGCGTTCGGCGCGGACGAGGAACTGCACCGGCGCGGTCAGCGAGTGCAGGTACCGCGCGAACGACGCGACGAGCGCCTCCTGCTCGCCGGGCGTGCGCAGGGAGAAGTTGACCGTCGAGCAGGCGGCGATCACCGCCAGCCCGTCCGAACCCAGATCCACCACGCCCGCGGTGCTCCCGTTCGTGACGCCGCGCGCCGGCAGCTGCAACGGCGTCGGCGCGACGTCCTCCCGCGACCGCCGCCCTTGCGTAGTGGCGGCGGTGAGCCACTCCGGCGCCGGCTGAACGCCCTCGGGCGCCGAGACCTGGTGACCGGGTGTGCGGCGCTGCCGGACCGCGGCCAGCAGGAGCCGGTCCAGAGCCACGCCGTCGCGGCGGCCGAGCGCGATCACCGTGACGGCCAGCCCGACCGGTATCGCAACGAGCAGGAACAACGGCAGCGGCAGGACGCTCCGGGTGGCGCCGTAGAGCGCGTACAGCAGCAGCCCGGTGACGCCGAGGATCGTCAGCTGCCGCGCGGTCAGCGGACCGAGCACTCGATCGGGGCGGTCGACGTCGGCGGGAATGCGCACGGGACGGGACATGACGGCGTACCTCACTTCGACTTGGGGCGACGCCGCCGAGGCGGCAGGTCCAGCGGCAGGGGCAACTGCGTCCCGGCCGGCTCTCGCGTCGGCGCGGCCTCCGGCTCAGGTGCTGGCGGTGGTGCGGGTTTCGGTTGGCGGCGGAGGCCGAGGGGGAGGGGGTACTGCCCGGATGCGAGCGGGCGGTTGCCGCTGAATGCGTCGGGAGCCGGACGTCGGCGCGCGCGGGCGCCGCGGTTGATCTGCCCCGACGGCGTGATCAGACCCGACCCGGTCTGTGGCGCACGGTTGGTCCGGGCGGGGTCGCCGAGGTCGTCGGCGAGGCTGCGCCGCGCGGGCCGCGGCGAATGCGGAGGCAGGTGGATCGGCAGCATCCCGGCGCTCGGGGCGATCAGCGCGTTCGGCAGCTTCGCCGGCGGCCGAGCGTTGCGGTTGATCCGGCCGTCCGAGGTCAGCAGCCCGGGTTGCCGCCGCGGCACGCCGGCCGCCGGGAGAGCGGCGAGGTCGTCGGCGAGGGTGCGTCGTGCTACCCGGTCCGGGTCGCGGCGCACGGTCATCGGCAGCCCGAGCTGATCGGCCGGCAGCGCATTCGGCAGATCCGTCAGCGGCAACGCGCGAGGGTTCGCGCGCATGCCCGTCTCGCCGTCGCGGACGCTCGGGGTGAACAGCGACAGCTGCCCCGGCCCCGGGCCGCGTCCGTCGAGCACGCCTGCGCGCGGAGGTTCGTCCCAGCCGCGTCGCGGAGTCGGGAACGGCTTTGCGACGCGTCGTGTCCGCATCGGCAGCATGAACTGCCCCGACCGCGTCGCGGGCGGATCCGCCGGCGCGCTCGGCCCGCTGGCGCGAGGTCGTCCGCTGCCCTTGCTGGCTGCGCCGGCGCCGGCCAGCAGGCCCATCGTCTTGTACGCGATCACGCCGCGAGCGAGGCGTCCGAGCATCGAGCCGCGGCCGGAACGCAGCGGGGCGAGGAACCAGAACGGGATCTTGATCAGCACGTACATCAGCGCGATGCACAGCAGCAGATTCACCAGCGCCGACACCGACGGCCCGAAGATCGTGAACCCGCCGGGGGCGAAGAAGACCTTCACCGTGACCACCAGCGTCAGCGACTGCCCGACCTGGATCGCCAGTACCCCGCCGACGCCTTTCCACCAGAGGTAGGCGATGCCTTCGATGTGGGGGAGGGCGTGGCACATCAACGCGATCGGGGCGCCGGCGATCAGCAGGATCGTCACGATCACCCGCACGATGAACACCACGAGCAGCACCAGCAGCATCGCCACCAGGCCGAGCCCGAGGACGCCGAGGAACAGGCCGCCGCCGTGCAGCGAGCCCTGAACCGTCGTGATCAAGCTGCGGGTCATCGCCGCCGGATCGGTGCCCTCGCCCAGTACCGCGGCGGAGAGGGCGTTGGCGATCTGGATGCCCTTGGTTGCGAGGAACAGCGACAGCGTTCCCGCGAGAAACCCGACGACGAGGCGGGGTGCGAGTTCTTTGACGGTGTAGCGGGCCTGCAGGGTCTGGTAGCTCATGATGATCAGCCCGGCCAGCAGCACGAGGATGACGTAGGCGGTGAGCAGGATGTGCCACGAGCCGGTCCAGGCGGCGCCGAGCGCGGGCAGCTGATCCGGTTCCGGCGTAGTCAGCAAGGTTTTGCCGAGCAGGTCCAGCAGTGGGTTCAACCCGGCCGCTACGACAGCGGCGAACAACGCGCTCGCGGCGACGATCATGCATCCGGTGAGGCTCGTCAGCCCGCACTCGGCGCTGTCCCCGCCGGCACCGTCGGGCACCGGCGCCGGCGGAACGGTGCTCGGGGTGAGCGTGGAGGGCTGAGGGATGCAGTTCGGCCCCTGACACGGCGTCGTGCTGTCGACCGGTGGAGCGCAGTCGGGTGCCAGGGAGCCGGGGAAGCACGACGCCGGAACCGGCAACTCGGTGATCGGCGGCAACGGAGACATCGGAATCGACGGAGTCGCGCTGGCGCTCGGAAAGTGACATGCAGGTTCTGCCGAGTCGGGTGCGCAACTCGGGTCGGGCGGCAGTGGCAGCGGCGGTTGGGCGTGGTCGATCGCGGCCGCGTGCCGCGGACCGGTCGCGGCCGAGCTGGAAGCGACCCCGCCGACCGCGATCACCAGCAGCACCGCCACGGCGACGAGCCACCGAGTGCGTCGCCCTCGACGGGTTTCGCCGGAGCAGTCCGGTGCGATCATGCGGCGCGACATCGTCTACACCCCGCCGACGATCGTTTTGAGGATCTCGACGACGATCGGCGCGAGCGCCGCCAGGCCGAACCCGACGCCGGACGCTTTGAACGAGCCTTTCGCCTTTTCGATCTCGCCTGGGTCGCCGGACGCCATGAGGTAGCGCAGTCCGCCGATGCTGAGGAAGACCAGCGCGACGCCGGCGAGGATGCCCATGATCCAGGCGCGGATGTTGGACAGGACCTGGTCGACGGACTGCGCGAGCGCGACGTACTGGACGGTTTCGGCGTGCGCTGCGGACCCGCCGAGTAGCAGCGCCGAGGCGATCAGCACGCCGGCCAGCAGGACCCAGCGGCGTGAGCGCCGCAGGGGAGAGGTCGGAGCTTCCGGCACAACGTCGGTGCGCCGACAGCTCGTGACACGAGCCAGCCGCCGGGAGGCCGCGTGGTGTGTGCGGCGGTTCGGCGGCCGCCGACCAGGGGCGTGCAGCGGGTGACGATGGCTGGGGCGGGACGGGATCAGTCGCATGTGGACGCCTCCTGAACGGCGCCCGGTTCCAGTTCGGACCGGGTCGGGTGAGGGCAGGCGGGCAGTCGGGCCCCGCGTTCACCAACTCCGGATTTCGGTGGCCGGGGAGACACCGGACGCCGCGACTTCTCCGCCCCCCGCACGCTGCGCCGCGTCCCGTTGCGCGGCTCACCACGGCGGTCCCGCGTCAACGACGCGCACTCGTCGCCGACGGTCCCGAGGTAGGTGGCGAGCCTGGCCTCGGCGCGGCGACGAGCTTGCTGCGTCGCCTTGTACGCCTGGCCTCGTGCGTTCGCGGCGTCGGTCAGCGACAGCTCGCCGAACCTCGTGTCCCCGATCAGCGCGGCCTCGGCCTCGGTGATAACGCCGGCGTCGACCGCGGCGAGCAGAACGAAGTCGGGATGCCCACCGACGTGCTCCTCGGTGGTTCCGCGCACGCCGAGATCGGCGACCGGCGCGGCGGCGTCGAGGGCCTGGCGCAGCGCGCGGTGTCCCGCCCGGAACCCGGCCCACCGCAGCCGCACCAGGATGGCCAGCCGGGTGAGGTCGACGTCGGTCAGCGCTTCGAGGAAGCCAGTCAGGACCGCGGCGTGGATGTCGTGGACGTCGCCGCGGAACCGGTTCGTCAGCTTGGCCGCGACCGGGATCATCACAGGCAGGGCGAGCCCGACGCAGGCGACGGTCCACGTGCTGCCCTCGGCGCGTGAGCGCGTTACGAGTTCCGTCCACACTGCGTCCCGGGTCTCTTGTGGACAGCTCTTGGCGCGAAGCAGCGCGCCGACCTCGTCCAGCGGCACCAGCCGCGGCGGGAGGCCGCGAACGTCGCGGCCGTCGAGGCTGACGGGGTGGGGTCCGGTGACGAGCCACGCGAAGGCATTGCGGGCGACGTCGAAGACGCCGGGCTCGGCGTAGGGGTTCTTCAGGTTCATGGCGGCACTCCTGGACGGCGGAATGTGACGTCGCCAGGAAGTCAGCCGGACCGCCTCAAAACCGCCTCAAGCCCAGGTCAGAAGCGCCTCGCAACCGTTTCAACAGCGTTTCAGCCCAGCTCACGGCGCCCGAAATTAGGTGAGTGGCGGCGCTGCGGCGATCCGGCAAATCGCCTTGGGATGACGGTGTCTCTTGCCGACCTCGTTTCCGGAGTTAGCCGGCGACAGTGCACACGCCGCCGGGTCCGTCTCGGCGGTACTCGCCACCGGAGGTCCGCTCGTGACTCACCGCCCGCCGCCCGCGGCCGACCGACCGTCCAACCGAGACGACTCGACCCGTCCACCTCGGACTCGCCGCGCCAACGGCCTCCCGTACCCGGGCGCACCCGTCTCCGACGCCCTGAGCGGCCCACCCCGCCGAACGACGGCGCGCAAGCCGCCTCGCGCGGACAAGAAGGACGTCATCCCGCCGACGGTGTGGACGACCGGACCGGAACCGATCGACCCGATGGAAACCTGGCCCGTGCCGATCATCGAAACGATCACCACTAGCTTCTCCGCCGCCGGCGCCCGGGTTCTGCTCGCCCCGTGGCCGAACGACGCCGAGCACGAGAGCGGCGCCGCCGAGCTGGTGGCCGCGCAGGACGCCGTGCTCGCGGCGGGGCGGGAGGTCGATGTCGTCCCCCTTGGCCGCGCCACGGAGACGTCGTCGCTGTCGAGGGTGTTCGGGGCCGGGTTCGTCGCCGACCCCCGCGACTCCGCGCAGCCGAGCGAGACCACTGACCACCCCGACGACCAGTCGCCGGCGGTCGGCGTTCCTAAGGCCGAGTTGATCATCACGACCTTGCCCGCGAACCGCGGAGCCGACGGCTCGGTCGAGGCGGTCGCGCTCGCCGCGGCCCAGGCGCTCACCTTCGGCG
Source organism: Amycolatopsis ponsaeliensis (assembly GCF_030182635.1). NCBI lineage: Bacteria > Bacillati > Actinomycetota > Actinomycetes > Pseudonocardiales > Pseudonocardiaceae > Amycolatopsis > Amycolatopsis ponsaeliensis. Next base: position 68,596 of record NZ_JAPZLD010000038.1, read on the forward strand.
GCATCCTCGCGGTTTACACGCATAGCGACTGGTCAACGGGACGGCTGATCGACCCGTCGGGCCAGATGATCGCCGCCGCGCAGAACGCGGACCTGCTCTACCTCCAGCACGTCGTCACCCTGCTCACCCCGATCCGAAACGGGCAGCTCCAGGTTCCGCGATCACCGGCACCCGACGACGGCGGCGCCCACGCGCGAACTTCCGGCGCATCGGCGTCGCACGTCCGCGTGCACGGTGACGTGCTCGTTTTCGCTCAGGCACACGCCGACGTCGCACAGCGAGAAGACCTCCGATGACCGACCACGCGAAAGGTAGGTATCGCGCCATGGCCACCACTCCGCCGAGCACTCCGAACACGTCGGGCGACGAGCCGACCGTGCCGCTGTCCCGCGCATTTATCGACGCCCTCGACACCGCCCCGCCCGCCGGTATGCCGGTCGCCGAGGACGAGCTGCCGGTGTCGGTGTGGGCGACCGCGCAGACGTCACCGGCCGCACAGCGCAAGGGTCGGTACGTGCCGGAGTCGACCGCGCACCCGGCGAAGATGCTGCCCGCCGTCGCCGCGCACGCCATCGAGCACTACACGAGGCCGGGCGACGTCGTGCTGGACCCGATGTGCGGGATCGGTACGACGCTGGTCGAGGCGATCGACCTCGGCCGCCGCGCGGTGGGTGTCGAGTACGAGCCGCACTGGGTCGACATCGCCCGCGCGAACCTGCGGTTCGCGCGCAAGCTCGGCCAAGACCACGACGGCAAGGTCGTGCGCGGCGACGCCCGTCAGCTCGAGAGGCTGCTGCCGCCGGAGTACGTCGGGCAGGTCGCACTGGTCGTGACATCGCCGCCGTACGGGCCGTCGGTGCACGGGCTGGTGCGAATGGGCAAGGAGACCGAGAACGGAAAGGTCAGCAAGCGCCACTACCGCTACGGCAGCGCACTCGACCGCGGCAACCTCGCCAACATCGGCCACCACCGCTTGCTGGCCGGCTTCACCCGCATCCTCACCGCATGTGCCCGCGTCCTGCGGCCGGGCGGCCACGTGATGATCACGGTTCGACCGTGGCGCGAGCACGCCGAGCTAATCGACCTCCCGTCCCAGGTCATCGCCTGCGGCGTTGCGGCGGGCCTGGTCCCGGTCGAGCGGTGCGTCGCGCTGCTTGCCCGGTGCGCGGACACCGAGTTGGTCGTGCGCGGCAGCTTCTTCCAGCGCGACTTCATCCGGAAACAGCGTGAGGCGGGTCTGCCGCTGCATCTCATCGCGCACGAGGACGTCATTGTTCTTAGCAGACTGTCTGCGACCTAGTTTCACCAGCAGGCTCGATCGACGCAGCTGGGGATCGAAGGTTCGCATCGCGCTGCGTCTGACAGGTCGCGTAGGGTTTACGTGCGATGAAGAGGGGGCACGATGGCCGAGGTCGAAGATCAGCTCGCTTACCAGGTGGTCGAGAACGTGGAGGTCCTGACTGGCGAGCTGACCCTCAGTTCCGTGTTTGCTATCAAGCGCTCGCTTCAGTTCTCCCCCAACGATCGCGAGAATTGCAAGGCTGGCACACCCGGGGCCGTGCGGATGATACGACTGCGTGACATCTGGCCTGATGGCTCGATTAGGGATCCTGATACGGATCTTGAGTACTGGCGGTCCGACGTGCCCGATGCCCATCTGCTCCGGCCAGGTGATGTCCTGTTGTCGGAGATCGTGACTGGTGGCCGGCCCAAGGCCGCCGTCGTGCAGGATAAGGATCTGCCGGCGGTCGCAGTCGGCAGCGTTCTGATCCTGCGGCCGTTGCGCATGCTTGACTCGGAGCATTTGCGCCTGGTGCTGGCTTTCCTCCGGTCTACGGCGGTAGGCAAGCACGCGACGGGTGACTTCGGACGAGCTCGACTCGCCAGGAAGTCTTTGGAGACTATGGTGCTTCCGAAGGCTGATGACGGTCTGGCTGCGGCGCTGGTCGAGTTAGAGACAGCGGGTCGCCAGATCGGTGCGTGGAGTCTCGAAGCCGGGCGAGTTGCAGGTTCAGTTTTCGATGACGGACCGGGAACGGACGGGGCGCGCAAGGCAATCATCGCTGCGGGACAGCTGACGCGGCTACGGGCCGAGGCTGCTGCCCAGCTGGACGACTTCGGTTACGTCGTGCGTACCCGTTTTCCGTATCCGATCGCATTACGCTGGCGAGAGGTAGAAGCCAGGGTTAGCACCGAGGACTATCGAGACGCCTACGAGGCTGTCCTCGTCACCGCGGAGATCTTGCTCTGTTATTGCGCGTTGGTGACGGCGGCTCTGGCGCATGGCGCGAAGATCAAGTTGACTGCCGTGTCGACTCTGGGCGAGCGACTGGCCACCAAACCTGGTGGGCCGACTTTGGGGGACTGGAACGCGATTCTGCAGGAAGCGGGTAGCGCGAAGAAACGTCGCGGGCTGGCACCCGACCACCCGTTGCACGAACTGGGTGGTTTTCTGCTCGACGATCAAGCGACCGCAGCCCGTAAGAGCCTTTCGGAGCGTAGAAACGCGGAGGCGCATCTGCGCGCGGTGGATCCGGTCGATTTGCCGCGCGCAGTCAGCGAGGCGTTGCGGGAGCTGACGGTGTTGCTCGAGCGGGCCCGGTTTCTCGCCGACTGGTCTCTGGTCGATATCACGTCGGTGGTGTGGGACTCGCTTCAAGGTGAGGCGACGTTGACTATGCGCCGTTTGGTAGGTGACCACCCAGTAGTGCCAACCTCGACCATGTCTTACGCCAACAGCGCTGTGGATACTGGCAGTCTCTATCTGATTGATCGCGACCACCGCTTGTACCTGCTTCGCCCGTTCCTGGTCGGTGCTGTGTGCGCAAAATGTCGGACATGGTCGACCTTTCACGTCGACAAGGTGGAAGGTCAGCTCGCGCGGAAGAGCCTCGAACACGGGCACACTGCGCCTGACGAGGAAACGGATGCGCTACGTCAGGTCGGACTAGTGAGTTAGTCGGAGGCATCGGCTCTTGGCGATCGGCTGGCTGAGGTGCCGGATTGCCTTCGGCGCAGGACTAGCGTCGTGAGCGAGGCATCGCCGAGGTCGCAGTTCACAAGATCGAGTGCGGCGTGATGACGAGCTGCGGCGCTCTTCCGGTGGCCTCAGATCTGTTGCCCTTAGGTACGCGGCTATGAGGAGACGTCACGGTCTTCGACTGCCTGTGCCAGCTCAGTCTGGGTTCCTGATCAAGGGAGGCCCATGACTGAGCTTGGCGTTCGCCCGGCTGGCTGAATCTAGCGGGAGCATGTCGAGGCAGCGCAGCCAGGCTGGCGTTGTCGATGTCGCCGGCTCCGGCGCTGGTCAGGACCACTGATCAGGAGGAACGAGCTGAGATTCCAGCGTCGGAAGCACGGAATCCAGCGATGCGTCGGGCCACGCCTCCGGTGCTGGGCCGAATGCACGTCGGGCGGCCCGGACGGCCAGGGCGGCGTTGGCGCCACCGCCGATTGCTGCGCCGATACCGAACGGGACCACCCGGCCGAGCGCGATGATCCCTTGCTTGGTGCCGTACTTGGTGACGAAGTTCTTGCCCAGGACTTTGTTGACCTTGAGCAGGGTGCCTGCGGGCACCGTGCCGACGAGCTGACTGGCCCAGTGCTTTACCGGTGCGCTCGGCGACCTTGCCGATGGTCGTGGAGCCGGACTCGCCGAGCAGGATCCCCATGACCAGCGTGCGACGGCGTTCGATCTCGTCCAGCTGGCCGCCGTGGACCTCGGCGAGCGAGAGCACAAACAGGGTGCTCAGATCGAGCGAGGAGAAGAACTCGCCCGCCGACAGCGCCAGCGCGACCCGGTGCCGACAGCGGGCGCGGGCGCGGCCACGAGACGCTCGACAAGATCGCAACGAACGCCATTGGGCTTCGCCTCGGTGACGCCGAGCTTGCCCGCGATGCTTACGCCGACCTGCGCGAACAGGTCATTCGTTCCCCAGAGCGGTGGCGCAACATCGATGTGTCGGTGTCGCTTAGCCCTTGGAACGGCGGCCCGGCGCAGGGCAAGGACTCGATGTTCATTGCCACGATCCACTGGGAGTACGAGGTCCGGCCGACCAACTCGACGCTTCGCTTCGTGAGCACCAATGACCAGGTGGAGTACCGGGAGTTGCTTCGTGATCCGACGGTCGACGGCCAGTGGATGTTCGAGAAAGTCGGGGTTCTTGACGCGAGCTCGCAGGACACGTTCGAAGTTGTCCAGTTCGCCGTCGATGGGGCCAAACGTCCGATACGGCGGACGGTACGCAAGGGGGTGCACAGGTGTACACCGTCGCACTTGGCAAGACTGCGACGACAGGCAACGAAGTGACGATCTCGTACACCTACCGGATCCTCGTGCAGCGTCACGGGCATCTGCTTTATCTCGACCTACCCCGGCCGACGAAGGGGCTACACGTCCAGCTCAACTACGGGCAGGCGGGTATCCGCTACGTCAACGTGCTCGACTACTTCGCCAGCCCGGGCGCCTCACGTGTCGAGCTGTCGTCTGAGGCGGCGCCGACCAGGACGATAGATATCGGCTTCGACGGGTGGGTCTTCCCGCGGGCTGGTATGGCGTCCATGTGGGTACTCCAGGATGAACTAATCTCAACGGCGCCTGAGTCCCGGAACTTCAATTAGCGTTAGATGAGGGCGCTTTGACTTATGTGCCGTGGAATATTCAGCCACCAAGACGCGGCAGATCGTGCCGGAGCGGGAACGTCAGGGTTGCCGCGGACTCGCAGCAGCATTCTGTGATTCCGGGCAATCCCAAGCGCATATACGATCCGCTGCAGGATGGTTGAACGTATGTCTGATTTATCCCTTAACCACTGCGCTATGTGAAACGCAAGTGCGCGCTCCCAATAGGTGTCTTCGCTTTTGTGATCTAGGTGCCCAATTACCCGGGCGGCCATTGCGTGAGTTGAAGCAGGCAAACCTGGAGAGACTAAGAGTCGTTCGACGAAGCGGCGCCCTGGTGCGCCACCAAGGAAACGAAGTGCGTAGATCATGGCCTCCGCTTGATCTTGGTCTCCTTTCAGTCTGCTGCTAATCAACTCTTCGATCAAGACGTCTGCCAGTTGGGCGCCGTACGGCGTCACGGCAACTAATTTCGCTGAGTACATTCTTACGTCTGCGATAGGACTGAAAAGTATTTCATCGATAAGTATCGGCAACTGTTTATCGATAAATCTACCGATGCCGGTCGGCATCCTGGCGATCGTGGAATTGGTGACGCGATCGACTACGGCCTTCGAGAGATCGCTGTCGGCCAGTCGTCCCTGTGTGAGTACCTGAGAGAGCGCCAGGTCGTCGACTGTAAGTCGCGGAAACTTCTGCACAAACGAACGCTGATGAGTCGGAGACATTCGAAGAAGCTCGCCTATGAGAAGCCGTGTGTCATCTTCATATATGTTCGCTTGCAGAAGTTCGGCCAGAAGGTCCATTACGACGGTGAGTTGGGGTTCGCTGAAATGTCTGTACCGAACCTTTCGGACGCATGCTAGTAGCGCCCCGTAAAGCGCCTGACTATTGGTTGGGTTTGTCAGTTGACGTATCACCTGCGTGCTAGCATCTGGATGACGTGTACCCTCAAGTGCGCCGACGGTCTCTCCGAAGATCTGACCAGACCTATCCCGCCCTAGGCTGCTTGTGGCATCAACCGCGGCAGCCTGAGAAGCCGGATGTGCTAAAAGGCGGTTAAAGGAGGCAAACCGTGTCAACCATACCCGGTCCGAGATGATCGTTTCGGATACGAGTCTCTGAGTTAACGAACTCCAGTCCAGTGATTGAGTAGCCTCACGAGGGAGCGCGACCGTGAGTGCGATGGTGAGTTCTTCCCACTCCGAGGCAGTCATAAGTTGATCAGAATGAACCTGCTCGATCAGCTGGTTAACCCGTAGGAGACTGGCTCCTCCTTGGTTCGGGCGCACCTGAAGTGCATTGGCGCCGTCTCCGATAGGGGAGACGTACCAGTACATCGCGTCGATCATCGAGGTCAGAATGGTAGGTACTAGCCCAAGGATCTCTTCGTAGCGCTGTACTGCTGCCCGCGGAACGCGAATACGATTCGTTTCCCAGCGTGAGACCTTGCCCTGGTCGGCTGGTTCGGGCCAGCATCCGCCTCTGAACGCTGCGGCGAACGTACTAAGTCGATGCCAACGTTCGTCCTCCGAGTACAAGCGGTTGACGCGAAGAAGCCACGCTGCCCTGTGCCGTTGGACTGCCATGGCGCCCGAGGCGACCGGCTCCAGCTCTGAGCCGTACGGCCGGCCGCGACGCGCTCCTCCCGTATCACGCGACGTCATGTCACAAATTGTAGCGAAGTGGACGCCGGTCGGAGCACTGCAATAAATCGGCTCAGAGGCAGGACTGCGCTCTATCCTCGATCGAGACGCTAGCCACCGACTACCTGCCTTCCAAACGTGTCAACGACTAACGCTTGACAAGGATGTGTCGCCGTGACCAGTCCGTTCGCCAACATTGATGTGATGGCCAGCAACCTGCCGGAGGGGAGTCAGAGCGGGCAGCTACGATCTGTGATCATCGCGGAAACAGACTTCAAGGTTGACGAGCGGATCGGCGATCTGCTCGAGAAGATCGACTCTGTCGGATGCGCAGAGCGTGAGGCGTGCCGTCTCGCGCCGGCGTGGGCTGCGGCCCTTCCTGAGGGTGTCCAGCGAGCTGTCCTCATGCTCGCTCGTCTTCACCTGGCCGACGCTCTGGTGATTCGTCGGGTTCCGCTCGGCCGCATCGCCAAAGCTCGCACGCCGGTAGTGCACGGCGAAGCGAGGCGACTCGGCGGCTTCGAAGCAATGTGTCTAGCGATTGCGTATCTTTACGGGACGCCTGTCGGGTATGCAACTCAGCAAAAAGGAAGGATGATCAACGACATCGTCCCGCTTCGGCAGCAGTCTCACGTTCCCAACCACAGCGGCGGGTTTACGGAGAAATTCAAGTTCCACAGCGAAGACGCTTTTATGGCCTCCCCGCCCAACTTTATCCAGCTCGGATGCGTGCGTAACCCGACCAAGACTCCTCTGACTGTCTCCAGTATTTTACCTGGTGATATCGCCCCTGAACCGTATGCCGCCTTGCGGAGCAGTCGGTACCGCATCGGGGTAAATCCAGGGCAAGGGGGTACGCAGTTGGAGCCCTATCTCGGTGCCATCTTAGGCGGCGACAATGCACGGCCGAGTCTCCGCTTCAACGACGCTGAGACTACTTGTCTTGAGCCTGGCGATACGTCTCTGAACTCATTCGAGGAGACACTCGAACGAAACGCGACCGATGTCAACCTAGAGCCGGGCGATGTCATCATTGTTAACAATAGGAGGTTGGTGCATGCTCGGCGACCGTATGCCGCGAAATGTGATGGAACCGATCGATGGTTGCTCCGACTTGTTGCCTATCGTAGTATAGATACGGTGCAAGAACTGATTCCGGACGTCGAGTTCCCGATCCTGCACCCAAAGGTCATGAAATGATTGAAACCAGAACTACTATCGCTTGTGACAACGAGCAGCTATCTGTGGTTCGTACCTCGAGCGGCAAGCGGGATGCCCCGTGCGTTGTTTTGTTGCATGGCGCTGGTCAAGCGAACAAGGAGAGAACTCTTCCGCTGGCCAGAGATCTGGCTGGCGCGGGAGTCGACACAATCAGTTTCGACTTCTCTGGTCACGGCTACAGTACTGGCGCTTTGGAGAAGTTGAGCCTCGAGCGGCGGCTCAGGCAGGCGCGTGGAGTAATCGAGAACCTCACTAGCGACGACGTTAGACTGTTTTTGATCGGGTTCAGCATGAGCGGTCAGACTGTTGCAGACCTGATTCAGGCGTACGGTAGTCGTGTCGAGCGCATCGTGCTCTGTAGTCCGGCGGTCTACAGCAGGTCGGCTTGGCCGCTGGCCTTTGGTGACGGATTTACTGATGCGATCCGTATCTCCGACGGATGGCGTGATAGCAGCGCGCTTGAGAACCTCTCAGAGTTCGAAGGCCGAGCTGTTCTCGCCGTCCCAGGAGAGGACGTCGTGATCCCTACAGCTATTACTCACGAGATTGAGCAGTCACTGCATCGAAGCGCCGATTTGATCTGTCTGACGTTCGGCCAGGCAAGCCATCAGCTAGGGGCTTGGTTTGCTGAACGGCCCGAAGCTCGCAAGATGCTCATCAAGGCGCTCCTGACGGACTGACTTGGACTCGGCGGGCCGCCGGCTAGTGCAACCCCTGAGGTCCACTGGGGGGAATGTTACGGACAAAAACGTGACAGTACTGCGCCTGTTGTTACGTTTGCGTCACGTCAAGAGCTCGTTCAGAGTACTTGAACCGGATTTAGAAACACGTATCCGTGTTCTACGACTGTCCTGGTCGGAGCCGCTGGGTGTTCGGGGGCTCCACCGATGTCAAGGAGTCGATCGTGAAAGAAGCCGTGGCGGCAAGCGCGCCGACGAGGTCTCGGCATCTGGAACTGACGTTGCGTTCTTTCCGTTCAGCGGAGCTGCGCCGTCGGCGCCGGCCGTCGAACAGAGCGCTGCTTCTGGACCTTGCATCTCGTGTCATCCCCCTCTTGCTCGGGTACTCGTTGATGTTCGTACCGTGGCCGATCGACTATCTTGGAGTCGCGCTATTCGCGGTTGCGACCGTTTCGCTATTGGGTTCGTGGTTCCATGATGCGGTCCACGGTAATGTCCCGTGGTCTGCAATGGCTGCTAGGCTCGTCGAGCGCCTTGGTGCAGGCCCTTTGGGCATTAGTCCTCTTTGGTGGCAATACAAGCATGTACGTATGCATCATCGATATGTGAGCAATCCCGAGTTTGACCCGGATATCCAGTTTGGGCTACTGGCGCGAGTGTCGATTGCGCAGGACTGGTCCGTGTGACATAGGACTCAACATGTTCACATATGGTTCTTGATGCCTTTCGCAACTCTGAATATGCTGAAGCCCAACGAAGTCTGGTACTCGCGTCGATACCAAAAGTACAAAGAGTTTGGATCGGCGCCACCCGTCTGGGTCTTCCTTGTCGACAAGTACGTCGCCTTCGCCGTCGTGTGGATTCCGCTGTTCGTGTTCCGACCGCTGTCGGAGGCGCTCGTCGACTGGACATTGTTCATGTTGATAACAGGCACTCTGGCTTCTCTTATTACCCAAGTTCAACATAACACTGAGCTGGCGATCGGCGATGAGGAGTTCTCAGAGGTCTATCCATTATGTGAGCAACTTGTCCGAACGACCGATGTGGGAACATCCAGAGGGGCCTGGTGGTGGCTCTGCGGTGGTGTGAACTTCCACATCATGCATCACCTTGCCCCAACCTTGAGCTTTCTGGAGCTTCCTGCAGCGACGGGACGTCTGAAGAAGTGCTTGCGGGAAATGGATGTCGAATTGCCGGTTCATCAAACCATCTTCATGGCGGTGGTTTCCCATGCTCGGCTGCTCACGAAGCTTGCTCGACGTCCAGGGGATGAATCGGAACCGCAACCGATACGGGAGTACAGTTGACGAGACTAACCTCTATCACCACAGACGATGACGTCCCTGTCGAAGCGCCAGATCAGGTCCCTGACATAAATCCGTTCGAGGTCGATCCAATAATTCTGGGCAGATTGCATAAGTGGAACCTCAAGCCGTCGATCCTGGCGGTATGCGTAGGCGTTCTGTTTGTCGTTCTTGCAACCTGGACGGCCTCGATTTCGTCCATGTTCTTGCCTGGCAAATCCAGTCCAAAGATGTGGCCGGACCTGGTGGACTTTGTTTTGAGGAGGAACGGTGCTGGTGGACAAGTCCCGCTCTTGCGTGACTATCCGTCGCTTGTTCTTGGCGTCACGATTGGTGTGTCTATTTGTTTGGTGTACAGCTTATATCGTAACGCCTCCGTACTTCACTCGGCGATGAAGTCGGCCGGTTGTATCAAGTATAGTGAAGCTGGTCGCGTTGCGCTGACGGCCGCAGTGGACGAAGTGAATGCGAAGTTGCGCAAACGGGGCAAATACTCGTGGCTGGTGCTTGGGCTGGCGTTTGGGTTTACCCTGACGGTCAACCTTCTTCTGAAGAAAACGCTGTTCAACTTCCTGGAACCTGGAGGTCTCTACGATGATTGGTGGGCCAGTCTTCATCCTTTCCGTGTTGGCGGACTAGTCTGGTTGCTAATAGGCACTCTTGGCATATATATGGTATATGCGGAAGCCGTTTTGGGTTTGACCTACGTTCGCTTCCTGCAAAAATGTAAGGGTGACTATCAGTTCAAAGCCAACATGATCAATCCGGACGGCCTGTATGGGTGGTCTAAGCTTCGGCAAATTATTTCCAATATGGAGGCTGGTGTAGTTTGCACGCTACTGAGTGCGTGGGCAATGTCCTTCTTTGTACAGCCCTCACTTGGTAGTCCGGTCACGGTGGCTGTCCTCGTGCTTTTCGCTGGCGTCGTACTGTACGTCTTCATACAGGTGACGCTAAACTTTCGCCGACAGGTGCGGACCGATCGTAATGATCAGCGAGCAGAGATCGGTCGCAAGTTGCAGGAGGCGGCTAGGGAGGACTCCGTGCCATCGTCTCTTCGAATGCTCGTCGCCTATCAACAGCTTGAACTGGTCTCTCAGATTCCAGCTACGCCGATACGTCAACGTTGGCTCGTGGCCGGCGCTCTGTCGATCTTGGGACCGCTGTCTGCGATAGTGGTGCAGCTGGTCAAATACTTCACTCCGTAGGGCGTCGGGTTCGACGCCTCGTGGCGTATAATGGATGGGTATGATAATTTTGACGAGGAGCTCTTGATGATATCAATCGCGATCCAGGGCGGCGCGATGCGGTCTATTTACTGCGTCGGTGCTGTCCGTGCAATAGTCGAAGCTGGTTATGGTCATCAGGTAAAGACGATTCATGCGGCTAGCGCGGGTTGCGTATCTGCGGCGGTTCTGGCGAATCAAGTCTCTGACGAGAACGCACCGTCCGTTGCAGAGGTCACTGATATCCTTTTGTCAAGACTGGCAAGTACGCGATTTATTAATCAGCGTCGTTTGAACAAGATCGTCGATGTTGATTACCTTGTTGAGACCATGCGAGACGTCACGTCAATATCGTGCGCGACTCTTGGTGGGCAGGGAATCGTATTCGAGGTGGCTGCAACGGATGCTTACACGGCAAGTGCCGAGTATTTTGATGTTGCTAAATGCGAGAATGACGCTGATCTTGTTCTCGCGTTGCGTGCGACGATGGCGATACCGGTACTTTACCCAATCAAGGTGACTATAGGCGGCCGAAAGTATGTGGACGGTGGAATTTCGGACCCGTTGCCAGCCTTGAGGGCATTTCGACACAACCCAGATGTTGTCGTTGCAATCTCCAGTGTACCGTCTCTTACTCTGGCAGAAGTGGCGGATGGTAAAGAGGCGCGAATTATCCGATATGCACCCGGCATCTCGTCGTCGGTTCGGAATCTAATGTTGACCAGGAACCCGCTCGCTGGGGCTGTTGATAGCCTAATGGAGCTCGATTCCTTTATGGGCGCACGTGTTGTGCGGATCAGTCCTTCGGACCCCACCTTGGTCTGTAGCCGAGTAGAGACAGACGAACTGAAGCTGCGAAAACTGGAAGCGCTTGGGTATAGCGACGCTGTCAAGGCGCTCAGCCAACTACAGGTTGACTTGTAGTAGGCACGGCTGATTCGTCGGTGCCTGAGCTTACGGTTGGCGAGACTGACCCGGCGGGAAGTGGTTCAGGGTACTGTTTGAGTACAGATGGGTCTTGGATTAAGCCCGGCCACAATACGACGTGATACAGATCGTCGCCGTGGATGCCGTCACTCGAGATGGTTCCGAATCCCTTCGCGTAGACGCGCACGGTGTAGTCGCTGGTAGGCACTGCAGTGCGAGGCGGAGCGTCGCTGTAGTCGAGCATCGAGACGATGACTTTGCCCGACTCGACGTGCAGACCAGCCTCGGTGACGTGGTCTCAGCCGTCAAAGTTGTCGTCCGGCGCCTCGGATCGGACGTCGAGGATGACTGGCACAGTTGTGCGCCGTGCGGTGCCAACCCCGATCACGCCCTCGCGTGCTGCGATCATGTCCGTGATCAGTGCCTTCGCCCACGCGCGGTCCGGCTCGAACCGCGCGGTTTCGTCCTGCACCATGAAGCTGCTGTAGTCGGCGAAGACGTCGAGTTCGGCGTAAGCAAGCTGCTTGCTGCCGGGCGTGTCGGCCGGGGCGTGTTCAGCCATGAGGTGTACCTGAGCTCCGTCAGGTAGGTCGTGGATCGTCTGGGCGAGCGGGCCGCGGATGCGCATGCACGTGGCGACGTCCTTTATCACGACGTTATCGAAGTCGTACGGCCCGCCCATGGTGAACATCTGCAGTGGAATCAGTCGCTGGTCGTGCCCGAGCGCGCCGCGCTCGTTCTGCCAGGCAGTGGCGAACCGGCGGGCGCCGCGGACGTCCGGATCCTCGAGCAACCATGCTGCCCAGTCGTCGAGGCCGACCCCGACAGGCGTGCGTTCGGCGGTCTCCGGGTCGAAGACGACGACTTCGCGGTTGTCCGTAACCGCGAACTGGCAGCCGAAGAGGTCCTGGCCGAAGCAGAACAGGCCGTCAGCCAGCCCGGCGTAAGTGTCTTTCCAGGTCGATGGCTCGTTCCAGTGTCCGAGCTCGGGGCCGAGGCCGGCCGCACCAGCGTGGAAGACCTGCACCCCGGCGTTGAAGGCGGTGAACCCGTTCACCCGGGTGAGTAGCTCGGCGAGTTCGGCCAGCGGCCCGGTGTCGTGACCAAGGTCAAGCTGGATGTGGGGCCCGAGCGGTGCGCGGGCCGCGGCGAGCAGCTGGTCGAGCGGTCGCAGGTCGGTCATCTGTCAGTCCACCAGGATGGTGACGCGTCCGCCGTTGTCCAGGTCGCGGATCTGGTTTTTCACCGACGAGCCCGCGCCGCGGTTGTCAAACGGTTCGATGTACTTCACGGACGAACCTTCGCCGCCTTCCAGGAACACCGCCGGTGGGTACTCGTCGCGATCGTAGCCAGGCCTCGTCTTCGGGACCTGTTTCATCGATTCGGTGCGCCGGTCGTCCGCGCCTTCCCGGTCGATCGTGACGTCGGCCGGCGGGGTCCGCGGGAACGACTCGTCACCGCGCCACGACGTACCCATCTGTGCTTCGCGGGCATGGTCGGCGGCTTCGGGGTAGTCGCCCTGGTCGATGATCACGTAGTGCGATCCCTTGGGCTTCGGCTCGTCGCCGCTGAGGAACGCCTTGGCGTCGTTGCCACGCGCCCTGCAGCCAGTGCTCAGCGGCATCACCAGCGCGGTCGACTGCACCTCCGGCCTCGTGCATCGATGAGGTGAGGGTATTGCCGGCGTCTTTCAGGTCGTCCGAGCCGGTCAACTCCCCGACGTCACTGAGTACCCCGCCGACGCCGTCGCCGAGGTCATGAACGATGTCGCCAGCGGCGTGGACGAGGTTGTTGGTGATGTCGCCGGCCGTGTCTGTGAGAGTGCTCGTCACGTCGCCCAGGCCACTCGCCAAGTTGTGTCCAACGAACTCAGCGGCCGAGGTTAGCCCGTCGCCGACGTCATTGAGGAAGGTCGGCTCCTCTGGGGCACCGGCCTGGGCCTTATCGACCTGGCCGACTGCCTGGTTGCCTGCTGAGGCCAGCTGGTTTCGGGCCTCATTCAGGAGCGAGCGCGCCTGAGCACGCTTCGGCTCGCCGGGATCCTGGAACGGTGCCGCGGTCGGTGGCGGTTCGCTGCGGGACGCTGCTTCTCGCCCGGCCGCGGTGACGTCGCGGTCGTAGACGGTGCGGGCCTGGCGGGTGGATTCCTCGCCCAGGTTCCACAGGTCGATGGCTTGTTGTGCCTGCCCCTGCGCCCAGTCGAGCGTCGAGGCGTAGCCGTTGATCGCCGTGGCGGCCGCGTGGGAAGGCGTCGCCCGCAGTCAGCCAGCGGGCCGGTTCGGCGTGGGTGCGTTCGTGATACGCGTCGGCCGCCGGCCCCGACCAGCCACCGGTGTCCAGCTTCTTGAAGCCTTCGCCGATGCGGATCATGGTGTCGCCGTACACCGTGAGGTGGACGGTCGACGCCTGGATCTCCTTCGCCTCGCCGGGGACGAGCGCCTTCGGGTCGTCCGTCTCGCCGAGCTCAGCCATCGCTCATCGCCGTGGCGCCTGGGTCCGCGCCCGTGTCGTCGAAGATGCCCTTGAGCTTGTGCTCGTGTGCCTGGTCGGCCTTGATGTAGGCGCCAGCCGCGTCGACCAGGCGGCGGGACAGCTGCTCGCCGTCCTTGGTCAGGTTCTCGATGCCGAGCGCCCACCGGGTTGTGAACGACTCGTAGGAGTCGGCCAGCTTGGTGTGCCCGATGAACCTCCGGTCGCAGTCGATGTTCTCGACCTGCAGCTCGCCGAGGTCACCGAGTAGATCGGACAGCCCGAGCCCGGCGTACTTCAGTGCCTCGACGTCGACAGCAAAGCCGTCTGGCATCGCACCCTCCCCGTGGATGACCAAGATCGGCGTCCACCCTACGGCGTCGCGTCGACACGTTGAGCGACGCCATTCAAGCGTCACTCGTCGGCGGAGCGACTGCCGAGGACGTGCTCGCCGCCGGGCCGGCGGGGTGGCCGAGCTGGATGCCTTCGCCTTCCGGGCAGGTCGACGGATATCAGCGCCGAACTCGTCCGCAATCCTCGCCAGTTCCGCGGTCCAGGGTTGCTCCATGAGAAGTCTGTTGAACGTCGCGAACGCCTGCGCGAACGTGTGAAGGCAGAACTCGGGGCATGAGATGGTCTCTTCTGGATCCGGCATTTGTGTTAGCGACACAGCATCGCTTTGCGTCTTCACGAAGAACTGGACGCTCGTCATGGAGACGTGGCTGAAGCGGGACTCGGCAGCGTAGAACGGCTTGAGGCTGCTGTCGTACTCCTCGATGAGGTGCCAAGGCTTGAGCAGCCGTTCGTCCGGATGAGTTCTGCAGCGACCGGTTCAATACGTCAACAGCTGCGTCGCCTTCGTCAGCCAGCCAGACGAGGAAGAGGGCGTACTCGATGATCGTTCGTCGGTTTGGGCCAGCGCTGAAGCACACCTTGTCCCGGTGGGGCGTCAGCACGGCCCTGATCTGGTGGGCAACGGTGAAGAAGACGCCCCACCCAACCTGCGCCGCTCGGCTGGTTGGGTCAACGAGCTTGTACAGGTCCGGGTAGAGCAGCTTCTCAAGCTCAAGGATTCCGGCCTGCGGAGTGTTCTCGGTCACTCCGCCATGATGAGCGTAGCCGACGGAGGGTTGTCTGCGGGGGCTTCGTTGGCCTGCACTGCACGCCCGCGGGTGCAGCGCGACTCGCTCGTACGGCGTGCCCTTCTGTTCGACCGCGTTCGCTAGCGACTAGCCAGCCGGGGAGTCTCGGAGTCACCGGGGCAACGGGGAAAGTAGACGGCCAAGGGACATCGACAGGGCCACCCGCCGGGTGTCGAGATGGCGGGACTTCCTCCGCGTGACGACCACTCGTCGGAGTGAACATCGCGGCTACGCCATTCCCGCGGGTCGACACTGATCGTCTGAGCTCGAGCGCGTCGGTACTGCCACGCGGATCGGAGGACAGCCGTGACCAGCAGCGCTGAGCGCGATCCGTGGGCCGCCTTGGACGCATTGTGGGGCAAGGGAGCAGCGGAGCCAGTTGAGGTGACCGTAGACGCCACGGCCTTCTACGGCCGATGCTCCACGGAGGACAACCAGGATCCGCAGACCTCGCGAGGCTGGCAGCTGGGAAACGCTCGACGGTTCATCGAACCGCGAGGCGGGCGAGTTGTCGCTGAGTACTTCGACGTCGGCGAGTCCCGCTCGGTGCCGTGGCATCGGCGGCCGGCCGCCGCGCGGCTCTTGTTCGACCTGAAAGACCCGAAGCGTGGGTGGGCCGCCGTGGTGGTCGGTGAGGGGACCCGGTGTTGGTTCGGCAATCAGTTTTCCCTGACCGCGCCTAGACTGGCGGCGTACGGCGTTGACCTGTGGGTGCCCGAGCTGGGCGGGCGGTACGAGGCGCGGAACCCGTCGCACGCGATGCTGATGAGCCTGCTCGGAGGGATGAGCGAATCCGAACGTCGGCACGTCCAGCTGCGAGTACGCGCGGCGATGGACGCACAGGTTCGCAATGAAGGTCGGCATCAGGGCGGCCGACCTCCCTACGGCTACGTCGTGGTTGACGGCGGACTGCACCCGCATCCGCGCAAAGCTGCCGAAGGGCTCCGGCTCCGGGTGCTGCAGCTCGACCCGGACTCAGCGGAGATCGTGGCGCGAATCTTCGCTGAGTACCTGGAGAGCCGCACGGACCGCGAGATCGCGACAACCCTGAACCGCGACGGGATCCCATGCCCATCTGCGCGGTGTCCGGCGCAGAACCGACATCGACGCGGCGACGGCTGGCAGGCCAGCACGGTTCGCGCCATCCTAGAAAACCCCCGCTACACCGGATACGCCGTGTTCGGCCGCTGGTCGAAGCACGATGTCCTGCTTGACCCCGATGACGTGGCCGCCGGCCATGCCGTTCGATTCCGGCGAGCCGCTCTAGGCGATGTTGTGCGTTCGGAGCGACCCGCTCACCCGGGTATTGTGTCGGTGGCAGAGTTCACCCAAGTTCAACAGCTGCGCCGTGCCAAGGCTCATGGTGGCAGCATGGTCGAACGCGGCATGCGCCGTGCGGTGCACCGGTACCGCTTCCAGGGGATGATCCGCTGTGCACTCTGCGGCCGCAAAATGGAGGGTTCCGTCAACGGCGCTCGTATCTACTATCGTTGCCTCGCTCGGACGCTGCCGACCCGGCCGAGGTCGGCCGACCATCCGGCCTCGGTGTACCTCCGTGAGGATGCCGTCCTGGAGCGGATTGGTCCGTGGGTCGCAACGAATCAGCTGGCAGGGCTACCAGGCGCGGGCCAACGTGAGGACAACGCGGGGACGGCCGACGGGTACCGCGCTCTCGGGCTTGCCATTCGGTTCGACCCTAACGTGGCGACGCTGACGGCGATCATTGCTCCGAAACCTGTTGGACGGAACGAGCGGGCCGTCGAAACTCGACGCACATGGAGCAAGGTCACAGAACTACCCCGGCTGACGCACGGGCGAGACCAACCTCCTCAGGGTGGCTGACCGCGGATGTCATTGACGCGTGGGCTGCACCCTGGTAGCTTGTTGATTCTTCAACTAAAAAGTGGTTTGTGCAACTTGGTCTGTCCCTGAAGCGGCAGAGGTTGACCCTGGTGTGAGCTTTGAAGTGTGTATTGATATCTCTAATTCGGACCATTCACCTGCAGCAGATGAAGATCCTCGTGATCTGACGGTGGTGACTGATAAGAAGAAGGGAGACTCTAAAATGTCACTTAGGTTCCGTAAGGCCTTTGCGATTGCAGCACTGCTATTCCAGCTCTTCCAGGGGCAGACCAAGTTGCATAAACCATTCTATTGCTAGCAGCCGCCTTCTAACGAGCAGGGTCCGGCTCGATCAGCCGAACGCGCAAGTCACCGGGCCCGTCGCTGGCCTGCACCGTGACGGTGTTGGGCAGCAGACCGAGGAACTCCTTGAAATTCCGGCAGCCGTAGTTCCGCTCGTCGAAGGCCGAATCGAGAGTCAGCATTCGGGCTTTGAGCCAGGCTGCCACCGGTGTCGGCGTGTTGCTCTGCTTGATCGCCCGGACCAGCAGCTCTTCGCCGTGCTTGATGTCGAACGTCTTTTCGACCGTAGGCTTCGCGCTCGGTTCGACGGCTGCAACCAGGGTGCCCCAGTACTTGTACTCGGAGCAGACCGAGACCAGCCGCGGGCTGGCAGAGGCCTCGGTGCCGACGCCGACGACGTGCTTGCCGAACTCCCGTAGCCGCTGCACGAGCGGTGAGTAGTCGCCGTCGCCAGCCACCAGGAGATACGTCCCGACGTCCGGATGCGTGATCAAGGTTTCCATGGCGTCGACGGCCATCCGGATGTCAGCGGCGTTTTTCTGCTGGATCCCGAACCGCTGGATCTGGATCAGGTCGACGCCGTTCATAGCCAGGTCGTTCTGGTACTTGCCGAACTGCTGCTTCGCCCAGTCGGCGTAGGCGCGGCGGATCGAGGCGTTGCCGTAGTCACGGCAGACCAGCTCGAGTGCAGCGTACGGCACCGGGTTGGCCTGGTCGGGGAGGCTGTTGGCGGCGCCGATCGCCAGGTTCTCGAAGTCGATGAAGACAGCGACCTGATCGGCGTTGCCAGGCCCGGTAGCTGCGGTCATGTTGGCGCTCCGTTCATCGTCGGTGGCTGGGCGTTCCGTCAGGCCGCCTGGTCGCCTGCATCCAGAGGATGATGTCGAAGCAGCACAGCAGGCTGATGTCCTCGATGCCGCTGGCTACGGTGCCGGTCAGGAGCACTGATCAGGATGAACGAGGTGAGAATCCAGCGTCAGAGGCACGGGATTCAGCGATGCTTCGGGCCACGCCTGCGGGGCTGGGCCGAACGCACGTCGCGCGGCCCGGACGGCCAGGGCGGCTAGGGCGGCGTTGGCACCGCCACCGATCGCCGCGCCGATGCCGAAGGGGACCACCCGGCCGAGCACGATGATCCCCTGCCTGGTGCCGTATCTGGTGATGAAGTTCCTGCCCAGGACTTTGTTGATCTGGCGCAGCGTCGCGAGGGGCACTTTGCCGACGAGTTGGCGGCCCCAATGCTGACCGGTGCGCTCGGCGACCTTGCCGATGGTCGTGGAGGCGGACTCGCCGAGCAGGACGCCCATGACTAACATCCGCCGGCGTTCGATCTCGTCCAGTCGAATGCTGTGGACCTCGGCGACCGAGAGCACGAACAGGGTGCTCAGCTGAAGCGAGGAGAAAAACTCGCCCGCAGACAGCGCCAGTCCGATCCCGGTACCGACAGCGGGCGCGGCCGCAGTGGCCCCGACCGCGGCACCCGTTCCCGCCAGGGCGCTGACGTACATCCGCTCTAGGGTGCGGACGATCTCCGCCGGTGTCGCATCCGGCCTGCGCTGGCGCGCCCGAGCGATGTTCTTGCTGACCAGCGGTGCCTGCGCGCCGATGGCCTTGTCCAGCAAGTCGAGCACCGCCTGGCCTCGTCCGCTCGACTCCGGGACCGGTCCTTCGAGGGCGTCAGAGGCCACACCGAACTCCTTGCGTTGTCACAATTCACCCAGTTTCGTGCCGGAGTGGCCACGACCGTTCGCAGGTGTGTCCCTCGATGCTCATCGATGCCGCGGCGTCGACACTGACCAGTGCGGATAGTGCTCGTCGTACCGCTTGATCATCCGGGATGATCGTAGGGTGAAGTCGCGCTCGGCGGAGTGCTTGTTACGGCGGGGCGACCGGCATGCTGCACGGCCGCGCCGTCGTCGGGCTCCGGAATTCGTCGGCGACCCGCCGCGATCATGAAGCTGACCGCGGCAGCGCCACAGACCGTGGCCAGCACCCCAGCCCAGGTCGCGTTCATAACGATTGCAAGGTAGAGCTGGATCACGGCGACAACGCCATAGGTAACGGCGAGCGCTCGCCATGTTGCCTGACGTTCCATCAGGCACCTCCCGAAGCTTGCACCAGTACTTAGTCGCTTCGTTAGGTGCGCTGGTTACACGGGCTCGTCGGCCAAGCGACGGTGCTCGGGTCAGCTCTCGTCAGCCTTCTTCCGCGGCGCCCGTTTGCGGGCCGGCTTGGCAGCTGCATCCTCGACAGGCTCGGGTTCCCGTGCAACGGCTGGCTCAGCGGGCTCTCCGGCCTCGAAGGCTGCGTAGATCTCCTTCGAGATCCGTCCGCGCTCCGAAATCTCATAGCCATTGGCCATCGCCCAAGCACGGACCTGCTGGTTGTGCTCGCGGCTGGCCGCGCTGGTCGACTCGCCGCGGCTGCTGCCAGTGCCCGCCGTCGACTGGCCGGCCGCCACCTTGATCCGGCGTCCACCGGTGCGCCGACCGACCTCGATGTAGTGCGCGAACACGTCACGCAGTGCCTGCGCGTTCTTGTCGGACAGATCGATCTCGTACGAGACGCCGTCGAGGGCAAAGGGCACCGTCTGCGTGGCGGTCCCGCCGTCGAGGTCGTCGACGATTTCAACGAGGACTTTCTGAGCCATGAAGTAGGCCTTTCAACAGAATGACATGAGCACGCGATTAAGAGCGCATTATCGAGCATAGATTCAGTAGGCGGAGATAGCGGGCTGACACTCGGCGCCGGACGCCTCGTCGGCCGGACGAGCACCTTCGCCATAGCTCAGCCGCCTATACGCGAAGGGCGGCAAACCAGGTCGATTAGCTGGTCAGTCGCGCGGACGGGCTTCGTACGCGAACGCCAAGCCCTCGGGTGCGAGTGCGAGCAGGTTGGCAAGTGCAGGCTCGGTGTTTCGGCCCCACATCTTGCTGAGAATCCACGTCCGATCGGCCTCGCGTAGAGGCGACTCGATGAACCAGCGGCGCAGATTGCCTTTGGCTTTGGGGTATCGGGTGACGAACTCCTCGGCAAGGTCATCATCGCTGGGGGAGCCTGGCAGGCTGAGCATGCGCGGGCCAGGAATAGCTTCGGCCAGTTGGGTACCAGGCACGCCGGCGGCATGGAGTCCGCTCACCAGCGCGAGGACCGCTTGACGCTTGCGCAGCGGCTCGGTGGTCCCGTCCGGCGTGGTGATCACGTAGGGCGTCCAATCTCGCCCCTCACTGACCCGGGCGGCGCGAGCCTGAGATTCTCGTCGCCGAAGCTGAATGGTCAGGTCGGCAGCTTCCGGGAGGGGAATGACCTGCTGGACGTCGAGTAGTAGTCGCTCGCCGACCTTGTACGGGGTGAGCCGAATGCACTGGATGTCCAGGCCATACACCTCGTTCAGCCACAGGACGGTTGTGGTGATCTCCCTGTCGAACCCTCTGGACACCAACACCACGCGGACATCGCGCGTCAGGACGGCGTCCTCACCGCCGACGTCCTCAAGCCAGTCGGCCAGCTGGCCACGGGCGCTGTCCGCGGCGTCGGGCTTGACTTGAAGCAAGTAGCGCTCGTATGCCTCGCTGACGTCATCGAAGGTGAGGGCGGAGACCATCGCGGCGTAGCGCAGCGCCTGGAGCTCAAGATGGCCGCCGTCTGTGGTGCGTTTGAGCTCGATGACCACGGGCTTGCCCTCGCGGTCGATACCGAGAAGATCGATGCGTCGCCTGGCGCCGGCGAACTCGGCGAACTCCTCGCTGACGATGAGGACGTCTTCGACGACCGTGTCGATCTGTGCACGGAGGAGTCGCTGCAGATCGGCGCGCTCGAGAATTTGCTCGGAGGCGAAGGTCGACAACGGCACGGTCTTTAACTTGTCGGCGGTCAGTTCGAAGAGCGGCATGCGCGCCAGCTTCGCCGACCAATCTCGCTGTGGGAAGTACCGTCACGTCACAGCCGCATCGCCAAGCCGAGCACTGTCGTTCGTGCAACATGCTGGCCGCCACGGCAGCCGGTTCGTCGACAGATCACGATCTATCGACTGGGCTACGGCTCGCGCATGGCCTCGCCTTGACGTCCTTGCCGGTGCTACATCTGGACGATGGGTACGGACGCATACGGCCTCGGCCGCCTCGAGCAGTTGCCGAATCCCCGCGACATCTGGAAGCACGAGGCTGGCGACTTCACGCCCTGGTTGGCTTCGAACATCGACGTACTCAGTGACGTGATCGGCCTACCGTTGACCGTCGTGCGTCAAGAGGTGCTGGTTGGCGACTTCCGCGTCGACATCCATGCGACCGACCCAGACGGTAAGCACGTCATCATCGAGAACCAGCTCGAACCGAGCGACCACTCGCACCTCGGTCAGCTGCTCGTATACGCCAGCGGCCTTGAAGCGTCGATCGCCATCTGGATCACGACACGCCTCAGGGAAGAGCACCGGAGCGCGCTGGTCTGGCTCAATGAGCGCACCGACGCTGACGTCCGGGCCTTCGGGATCGAAGTCAGCGTCGTCCACATCGGTGCCTCGCTGCGTGCCCCCGTGCTCAACGTTGTCGTCGAACCCAACGACTGGGCAAAGGCGGCGAAAGAGACGTCCAAGGCGGTGGCTTCACCGAAGAACCAGCAGCGTATGGCCTTCTTCGAGGACGTCTTCGACCTGATGGCCACGACCTATCCGGCGATCCGGGCTCCGAAGACGCAGACCGCCAGTTGGTGCAGCTTCGCTTCTGGGCCGTTCGGCTACTACAGTCTCACCTTCACCAAGCAGGGCTACCGCGTCGAGATCTTCCTCGACACCGGTAGCAAGCCGTCGACAAAGCAGATATTCGACGGCCTTGCCGCCGACCGTGAGCTACTGGAGCAGACGGTCGGGTTCACGCTGGACTGGGATCGTCTCGACAACAACCGCAGCAGCCGTATCGCGACTTACCTGGCCGGCTTCGATCTCGACACCGCAGACGAAGACACCAGGCAGCAGGCGGTCAAGTGGAGCGTTGAGCGGGCGAGCGCGCTGCACCAGCACTTCGATGGCCGGCTGCGCAACTTGGCCAAGGCAGCCAAGGAAGCAGAGCAGGCCGCGGACCAGCTGGACGGAGAGGTCCAGTGACTGCGACCTCGGGGACGATCTCGGAACGTATCCTCGACACGCTGCGCACCAGCGCTCGTCCCTGGGATGACGACGAGCTCGCCCAAAGGCTCGGCGTCGCCCAGCGGCAGACGATTAACCAAGTCTGCCGCCGGCTCGCCGCCGATGGCCAGCTCCAGCGATATATCGGAAACGCCGGCAAGCTGGTCAACGCTCTCCGTGAGCCGCAGTCAGATGGCCGCGTCGTCGGAGCAGCGGCTCCGATCGAGCCCGTCAGTAACTCGATTGAGGTGACACCGGGCTCGAGTGCTGAGCAGCGGGCCGCCGAAGGCGTGATGATCGCCTACTTGGCTGACACGCTCGGCCTCAAGCTGGGGCCACAACGGATAGTGACGGCGACCGGCGCTCGAGTCGAGGTCGATGGGGCCGACGACAACCGCTCTTTGCTGGTCGAGGCGTGGGCTCACCAAGGACCGCCAAAGGTTGCGCAGAAACACAAGGTGCTGGCCGACGCCTTCAAGCTCGCCTGGATCGCGTCAACGCTGCCGATGCGGCCTCGGCTGATCCTGTGCTTCTCCGACGAGGCCGCCGCGAAGCCCTTCCAAACTGGTCGATCGTGGGCGGCCGCCGCGCTACGCGACCAGCACATCGAGGTCTTCGTTGCCGAGCTGCCGGAGCAGGTGCGCGCCGACATCCTCGCGGCTCAGCGCCGCCAGTACCGGTAGCTCCGCGCATCGAGGGAGTCCGGCCTGGTCGTGGTTGATCAAGGATCCGAGCTACGGCCGAAGGCAGTCAGACATTGGCGAGTCGACAGTAGCCGAAGAGATGAGTAGCCACTCGGTCGTGTGAATCGCGATATGGACGGATTGCCTGCGCGTCACGCTAACGGGTGTCAACCGCCATTTGGCGCGACTTGTCCCGCGGGTGCCGCCTACCGCCTGTCACTGGCCGCTTGGCGATGGAGCCGGGGTCGCTGCGAGGACTGTCGGAGCCTCGGCGCATCATGGGTTCACGCGGTCTTCACGGTCGCGGTAGAAACGCGGCCCCCTGTTCCAGCAGGGAGCCGCGTGATGTTCCAACTGAAAGTCCCGGAGTCGCATCCAGAACAAGGGAACGGTGGTGAGGGTAGAGGCGATTGCCGCAGCCCGCTAGTGCGAGCTTGATCACCGGCGGGTTCTTGTCTTGTTGGCTGTCCGGAGGTGGCGGCGTACGTGCGAGTGCGCCGTAGTTCCTCGCACCTCCCACCACCGAAGGGTTCTCCCTGTGCCCCCACGTTCTTCGTGCCGCCCGGTGTCCCTCTACCGTCTCGACGGTGGCCTTGACCTGGCGGAATACCTCTTGTCCGTCGAATCTGCCGACACCATCGTCAACCAGTATGTTCGGCTCGGTGAGGTGGAGTGCCTCGCGATGGGTGGCGTCCTGCGTTCGGACGCGCCGTCCTGGGCCGATCACATGCACTCTTTGACTGGCATCGACTTCAACTTCTCGGGCGACATGCCGTTCGGGGTGCTGCTCGTGCCCCTGCCGCCCTGGACGTACGCCCTGACCTGGGGCTCCGGTCATCTTCTCGTCGACAACGAACTGGTCGAGCAAGGCTTCGGCCTGATGTTCGGCATCCGCCGACTGGACTGCAGCCGACTTGGTCTGGTGGCTAGTTCAGCGCTGGACGTCACGGCTCGTGCGACGCAGACCTCCTTTCCGGGAGGTAGCGACCTGGGAGGCTTCCAGATCGAGCCCTACGGCGAGCTGGTCAACCGCATCGCCGGCCCCGCAGACCTCCGCGGCCTGACCTACGGCCGGGAGACCGGCAAGCCGTACCGCATCAAGGTCGGCAACGCGCTGTGGGCGCCGTTCGCACGTGAGCCGAAGGCTCTACTGGCCGACCTGCGAGCCGTCGGCGAGGCCGTCGACGAGTCGGACGACCACTCGGCGCTGCGCTTCGCTGCTCAGACACGTCCTTTGCCCAAGTCGTACATCAAGCGTGGCGAGCTCGAGTCACGGCTGGCCGCGGTGCTCGGCGGCGACGAGACCGCCGGCGTGCTGGGCCTGGCCTGGCCCGACGATGTTGTCCGCGACGTCGAGGAGGCCGGCTCCTTCAAGATCCAGCGGCTCGGCTCGTGGGGACCGTATGTCGTCGACACCAACATCGAACTGAGCGACTTCACCGAGCGGTTCAAGCTCATCTCGGCCCAAGATCGCCTGGAGAACCTGCAGGGCGCTCGAGTGATGACCTGCCTCGATGACGTCGGCCAGCATGAGTTCGGGTCGCTAACCTCCCTGCGGAAGTGGTTCGTGTTCGAGACGACCATCGACAACGTCCGGTACTGCTACCACCAGGGCAAATGGTTTCGCATCGGCGAAGGGTTCGTCGAGCAGATCCGTGAGCAGGTTGCAGCGCTCCTCGAGCACCGGAGCGACCTGTCGTTCCCCCACTGGACGCCGACAGGGAAGCGTGACGATGAGCACCGCTTCTGCGAGCTCACTGCTAAGCAAGACGGCTACATCTGCCTCGACCGGAACCTCGCATCGACGCCTTTCCATCCGCGGTTCGAACTCTGCGACATCGTCGGGCCGGCCGACGAGACGGTGCACGTCAAGTGGCTCGGCGGCGCGCCGGCCGCGAGCCATCTCTTCACTCAGGCCCAGGTCGCGGCCCAGGCCATCCGGGACGAGCCTGAAGCGATCCAGCAGCTGAACGACAAGGTTAGGGCGCTTGATCCGCTGCGGGCGACGATGGACCCGTCGGTGGTCGTGCTCGCGATCGCTGGCCGGACCTGGGACGTAGACCAGCTGTTCACGTTGTCTCAGCTCAGCCTGCTCCGGCTGCATCGGACGCTGCGTCACCTGCGGTGCACTCTGCAGTTCGCCGACATCCCATACACCCCGAAGACTCGATCGAAGGCCGCGAAGACCGCTGCTTGATCCGCTGGCAGACCAAGGACCGTCGCCAGACTTTCCTTCCTGATGCCCCTGAGCTGCGCCGATAGCACAGCTCAGGGGCATTACTCTCGAGCCTCTGTCTACGCGCCGGAGGAGACCTCATCAGAACGTCGGTGGGGCCGACTATCGTGAACTGATACCAGCAGCAAGTCACACTCGGTAACCAGAGGCTGCTACTCAGTGAGCGAAGGACGGACGACGAGGATGGCTAGGTCACTCGACCTCAAGCAGACCGCAAGGCTCAGCCGGACGACGTTGACCACGTCGAAGGCGGGGGCGTAGCCGTGGCACTCAGGAAGTCTGACCTTTACGGCTCTCTTTGGAGCAGTGCTGATGAACTCCGCGGCAGCATGGACGCCAGTCAGTACAAGGATTACGTCTTGACACTGCTGTTCGTGAAGTATGTGTCAGATAAGGCCAAGGCTGATCCGTATGCGCTCATCGAGGTGCCCGAGGACGGCTCGTTCGACTACCTGATCACGCTCAAGGGCCGATCGGACGTCGGCGAGAGGGTCAACGTCGCAATCCGCAAGCTCGCGGAGGCGAACGACCTCATGGGTGTCATCAACAACGCCGACTTCGACGACCCGACCAAGCTTGGCTCCGGCAAGGATCTCCAGGATAAGGTGTCGAATCTGATCGGCATCTTCCAGGACATGGACTTCTCCGGCTCGAAGGCCGAGGGCGACGACCTGCTCGGTGACGCGTATGAGTACCTGATGCGCCACTTCGCCACGCAGTCGGGCAAGAGCAAGGGGCAGTTCTACACGCCTGCTGAGGTGTCTCGTGTCATGGCGCAGCTGCTCCAGATCTCGGCCGGTACGCCGAAGTTCACGACGGTCTATGACCCTACCTGTGGGTCTGGGTCGCTGCTGATCAAAGTGGCAGACGCAGCCCCGAACGGCCTGAGCATCTACGGTCAGGAGAACGACAACGCTACGTGGGCGTTGGCTCGCATGAACATGATCCTGCACGGCAACGAGAGCCACGTGATTGTGCAGGGCAACACCCTGGCCGACCCGAAGTTCCGCGAGAATGATCGGCTGACCACCTTCGACTACCTCGTCGCCAACCCGCCTTTCTCTGTGAAGACTTGGAAGAACGGCGTAGAGAAGGACTATGGCCGTTTCGACGGTTTCGGCGCACCTCCAGACAAAAACGGTGACTACGCGTTCCTGCTGCACATGGTCAAGTCGCTGAAATCCACTGGCAAGGGCGTTGTCGTCCTGCCGCATGGCGTACTCTTCCGTGGCAACACCGAGGCCCAGATCCGGCAGGAGCTGATCAAGCGCGGTTATATCAAGGCGATCATCGGCTTACCGGCCAACCTCTTCTACGGCACGGGCATCCCCGCCTGTCTCATCGTGCTCGACAAGAAGAACGCCGTCGGCCGCACCGGAATATTCATGATCGACGCTTCCAAGGGCTTCGAAAAGGACGGCCCAAAGAACCGTCTACGCCCGCGCGACATGCACAGGATTGTCGACGCCTTCGTCAACCAGAAGGAGATCCAGAGGTTCTCTCGCATGGTGTCGCTGAAGGAGATCGCTGACCCGAAGAACGACTACAACCTCAACATCCCGCGCTACATCGACAGCTCGGAGCCTGAGGACATCCAGGACTTGCGTGCCCACCTCCAGGGTGGGATCCCGAACAGGGACCTGGATGCGCTGCAACCGTATTGGGATGCCTTCCCGAGCCTGCGTGCCGAGCTGTTTACGCCGTTGCGCGATGGCTACTCGGAGCTGGCAGTTGATAAAGTCGACATCCAGGCGACCATCACCCGCTCGAGCGAGTATCAGGCTTTTGCCGCAGGCACGAGCGAAACGGTTGCCGAATGGTGGGCCTCCCACCGCAAGATGCTGGTAGACATCACGAGCTCGACCCGGCCGAACGACTTAATCGAAGAACTCTCTGAGGCGCTGCTGGAGGACTTCCGCCCACGCCCGCTCATCGATGAGTACGGCGTCTATGAGCAACTCATGAGCTACTGGAACGCAACGATGCACGACGACGTCACTCTGATCGTCGGCGAGGGGTGGGACCCGGCGGCCAAACCACGTCCCGCGCGCTCGTGGAAGGACAAGAACAACAAAGCCAAGTATGAGGACTCCCACTTCGTGTTCGGCACTGGCGCCAACGCTAAGCGCTGGGTTATGGATCTGATCCCACCGGAGTACGTCATCGCTCGGTTTTTCCCGGAGGACAGGGTCAAGCTCGACGAGCTAATCGTCGAGCATGAGGCCGCTGTACAGGCCATCGAGGAGTACTTCGACGAGCACGCCGTCGAAGGCGGTCTGCTCTGGGATGCAGCGGACGACGACGGCAAGGTTACGGCAAAGCTCGTGAAGGATCGTCTCAAGGACGCAAAGGCTGAGAAGGCTGAGGCCGAGGAAATCGAGGCGCTCCAACAGGCAGTCAAGCTCATCGCTGCCGAGGGGGCTGCTAAGAAGGTCGTCAAGGACGCGACCATCAAGCTGAACGAGCAGGCACTCGCGCACTACGGCAAGCTCACGACCGAAGACATCCAGGCGCTGGTCATCGATGACAAGTGGGGTGGAACCATCCGCGGCCGAATTGGTGCGGAGGTGACGGCACTTCGTCAGGCATTGATTACGCGGCTGCGTGTGCTAGCTGACCGCTACGAGGCGACGGTGGGTGAGCTCGACGACTCCGTGAAGGAGCTCAGCACTAAGGTCGCTGCTCACCTCGCCGCTATGGGGGTGAAGGGATGACTTCGGAGTTCGCTGGACTGCCGGCCGATTGGGCCGTCAGAACGCTTGGGAGTCTCGGCCGGGTTGTTCGCGGAGGGTCGCCAAGGCCAGCGGGAGATCCTCGATACTTCAAGGGGTCGTTCGTCCCGTGGCTCACTGTCGCATCTCTCACCACTATCCCGCCCAGCCAGGTGTGGGTTACCGAGACGGGAGGCTTTCTCACAGAGGAAGGGGCTCGGCGCAGTCGGACACTCGAGCCAAACACGCTAGTCATTTCTAACAGCGGAGCGACCTTGGGCGTCGCCAAGATTCTGAAAATCCGGTGTTGCGCGAACGACGGTATCGGCGCGCTCATCGACCAGCACTCGGGCAATAAAGAGTTCATCTGTCAGTACCTGAACACTCAGACTGGATACCTGCGTGACGTGGTTGCGCCGGGAAACGGGCAGCCGAACCTGAACACATCACTGATCGAGGACATTGCGGTACCGTTCCCGAGTGAGCCCGAACAGGCAGCGATCGCTGCTGTACTGAGGGACGCTGATGACCTGATTTCGTCCTTGACAGCTGCCATCGTGAAGAGGCGCGCCATCAAGCTGGGCATGATGCAGGAACTGTTGACCGGTCGCACTCGCATTGGCAGCGTGGCTGGAGCTTGGCCGACAGTGAGGTTGCTTGATCTCGTCACCATCGCCAGCGGACAGGTCGATCCACGACGTCCTGAGTTTCGCGATCTTCCCTTAATCGCCCCTGACCACATCGAGTCAGGCACTGGTCGTCTCCTGGCGGTGAAGACTGCTGCCGAGCAGGGCGCGATCAGCGGCAAGTATCTTGCAGAGCCAGGCGACGTGATCTACTCCAAGATCCGTCCATACCTCCGAAAGGCACACGTTGCCAGGTTCCGGACACTGTGCAGTGCCGATATGTATCCGTTGCGTCCAAAGAGCGGCGTAGATCCCGAGTTCGTCCTTAATGCATTGCTCGGCGCGCGATTCACTGACTTCGCCGCTTCAGCGTCAATGCGTAGCGGCATCCCGAAGATTAACAGAGTGGAGTTGGCCGCATTCGAGCTCACTGTGCCTCCCTGCGAAGAGCAGCAGAAGATCGCGGAGGTATTGCTCGATGCTGACGCCGAGATTGCAGCTCTTGAGCGCCGCCTCGAATCCGCCCGCGCCATCAAGACCGGCATGATGCAGGAGCTACTTACTGGCCGCACCCGGTTGCCTGTGGAGGCTGTCTCATGAGTGACGTCGGCCAGAGAGAGCGCGAGACGCAGAACCGCGTCGTCAAGCTGTTCGTCGATCAACTGGAGTACGACTACGGTGGCAACCGGGAGGACTACGACAACTCCAACATCGACGAGACGCTGCTACGTCAGAACTTGGTCGCTCGCGGCTTCGACGAGGAGCTTGTCGGCCGCGCTGTTCAGCAACTCCTGACTGCCGTCTCCCTGGCGGGGGGTCAGTCGCTCTATGACGCCAACCGCAAGGTCTACGACCTGCTCCGCTATGGCGTGAAGGTCAAGCGTGACGTCGGTGAGAACTACGAGACGGTTTGGCTGATCGACTGGGCTAACTCGACGGCGAATCACTTTGTCGTGGCCGAGGAAGTCACTATCAAGGGCGAGCACGCCAAGCGCCCCGACTTGGTGCTCTACGTAAATGGTATCGCCCTCGGCGTCATCGAGCTGAAGCGCTCGTACGTGAACGTCAGTGAGGGCATCCGGCAGAATATCGGCAACCAGAAGCAGCACTTTGTGCGCCCGTTCTTCACGACGGTGCAGTTTCTATTTGCGGGCAACGACGTCGAGGGCTTACGCTACGGCGTGATCGAGACGCCGGAGAAGTACTGGCTGGAGTGGAAGGAGCCCAAGGCCAGCCCGATTGGGTCAGGTATCGCCAACCCGCTCGACCGCGCTCTGACGCAGATGGCCAGCAAGGACCGCTTCCTCGAGCTCATACACGACTTCATCGTCTTCGACTCGGGCGTCAAGAAGACGGCGCGTCACAACCAGTTCTTCGGCGTCAAGGCTTCCCAGGAGCGCATCCGCTCTCGTGAGGGCGGTATCATCTGGCACACCCAGGGGTCAGGTAAGAGCCTGACGATGGTCTGGCTGGCAAAGTGGATCCGCGAGCACCAGACCGACGCACGAGTTCTGATCATCACGGACCGTACTGAGCTTGACGAGCAAATCGAGAAGGTGTTTGGCGGCGTCAATGAGAAGATCTACCCGACCGAGTCGGGCACCGATCTCATCACCCAACTGAATAAGAGCACGCCGTGGCTGCTCTGCTCGCTCGTCCACAAGTTCCGCGGCTCGGACGACGATAAGGACCGCGACGAGGCTGGCGATGAGTTCATCCGTGAGCTCCAGGCCACAATCCCCGTCGGCTTTCGGGTCAAGGGCAACCTCTTCGTCTTCGTCGACGAGGCGCACCGCACTCAGAGCGGCAAGATGCATCGCGCCATGAAGAAGTTGCTGCCGGAGGCGATGTTCATCGGTTTCACTGGCACGCCGCTACTAAAGGCCGACAAAAAGAACAGTATCAAGACTTTCGGCAGCTTCATTCACGAATACAAGTTCGACGAAGCTGTGCGCGACGGTGTGGTGCTCGACTTGCGCTACGAGGCGCGCAACGTCGATCAACATCTCAAGGGCGCCGCACAGATCGACAAGTGGTTCGACCTCAAGACCAAAGGGCTCACCGACCTCAGCAAGGCCCGCCTCAAGAAGAGGTGGGGCACCATGCAGAAGGTCGTCTCGGCCAAGTCGCGCGCCGAGATGATCGTGCAGGACATCCTGATGGACTTCGAGCGGGAACCGCGCCTGATCTCGGGGCGCGGAAATGCCATGCTCGTAGGCGAGGACGTCTACCAGGCGTGCAAGTTCTACGAGCTGTTTGCCCAGGCTGGTTTCAAAGGCAAGGTAGCCATCGTCACGAGCTTCGTCCCGAATGCCACCGCCATTTCGAAAGAGGACGCTGGCGAAGGCGACACGGAGAAGATCCGCAAGTACGAGATCTATCGGCAGATGCTCGCCGACTACTTCAATCAGCCGGCCGACGACGCCGTGAAGCGGATCGAGGAGTTCGAGGCCGAAGTCAAGAGGCGCTTCATCGAGGAACCCGGTCAGATGCGGCTGCTGATCGTGGTTGACAAACTGCTGACTGGCTTCGACGCCCCGAGCGCTACGTACCTGTACATCGACAAGACCATGCGAAACCACAGCCTCTTCCAGGCCATCTGCCGCGTCAACCGTCTAGATGGTGATGACAAGACGTACGGCTACGTTATCGACTACCGTGACTTGTTCAAGTCGATTGACAAGGCTATCACCGATTACACCGGCGAAGTGCTGGACGGTTACGCCAAGGAAGACATCGACGGCCTGCTCAAGGACCGAACCGAGCAGGAACGCAAGGATCTCGATGAAGCGCTGGAGCACATCCGAGCGCTCTGCGAGCCAGTTGCCTCCCCCAAGGGCACCGTCGAGTACCAGCACTACTTCGTCTCGACTGTTCCCGGCGATGCGGATCAGATCAAGGCCAATGAGCCGAAGCGGATCGAGCTGTACAAGTCCGTAGCTGCTCTGCTGCGCGCGTACGGCGTGCTCGCCAACGACATGGATGCTGCCGGGTACGGCGAGGTTGATGCCATAGCCATCCAGAACGAGGTCAAGCACTACGTGGCGGTTCGCAACGAAGTCGAAGTTGGGGCGGGTGAAAATATCGACTTGAAGCAGTTCGAGGCAGGCATGCGTGCGCTGCTCGACACCTACATCCAGGCCGACCCCGCAGAGCCGGTTGCCACCTTCGACGAAGGTCTCGTACACCTGATCGTCGACCAGGGCATCGGGGCTATCGACGCCTTACCGCCTGGAATCAGAGAAAGCGATGAGGCCGTCTCAGCGACCATCATCAACAATGTCCGTAGGACCATCGTCGACGAGCGTGTTCTCAACCCGAGGTACTACGACCGGATGTCTGTACTCCTGGATGCACTTATCGAGCGGCGCAATCAAGAAGCAATCGAGTACGCAGACTTCCTCAACGAGCTTATCGACCTGACGCGACAGCTGGTCAACGGCGAATCGACGACGGCCTACCCGGATTGGGCTAGGACGCCAGCTCGTCGAGCGCTAGTGGACTTCGATTGGCCGGAGGGTTCAGTCGTTAACGCTGAGGACCTTCACGACGTCATTCAGAATTCTAAGGAGCATGGTTGGGCTGGAAATGCTATGAAGGAGCGGGCGCTGGCCCGGGCACTGGTCAAGGCGCTGCCGGCAGGACTCGATTCTGACGATGTCAAGCGGCTTATTGCCCTCCTGAAGGAGCATGATGAGTACCGCTAACGCTTATCTGACGGTTGCAGGACTCGGTGTCGATGTCATCTACAAGGACATCAAGAACCTGCACATCTCCGTTTACCCGCCGATGGGCCGTGTACGCGTAGCTGCCCCGGCGCGCACCGATGAGGACACTATTCGGCTAGCGATCGTGCAGCGCCTGCCGTGGATCAAGCGTCAACGTGAGCAACTACAGAATGCAGATCGGCAGACGAAGCGTGAGATGGAGTCGGGCGAGACACACTACGTCTGGGGTCAGCGCTACCTCTTGGATGTCTCGCGTCGAAGTGGGCACCACAGCGTCGAGGCCAAGGGACGGACTCTCTGGGTGGTCACCCCGCCGGGCGCAAACGCGGACGCCCGTCGCGCAACGCTCGATCGCTGGTACCGGCGCCAGCTGAAAGCAGCTCTGCCCGCGCTCCTCGACAAATGGCAGCCTGTGATCGGCGTCGAGGCAGTTAATGTTGTCGTCCGGCGCATGAAGACCAAGTGGGGGACGTGCGTCGCACACTCAGGCACCATTTGGCTCAACCCCGAGCTAGCCAAGAAGAATCCGCGATGCCTGGAGTACATCCTCGTCCACGAGTTGGTGCACTTCCACGAGCGTGGTCACGGCCCTCGTTTCGTCGAGTTGATGGATCACTACCTACCCGACTGGCGCTCCCGTCGCGACGAGCTGAACGATGCACCACTGGCCGACGAGGACTGGACCGAACGAGACTAACCTGCAGTAGGACACGCTGAGAGCGCAAGGTGAGCCCCCGCAGAGATCGGATTCGCGGCGTCTTTGTACGGACGTCCGGGCAGTCGTCACAGACGACCATGAGCACGCCGGCTACGCCTCGGGTTTGACGTCAGTGAGCATGTGCAGCCAGTACTTGGCGCCGTCGCCGGTGGCCCATGGCCAGAAGATGTCGCGGCGGTCCTCGGCAGGTGACCGCTAGCGCGACGTAGATCGGCCGTTTGGCGACTAGGCCCATCGCGGATCTCGACGTGGATCGCTTGGACGGGGGATCACAGGATAGACCGGGTCCAGTTGTTGGTTCTCCCCACCTGACCATGCCCTCGACGACCTTGTCGATGATCGTGGAGAGGAACATGGTTAGCGGGGTCGACCTTGCGGGTCCCGAATCAGCGCTCCCCGCTCGATCAGCCGGGCACGCACTGTGTTCGCCGTCGTGCCAGCCTGACTCCGATCCGGGCCAGTGACCATCCTGTTGCATAGAGTCGCACGGCTTCGCCGACTTGCTCTGTGGTCAGTCGTCTCGGATCTGCACACCGGCGCGGTGGAGGATGCCGCTCACGGTCTTCCGGTTGATCTTGAACTACGCGGCGAGGTCGTACACGGTCTGACCAGCTTGATAGGCCCGGGTCAGCTCATCGACCTGCTGGTCGTTCAGCTGCCTGGCTCGACGTTGCTTACTCCGTTTGGGTGAAGGTGTGGTAGATCTCACGGCGGAGGGCAGGCGATGGATCAGTGCTTCAAGCATCCTGACCTGCACGCTTGTGTTGTAGTAGCTTTCCCGGAGGTCCACTTCTTAAGGTTTTCACGCACATACGCGCCAGAGCGCCTTCGGTACCGGCCTTGGAGTCGGCCACTGCCTTGTCCCACCGCGCTTGCAGGCTTTCAAGGAGGCGTTGCTCGACTGCGGCGGCGATGTGGGAGTAGGTCTCTTGGACTTTGTCTTGGAGGACGTGGCCGAGGCGGAGGGCTTGGGCGATTTCGGGGATGCCGTCGTCGATCATCCAGGTTTTGTGGCTGTGGCGGAGGCCGTGGAAGGTGAGGCCGGGCTTGGCGGGTTGGACGCGGATGGCTGGGTTGGCGATGTGGAGGTTGCCGTCGGCGGCGGGGCGGAAGGCTCGGCGGGAGAAGTTGCTGCGTCGGTGCCATTCGAGGTTGGGGGTGACGAAGACCTGGCGGTGGTTGTGGGTGGTGAGGTGCCAGCGTAGGAGGCGGGCGAGGAATGGGGGCAGGCTGATGGTGCGTTCGGATTCGTCGGTTTTGAGGTGGCCGAGGTAGAGCGGGCCGCTGCAGGGTTCGTGGAGGGCGCCGATGTCGGGGTCGAGGTAGATGGTGCCGGTGTCGTCGTCGTAGAGGTCCGGTCCAGCCGCCGGTGACGATGAGGACGGCGCCGCACGCCCCGTATTTGAGGGCCGCTTGGTCGGCGACGTGGAGGACTTCGGCGGGTTCGCCCCAGATCTTGCGTGGCGTGCGCTGGGCTCGGCGGCGGCGCCCGCGGCGGCGGGCAACGAGTGGGTTCGCGGCGATCAGCTTCTCCGGGACGGCGTCGGAAAGCAGGAGGGAGAAGCACTTGATGATGCTGTCGACCGTGGTCTTCGCGAGCCCGGAGGCGCGCAGTTTCTTCTCCCAGGTGCGGATGCTGAGGTTGGTGAGTTCGGCGAAGGCGGTGTTGCCCCAGCGGGGGAGGATGTGGACTTTGAGGAAGCTGCGGTAGTTGGGTCTGCCCAGACTTCGGTTGACACCGGAGTTGACTGTTTCTCAGGCCGCTGCTGCGGTCGTGTAGATGGTCTCAAACTCGACCGGGGTGAGCTTGCCCAGGGCGCGTTGGCGGCGTTTGCGGTGGTATTTCGTCTCGATCCAGGACACGATCGCCAACCGGAGTTCCTCCCGGGCGCGCCACCGCCGGGTATCGAGAACGTTCTTCTGCAGCAACGAAAAGAACGACTCCATCGCGGCATTGTCACCACACGCACCGACCCGGCCCATCGACCCGGTCAGCCCATTGCTGCGCAACAGGGACCGGTAGGCCGCCGATCGGAATTGGGCGCCGCGATCGGAGTGGACCACCGCACCGTGCGGGTCGCGCAGCGCGATCGCGTTACGCAGCGCGCTGACGGCGAGTGAGGCCCGCATATGCGGGGCGATGGAGTATCCGACGATCTTGTTGGAGTAGCAGTCCGTGACCGCACACAAGTACAGCTTGCCCTCACCGGTGGAGTGTTCGGTGATGTCGGTCAACCACTTGGTATTCGGTGCGTCGGCGGTGAAGTCACGGCGCACCAGGTCGTCGTGCACCGGCGGCCCGGCCTTGCGGGAGAGGCCCTTCTTCCTGGCGTGCAGCGAGAAGATCTGCTGCATGGAGCAGATCCGCCACACCCGGTTCTCCGACGCCGCATAGCCGCGGCGGGCGAGTTCGTCGGCGATGAACCGGTATCCGTCGGCCGGGTCGTCGGCGTGGATCTCGAGCGCGGCGTTGATCAGCTGCGCGTCGTCCCAGTCGCGCTGGCAGATCGGGGCTGCGCACCATTGGTAGTAGGCCTGCCGGGAGATGCCCAGCACCCTGCATGTCACCGCGACCGACACCCGCACGGGGGCGCCGGCCGCAGCCAGTTCACGGACGAGCGGGAAGGCTATTTTCCCGGCAGATTGCCCTGGGCCAGGTAGGCCGCGGCCTTGCGCAGGACCTCGTTCTCCTGCTCCAGCAGGCGGTTGCGTTTACGCAACTCGCGTAGCTCGGCGGACTCGTCCCGGGTCACGCCGGGCCGGGTGCCGTCCTCGACGTCGGCGGCGCGCAGCCAGTTGGCCAGGCAGGATTCGGAGATCCCGAAGTCCTTGGCGACCTGCTTCAGCGGGGTCTCGCCGCGGCGGGCGACGGCGACGACGTCGTCACGGAACTCGCGGGGTAGGGCTTGGGCACGGTGACATCCTAATGAGACGTGAGTCGCCCGTCGGGCAGACTCGAGTCTGGTAGCCGCCGGCAGGTGAGCACTCGGACATCCTGGACGCTGAGTCCTGATGGAAGATCGTGCCCCTGCCGGTGGCCGGGAGAGTTGATCGCTGATGGGATGTCGTGCCCGCCCGCGTGGCGTGAGCACTGATTCATTAGGTCGCTGATAGTTCTCCCGCAGGCTGCTGCCGAACATGGCCACGGGAACGGGAGAACGGGTGCTGTTCGTAGGGGACGACTGGGCTGAGGCGCATCACGACGTCGAGTTGATGGACGTGGCGGGCCGGCGGCTGGCAAAGGCCCGGCTGCCCGAGGGCGTGGCGGGGATGGCCCGGCTGCACGCGATGATCGGCGAGCAGTTCGGCGAAGACGCCGAGGCCGTGGAGGTGAGGATCGGGATCGAGACCGACCGGGGTCCATGGGTGCAGGCGCTGATCGCCGCCGGATACACGGTGTTCGCTGTCAACCCGTTGTCGGTGGCCCGCTACCGGGAACGCCACGGCGTCTCGGGCGCCAAGAGCGACGCGGCCGACGCACACACGCTGGCCGACATGGTTCGTACCGACTCCCACCAGCTGCGCCCGGTCGCCGGTGACACCGCCGAGGCCGAGGCGATCAAGATCGTGAGCAGGGCGCACAAGACGCTGATCTGGGAACGCACCCGGCACACCCAGCGGCTGCGGCACGCGCTGCGCGACTACTTCCCGGCCGCACTGGCGGCGTTCACCGACCTCGACGCCGCCGACACTCTGGAGCTGCTGGCCAAGGCACCCGACCCTGTCTCGGCTGCGAAGCTGACCATCACCCAGATCACGGCCGCTCTCAAACGTGCTCGCCGCCACGACATCCCTGCCAAGGCCGCCTCGATCCAGGCCGTGCTGCGTGCCGAGCACCTGGGCCAGCCCGCCGTGGTCACCGCGGCCTACGCTGCCACCACGCGCGCCGCCGCGGCAGTGCTGACTGTCCTGCACGAACAGATCAAAGCCTTACAGGGGCAGGTCGATGCGCATTTTGGCCGGCACCCGGACGCTGAGATCATCCTGTCCCAGCCGGGACTGGGGCCGGTCCTCGGTGCTCGGGTGCTCGCCGAGTTCGGAGACGACCCCGACCGCTACGCCGATGCCAAGCGCCGCAAGAACTACGCCGGCACCAGCCCGATCACCCGAGCCTCCGGCAAGAAAACGGCCGTGCTGGCCCGGTTCGTCCACAACGACCGGCTCATCGACGCGCTCATGACTCAAGCGTTCAGCGCACTGAACGCATCGCCCGGCGCCCGCGCCTACTACGACCAGCTCCGCGCACGCGGCGCCCAGCACAACGCCGCACTGCGGCAGCTCGCCAACCGGCTCGTCGGCATCCTGCACGGCTGCCTCAAAACCCGCACCCTCTACGACGAGGCGACCGCTTGGTCACATCGTGCAGAGAAGGCTGCTGCTTGACATTCAAGCTCCTGGGATGTCTTCCAGGCAAGGCCGAAGCCTCACACATGAGGTGTCAACCAGACCCTGGGCAGACCCTTTCGCCGCATCACCCGACTATGCCGTGACATGTCGGGCCGATATGCGCGTCGAGGTCGGCTGGCGCGAGACGGCGGGTCGGTTCGTCGATGTCTAGTCGATTGCAGGCTCTCGGGGTCAGTCATGAATCCCGTATGATGACTTCGGGTAGTGTATCGCGATCGGAGGAGGTTGCCGGTTGCGCGGCGACGTGACAATCGTGCTGTGTGCGACTAAGTAACAGGATAAATAATGCGCCCACTCGTACGCGTGAGTTTGTGGCTCTGGCGTAGGGATTGGCGGCGATCTTGTCGCTCTTCAGGCATAGTGACGTTCCGGCCACGTGCTCGTGACGCGGCCCTGGCCCCTTGGAGGAGGAGCCATGCGTCTTACAAAGTTCGCCCGACTTGCCGCGGTGCCGCTGACCGTGCTTGGCCTGATGGTCGCTGTACCGGCGGTGGCTGATGCCAGTGGCCCGGTCTTCACCGTGATGAACACCAGCGAGACACCGCCGGACGGTGTCTACTTCCGCAACAGCGCTCACCCCTCAGATACCAGCCGGATCACAGGTCTGGGTGTCTACAAGAACGAGCGGGTGCAGCTCCAGTGCTACGCGTGGGGTGACGCCGTCGGCGGGTACCGCAACTCGCTTTGGTACAAGGTCGCCAACGTGAGCCGTCCAACCGCCGGCAGCCGGGCGGACGTCGGCTACTTGAACGGGCACTATGTCAACGACGGCAAGAATGCCAATCAGGTCGACGCAGGGGTGCCGCAATGTGGTGCTGCGACCACGTCGGCACCTGTCAATCCGACGTACAACCGCTCGGCGTCGGTGGCGTGGGCCGAGGCACATGCACAGGACCCGCAGGCCAATGGAACTCTCTGCACCTGGTTCGTGAGCAACAGCTTGTGGGCAGGCGGCTTTGCTCAGACATCCGAATGGCGAGCACACACCTACGCCGGAACGTATGTTCAGGGCTTGGTCGAGCACGTGCGTTCTCACGTGTCGTCGTCCTGGTCCAACATCACGGCCAACCTGACGACGAACGCCGTGCCTAACGCGGTTCCGGGTGACATCATCGTGTACGACTGGGGCGACGGTGGTACGACTTTCGACCACATGTCGTTCGTAGTCGACATCGCTTCTGGACAGTACCCAAACGTCAGTGAGTGGGGGCAATTCGACTTCAGCCGCCACCCCGAGTACAAGCTTACGCATCCTCGCTCGCCGTACGTCCAGCGAGGATGGACTTGGTCGACGATGCATCAAGAGTGGCTCCAGCGGGAACACTCGAATGTGAAGGTGTATTTGCTCCACATCAACGGTGGGTACTTTGCTCCGAATTTCTGAGTTGAGCACGCGCCTCGGCGACTCTGCGTTACTAGCGCAGAGTCGCCGAGGTGTTGTCTGTGGCGGATCTTCGTAATACAATTAAACAGATAAAACTGACCTGGGGTTTACTCCTGGTCGTCGCGGGGCGAGGCGTAGTGGCTGCCGCCGCGTGGTTCGGTCCGGTGGTCGTCGGACTCGTCGTGATGTTCACGGCCACACTGGCATCGACACGTCGCTCGACGAGTACTTTGGAGTTCATAGCGCGATCCTGTTGCTGTTCTTGCTCGGCCTTGCTGCCGCGGCACTGGGGGAGACGCTCTGACCCTTCGCCGACTTGCCGCTGATCGCGCTGGTGGCGGCGTTCCTCCCGGACGAGTTGAGCGGCACGCGGGCGACGGCACGCGGAAACCATCTCCCGATCCTGGATCCTGTCGGCGTCGGTTTCCAGAGGCCAGGGTGCATGCCACCGAAGCTGCTGCGTGTTACGTGAACATAGTTTTGCGCGATGTACAAAGGTGACAGCGATCGCTGCGTGTGTGGCTAGTCGAGCGCGAGTGGGTGCGTAAGTGCGACATTGGGCAGGATGGATCGGGTCGGCCGTGCTCGTCGTAGCCGTGGCCGTGGCTGGCAACCAGATCCTCAACGGCGGGGTCTGGGTGTGGTGGTGGATCCCGATCGCTGTGGCCCTGGCGGCAGCCCTGGGCGGGCTCACCCAGCTTGCTACCCGCCGTCGGAGCCAGCTGGCACTGGCTGTGGTCGACGAACTGGGCCAGCCTCCCTTGGTCGCGCAGGCGCGGCTGACCGAGCTGGGTATCTATCCCACCCCGTTTGGCGTGGATGGTAATTCCCCGTATGTGGCCCGTGATGTCGATGATCAGTTGGAGTCCGCGGTCAGGTCCCGGGGAGTGCTGGTGGTCCATGGACCCCGCCTGGCAGGTACGACCCGCGCCATGGCACACGCGGTCATTGCAGAATTGCCCGACTACCGAGTTGTGGTCCCCTCCGGCGGGTCCGTCCCGGTGGTTAGTTTGACCGAGCTGATCGCCGGGTCTGAGCGGTGGACTCGGCGAGGCGGGGTGGTGGTTTGGCTGGAACGGCTCGGTGCCGCCCACCTCGACCAGCTAGACACCGCGCTGCTGGAATCGGTCCCAACGGGGATGCTGTTGTGCCTGACTTGCGACAGCGACCTTGTTCATGGCCGACAACTGCGCGCCGAGCCCACTCGGCTGCTGCAACAGGGCGCAGAGACCCTGGCAGTAGTGGGAATCGACGTGCTTTCCTCCGGCGAACGCAACTGCGCCTCTAGAATGCGATCATATCGGTCGCTGTGGCCACTGCTAGACGAGCCCGAGCCGATCAGCTGGGGTCGACCTTTAGTGGCCTGGCGTCAACTAGAGCGGCTGCTGCAACCGTCAGGTGAGGAAGGGCTGGCACGGGTGGCGCTGCTCCGGGCGGTGACCGACTGGCGACGACTGTCGATGCCCGCGCAACTGACTCGCCCGGTTCTCAAGACCCTGTATCGGGACTACTGGCGTGAACTGGCTAGCACCAATGCGAAGACTGCGGTTTCCGTACTCGGCTTCGCCGACGCAGTAGCCTGGGCCCAGCAGTTCCGGCCCCGCTTGGTAGACCGGGTCGCCGAGCGACGCGGAAAGGGCGGCTACGTACCCTATCCGCTTCTGGAAATCGTCGCCGAACATCCCCAGTCCAGTGCCCGCTGGCCGGTCAGTGAAGTGTTGTGGGACTACGCCTCCCGGGAACTGGCTGAGTGCGATCGTCGGCGACTGGGAATGGCATGTTTGGACGCCCGGGACTATAGCCACGCCTGCATTCTGCTGGACACGATCCCTCTGTCCCAGCTCGAACCCGCAACGATGTATGAGCTCGCGAAGGCACTCGACAGCGTAGGCAGAACGGACTCAGCCCGACACTGGTACGGCCATACGATCGAGACCGGTCACCCCGACGGAGCTCCGATAGCGATGTACAACCTCGGCGCATTGGAATACCGACTGAACCGGGCCGACGAGGCCCGTGACTGGTGGCTACGAGCGATCGACACCGATCTCCCCGATGTGGCACCGGAGGCGGTGATCGCCCTCGGCGTGCTGGAGGTGGCTCAGGGTCGGGTCAATGAGGCGCGTGGTTGGTATGGCCGCGCGATCAAGACCGGTCATCATGAACGGGCGCCGAGGGCGATGGTTGCCCTTGGTGCACTGGAGGTGGCTCAGGGTCGGGTCAATGAGGCGCGTGGTTGGTATGGCCGCGCGATCAAGACCGGTCACCCCGAGCAGGCAGCGAAGGCAATGGTCAACCTTGGTGTTCTGGAAGAGGCTCAGGGTCGGGTCAATGAGGCGCGTGGTTGGTATGGCCGCGCGATCAAGACCGGTCACCCCGAGCAGGCACCGAAGGCAATGGTCAACCTCGGCATGCTGGAGAAGAGTCGGCGCCGGCCCAGCAAGGCGCGTGGTTGGTATAGCCGCGCGATCAAGGCCGGTCACCCCGAGAGCGCCTCAACGGCCATGTTCGACCTCGGTATGCTGGAGCTGGATGACGGTCGGATCGATGAGGCGCGTAAATGGTACGGCCAGGCGGTCGACACCGCCTGGCCCGATGTGGCTCCGAGAGCGATGGTCGGTCTCGGTTTCCTGGAGGTGACTCAGGGCCGAGTCGACGACGCGCGGGACTGGTACGGTCGCGCGATCAAGACCGATGACCCAGAGCAGGCGCCGATCGCCATGCTCAACCTCGGTTCGCTGGAAGCGGCGGAGAATGGGGTCGACCAAGCTCGCTACTGGTGGCAGCGGGCGGTCGATACCGATCGCCCCGACGTGGCACCGACAGCCATGGTCAACCTCGGTATGCTCCTGCAGGCGCAGGCGGGCCACGTCGACGAGGCGCGTAGCTGGTACAGCCGCGGGATCAAGACCGGGCACCCTGAGCAGGCGCCGAAGGCCATGATGTACCTCGGCGCGCTGGAGGCAAACCAAGGCAGGCTGGACGAGGCCCGCCACTGGTTGCGACAGGCTGCGGCAAACACGACGAACCCGGCAATAGCGGAGCGCGCCGTTCGAGAACTAAAGGTGACAGAACAACGCAGGAGCGAGAGCGACAAGGCGATCCGCTTCGCCAAATCCGGATTTCAATTCTACTATCCAAGTTCAGCTCCGGAGCCCTTGGGCAAACCAAGGCCCGCCACCGACGAACCAACCTGACGCCCGAACGTCCTCCGCCACCGTCCCGTAGCTGGTTTCGCGTCTATGGTCAGTCGTCGACGGGGATCAAGGGCCGACTCCTGGAGACGTGTGGTTGCACTGGGAGTTCCGTGTTCGCGGCCGCATGTTCCGAGAGCAACTGTCCTCAGCCCGAAGTGGGCGAGGAAATCATCCCCTTCCTGGACCGTGAGATCGCGCTATTCCTCGCTGGGTGTTTGGTCCGACGGCAGGCGGTGAATGCCCGATGGTGCGCGATTATGGCCTCGGGGTGGGTCGAGGCTTATCCCATCGTCGTGTCGAGCGTGGAGTGACCGCAAACCTTGGCCGCGATGCGTGAGGGCGGCCCGGAGTGGATAGCGTCGGGGACGAAGATCCTTCTGAAGTCGTGGGGCGCCATTCTGTCAGCGCACAAGTAATTCCCAGCAGAGGGCCATTTCCGCTCACGGGTTTCCCGGTCGCCGCGCTCACGGGATTCCGCACCGGGACGACGGGCCGTTCGCTCGGGATCTACGTGGTCACGATGAGCAGCGCTCGCCGAGGAGTGCGCGTCGCCTCGCCACTGTGAACTGCGCGCCACACGGCAATGCCGCAGACCGGGCTCGTGTTCGGCACGCCGCAGCCGACCCGCCGCGACCGTGACTCCTTGGCGGGCAAAGGATGCCGCGCTGGCTCGCATCCAGCCCCCGGCACCGCCGGGAGCTTGGCCCCGGTGGCTCGGGACGCGCGAACCTCGTGCCACGCCCAGCTACGAGTGTCAGGTCGGCCGGAGCCGCTCGCTCGTGATCCCGGTGAGGAACCCGTCGAACGAGGATCCGCCGTTTGGGCGTCCGACTCAGGCCCGCAAGACGGCAAGGTGGGGATTCCGGTGAGCGCGGCGACCGGGAAACCCGTGAGCGACGACACCATTCCTTACCTACCTCTGCTGATTCCTGGATGAGTCGGCCTGGGGCGCGGTGCTGGGATTGCTCCCGGTCCGTTTCCCCAGGCCGCTCGCCGAACCCGCCGTGCGCCTCTCAACGCAACGGGCTCTCCACGGTCTCTGCCGTCAGGCGTGGTCGGCCACGAGCCAGGGGTTGGGGATCTTGATGCCGCGGTACCGGTAACGAGTGATCGGAACCGCGGCGATGTTGAACAGTTCGATCCCGTCCACCGACGGCCTGCTCCACCGACCACTGTCGTCGGTGAGGCGTCGCCGAACGTCCTTCCACCTCCAACGATGCAGCTTGGCCCACCATCGGATGACCCTCCACCACACGAAGCTTTCGAGGGAACCCATGGTGTGCTTGCAAACCGCGTGTTTGAAGTAGTTGAACCAACCGCGCATGATCTGATTGAGCCTGATCAGCGTATTCCTGGGTGACTGCTGCGACAATCTGCCTGTCAGGGCACGGATCTTGTCCTTCAACGACCGGACAGGCCGGTCGGCGATGAACGTGTAGACGTACCACTTGTCCTTTCCTCGCTTGCGGCGCCGCTGGATGCGGAACCCCAGGAAGTCGAACGATTCGCTCATATGCACGATCCGGGTCTTGGCTGGCGACAGCCGAAGACCCAACGGCTCGAGCACATCAACGATGCCTTCGCGCACGGTGTGAACGTCGTCACGAGAACCATGCACGAGCACGACGAAATCGTCCGCGTAGCGGACGATTCGCCAGTTCGGCAGGCCCTTCGCCCGACGTCGAGCACGTCGACGAGGGGTACTCATCGCCCCTCCCGGCCGCCACGGCTCCTGCACGTGCTCGTCGAGCACGCTCAGGGCGACGTTGGCCAGAAGCGGAGACAAGATGCCCCCTTGCGGCGTTCCGGCGACGCTGTCCTCTCGGGTGCCGAGGTCGGTGAGGACCCCTGCTTTGAGGAACGACTTCACCAGTGCGAGCACACGCTTGTCCTTCACTCGGCGACGCACCTGGTCCATCAGGGCCGTGTGGTCGATCGAGTCGAAACACGCCTCGATGTCAGCATCGAGCACCCACTGGTATTCGTGGGTGCCGAAGTACTGGATCTCGGCGATCGCGTCGTGCGCGCGCCGCTGGGGCCGGAACCCGTACGAGACC
The DNA here is from genome assembly GCF_030182635.1 of Amycolatopsis ponsaeliensis. Lineage (NCBI taxonomy): Bacteria > Bacillati > Actinomycetota > Actinomycetes > Pseudonocardiales > Pseudonocardiaceae > Amycolatopsis > Amycolatopsis ponsaeliensis. Next base: position 112,842 of record NZ_JAPZLD010000038.1, read on the forward strand.
GGCAGGAAACCGGCCTCGAAGATCGGTTCCAGCACCAGTTTCACTGCCGCCTGAACGACCCGGTCCGCGACGGTCGGAATACCCAACCTGCGAACCTTCCCGCTACCTCCGGGTTTGGGGATCTTGCGCTCCCGCACCGGAAGTGGCCGGAACACCCCGCCCTTGAGCTGGGTGCGCAGGTCGTCCAGGAACCCGGGAACACCGATGATCGCTTCGACGTCGACGGCGGTGAGACCGTCAACGCCGGGCGTGTTCGCACCGGTGTTGCCCGCGACCCGGTGAAACGCCACGAGCAGCGTCGCCGGGTCGTGCACGAAGTTGAACAGATCGTCGAACCTGCGGCCAGGATCGGCTGCCGCCCAACGGTGAAGCTTGGCCTGCATCCCCGATACCCGAGACCGTGTCCCCTGTGAGGTAACGGTTTCTGGTGCGTCGATGTTCATCGGCGCGTCTTTCGGCATTGCAGCCTCCTTCCCTTCTCGATACCGCTGCCGTCCTTCCCGATGTGCCGGGCTTTCCCCGGCTCGCAGTACTACGACGGCTCCGCCCCGTCCTGGACCGTTCGGCGGTCGACGCACCCAGCCAGGCACTCCGAACCGGATGTCCGGGTGCTGGCGGGACCAGGACGGTTCCCGTGTTCACTTTGCTTCGCTTGACGAAGGAGGAGCCCGACTCTGTCCCTGCGGCATCACCACGGCTATCCCGCAGCACGTCACCGTGGTCTCCTGGCCAACCGACGAAAACCAACCGAGGAGTTCCCCACCCCAGACGGGATGGGTGCGCACCGCTCCCGGCCCATATCCACCAGATTTGAGCCAGTACACGCTTAAGAGACGTAAACGCCGGTTCCTCGCGTACTCCTTTCCGTCCCGCTCGCCGGACCCGCACCATCTGGCAGTGCTGACACGTCCCGGCTTGGTCAGGGCTGCTTGCCACCCTCCCCGGCGTCACCCGGATCAGGCTGCCCTCAGCTCCACCCGCCCTGCTGCGACAGGGCAGGAGGTGAAGGTCTCTCACCTCCACTCGAAACACAGCGCCTCACGGCGCACTCGTCGCTTCGTGAAGACTGACCCCCAGGCGATCCTTGGGTTCGAGTACTTGTCGCAACACTCCCCCTGGTAGAGGTGGGTGTGCTGATGGCGAGGCGTGGCAGGAAACGGCGGCTGGAGATCGAGACCCGGTACTGGGAGCTGATTCTCTCGGGCGTGGGGACGGTGGAGGCGTGCCAGGCGGTCGGGATCGGCCGCGAGACCGGCTACCGCTGGCGAGCCGAGAACGGCGGGCTGCCGCCAGCCTTGGTCGCCGAGGACACGCGCTCCAGCCGATACCTGTCCAAGCTGGAGCGTCAGCGCATCGCGACATTGCGGTCGCAGAAGCTTTCGATCCGAGAGATCGCCCGGCGGCTCTTGCGCAGCGCGTCGACGGTGAGCCGGGAGCTCAAACGCAACCTCCGGCCGCACGACAACGGCTGTTACGACGCGGACCTGGCGCATGCCCGGACCCGGATGCGTGCTCGTCGTCCCAAGCGGACACGGCTGATCTTCGATGCGGAACTGCGGGCTGAGGTGCAGGCCAAGCTCGAGCTGGAGTGGAGCCCCGAGCAGATCGCCAACCACCTGCGCACCGCGTTCCCGGACCGGCCGGGCTGGCATGTCTGCCACGAGACGATCTACCAAGCCATCTACCACGGCGGGAAAGGCGGCCTGAGCCGCACGCTCACCAAGAAACTGCGGACCGGCCGGCCGATGCGCAAACGCCGTCGCCGTCCGGACGAGCGACGCAGCCGGTTCGTCACGCCCGCCCAGCTGATCGACCACCGGCCACCAGTCGTCTGCACCCGCACCCGAATTGGCGACTGGGAAGGCGACCTGATCGTCGGACGGGGCAATCGGTCCGCGGTCGCCACCCTCGTCGACCGCACCAGCCGCTACCTCAAGTTGGTGCACCTGCCCGGCGACCACAGCGTCGGAACCGTCCGCGACGCGCTCATCGCCTGCTTCGGGGCCTACCCGCGGACGTCCGCCTGACCTTGACCTGGGACCAGGGATCCGAACTCGCGCACCACAGCGAGATCGCCGCCCTGTTCCGCCAGGACGTGTTCTTCGCCCACCCTGGCAGACCCTGGCAGCACGGGACCAACGAGAACACGAACGGTCTGGCTCGTCAGTACCTGCCCAAGCGCAGCGACCTCTCGATCCACACGCCGGCCGACCTGGCGGTCATCGAGCACCGGCTCAACACCCGGCCGCGCAAGCGACTCGACTGGCGAACACCGCTCGAGGTCTTCCAGACCGCCCTGGCATCATAAAGATCGACACCGTTGTGACGATCGCTCGAATCCGCCATCCCTGAAAATTGACCCCCTCTGATGCTAGGAGGGTGCTGAACGTGGAGGACTGGGCTGAGATCCGCCGTCTGCATCGTGCGGAAGGTGTGCCCATCAAGGAGATCGCCAGGCGGCTCGGCGTAGCCTCCAACACGGTGCGGGCGGCGTTGAGCTCGGATCGGCCACCGAAGTATCAGCGAGCCCCACGGGGTTCGGTGGCGGACGCGTTCGAACCGCAGATCCGGGCGTTGCTGACGGAGTGGCCGAAGATGCCCGCTCCGGTGATCGCGCGGAAGATCAACTGGCCGTACTCGATGTCACCGCTGAAGAAGGGGGTGCCCTGACGCGTCACGTCGGCTGAGCCGGGTTCAGGTCCGCCGGTGGGTGAGCTGTTTGGGGCCCGATCACCGCGATGGCAGGAAGAGGAACGGGTTCCTCCGTGCGGCTCGGGTGATCTTGCGGTGTCGGTCCGGTGGTTCCGGGCTGCGGGTGGTGGACTGCGTGGCGAGGTCGTTGCGGAGAACGTCAGCGGGCGGGTCTGCCGGTTGGGCAGGAAGCCGGGACTGCAGCCGTTGGGGTTGGATGGGCGGCCGCTTGTTGTGGATCAGTGGGTCACGTTGGAGTTGCGTATCCCGCCTTTCGTGATCTTGGAGCCGGGTCAGCTGGCGTCGGCGTCGATCAGCTGGTCGGGGTGGAGCGGCCGGTCTGCGTCAGGGCAGATCGTCGTGTCGTGGGAGGGTGGCTCGGCGACGGTCGATGCTGCAGGGCCCATCGAGCCTGGGCCGCCGGAACGAGGGTGGCCGGCGGACTTTCGTCGAGTTGGTTCACTCAGTATTCACTGAGTCGATTGGTGGCTGCGATCAAGTCGTCTTTTGTCGTGATTCACGTTGGTCCACATGGACTAGGATCGCTGCCAGTGCGTCTCCGATGGGGCTCCGTTGCTTGAGTAGTGCCTGACACTATGCGACACTCGACGACACTGAAAGGCGGTGAATATGTCGGCTGACCTGCATTTATTGGCAGAGTCTGACATATGGTGACACTCGCCGGCATTGATTTCCCGTAGACTTTTAATCCGTAGGTTTTGGGTTCGAGCTCCAGGCGGCCCACCATCGATTGTGCGTTTGACCTGCGCTTTTCCTGGCGCTGTGGTTATCTTTGCTGCTGTAAATGGTCGCTGGGGGCTCCGTTGCGTCTCCGTTCTTCCTGGCGTGCCAGACGCCCCATCGCGCGGACGTCGACGAGCGCAGGCCGGTAGGCAGTCGGCATGGTGAGGACGCCGCGCGGCGGCGTCGCTGACACCGTTTGCGTTCGGCACGGACCTGACCCGCGCTTGGCGCATTCGGTCATCTGGTTGCGCGCAGCGGAACTTCGGTCGGCACGAGCCTTCGCTGCGTGACCGGTTCCATCATCCGACCAGCCAGAGAAAGAACCGGTGGTCCCGGCCGTCGTGACCCGACCGACCAGGACGCCCTCGTACGGCGAGTGCCGGGCCAGACTGGTCGCCGGGTTGGCCGCTGTCGCGAGCTACCCCGTCGGCGGGGCGGTCGCCGCGATCGGCGCGGCAACCGTGGTCGCCGCCGCGCTGCACAAGATGATCGACTGATCGTCGCCTCCTTGGGGCTGCCCCTGTCGGACAGCCGCGAAGGAGGCTTCCCGCGTGCCGGCGGGCTCGCACTGCCGGTAACCAGTGTGGCTGTGGCTACTTGCCGGGTCGATCAGTTGCCGCCCCGCGGACCGGCTGCTCAGCAGTGAGTGCACCGGCGCAGACGCGACGATGCACTCCGGCGTTCGCGCGCCCGCCTGATGCTCGAACAGGGCATTAGGGCTGCCTATCCGGCAGTGGATGCTGAGCGGTGCTCGCCGATCCGGCTCAAGCTCGAAGGAGTTCTCGCGTGGCCGACAACGTCAGTAACCGGCTACCACCACGCTCCCCGAAGACCAGCACACTCATGATCCGGGGCTCTCCCACACTACGAAGTCGATCACGACCGATTTGGGCCAACCAGTCGGATCGACCGTGACCCTCGCCATCCGACCATCGGAGGTCTTCATGCAGAAGCTGCCGCCCTTCTTGGTGGCGTCGGAATCGAAGTTGTAACTGTTGTCGCTGGCGTTGTAGCAGTCCCGATACGTCGGAACACCTGGGAGCACATATACTCCCCCATTCTGGGGCGTCAATGAGTAGTACAGTTCGAGGTCGTAGTCCTTGGTTTTCGCCCCGTCGCTCACGCCTCGGTTGATCGTGCCTATCGCATCCATGTCGATCCAGCGGTCCGCGTTGAGCGTGACCCGGTCTTCACGATGGCGCTTAGGCTCGCCGTCGGGGCTACCGGCTTGCGAGCTGCCGACCGCGGACACTCCACCGGGCGTGCTGGCCGGAGCGGTCGCCGCCGAACTCGTCCGCTTCTCCGGACTGGGCACCCCCGAGCGCGCCGAGCTATCTCCACCCTCCCGGGGCGCAAAGTCGACGCCCCGACCAACGAAGTATCCAGTCGTCGTCGCGCCCACGATGGTGACGAGGAGCGGAACGAGAAACTGCTTCGCTAGCGGACCGCTGGCACGACGCCCCCAGTGGAACAGCAGCGCGACTCCGACCAACGTCATGAGTCCGCTCGCCACGAGTGACAGCGACACCAAGTCTTTGACCGCCAGGACAACCGACAGCAGGAGGGCCGCCACACCGGCCATGCCACCGAACACCTGCCAGCGATCAACACTCGCCTTGCTGAAGTTAGCCTTGGGTAAGTGCTCTTCGGGAGGCGTCGACATGGACACAGCCTAGGAGTTCAACGCTCGGGGCGAGCGAACACGGATCACACGACAGGTAGCTCAACGGCCTGCGCACCGGCCAAGGGCGTTGTCACATCCGCCCGAGCTTCGGCGAGTCACAACGGCGACCCCGGATGGCGGCAGGCGCGGTTACTGCGCCGCATCGTCCGGACGCAGGTCGGGCCGCAGCCGGTACACCCAGGGCCGCACCCGGTACACCCGGGGCCGGAGCCGGTTGGTGAACGACCCGACCGACGACTCCGCTTCGACCTCGACTACCAGATCGGGGTGCACGGGCAGGTACTCGGTGCCCGCGACCGAACACGCTCGTCGAAACCTGGATCGCAGGCTCGCCGGCGGGCCTGACCTGCTCACCGACCTCGGTCCGCAGGGCCGGCGCCAGCAGCAGGGACAACCCGATCTGACGCAGCTCGCTGCGGTCATCTCGGCGGGCAAGGATGACCGCCGTCGGCCGCTGGCGCCTGCACGTCACCCCGTGCGCCGGTCTGACGCCTGTCGCCGAGGCCGAATTGTGGTTCGATGCGCACACCCCGCCGGTGACGTCGCTGCGCCGCGACCCGGCGGGCACCGACCCCTGTGCAGTGCAGATGAGGACACGAGCCGATGACGACCGACCGGATCTCCCTCGCCGACGCCGTCGCCCGCTACCGGCGCGAGCCGGGATCCCCGGCGAACACCCTGCAGTGGTACCGCTCGAGCGCGCAGCGGTACGGCGTGATCCACGTGGGCCCGGCCAGCGTGCCGGCGCGGAAGGTGAACGGCCGCTGGACGGTCGCGGCCGCCGACCTCGACCAGGCACTGCTCGTACATCGCGCCGGCCAAGACCGGCTCCGGCAGGTCAACGCCGACTATGACGCACACCAGCTGCACGGTGCCGACGGCGACACCATTCGCATCCGCCGCGGCGGCTACCGCCGACACGGTGCCTTCCACTTCGTCTGGGACGACCAGGCCGTCGCCCTGCGCGAGGCCGATGGCCTGTGGCGCTGCAATACCTGCTGGGCGCCGGCCCGCCTGGAGCACGAGGCCGCCGAATGCCACCGCTGCCGCGACTGGGGCTCCTGCGGCCACGACTGCACGCTGAGCGCGATCACCTGCCCGACCTGCGGAACACGGCAACCCGCCTGACAGCCCTCTCCAAGGCCGGGACGTCATCGGTGAGCTCGAGCTGGCGGCTCTCTGCTCCACGGTGTTCGGCCCACCGCCCCAGGGCCGTGCGAGCGGATCCTCGACGGCAGCCATTGACCTCGTCATCCGGGATGGGTGAGGACGGCTCTGCGTGAACTCGCGGACCTCGAAGCCTTGACGCCGGGCCGCGCGGCCCGGCGACGGCCCGCCTGCCAGAAGGGGATGGGCAGTCGAGGCGCGCGGCGTCCTACCGGTCGGTGCCGGTCACGTTCTTCACGGCGCCGATCTTGGTGCCCTCACATGTAGAACAAGATGATGAAGACCTCGATCTTCCCGGCGAGGTCGAGCGGTTCGAGGTCGCCCTCGACGTCGTCGGCGATGCTGACATGGGTGTTGATGTCGGCATCGCCGAGGACTTCGTGTTCTCCAGGTTGGTCAGCACCTTTCCTGGATCGATCATCATCCGCCCCGTGCTCGGCGATGCTCAGGCCCTAGGCACAGGGTGTAGACCTGGCTGCGCCCGGCGCTACAGCCGTGCTGCAGGGCGCGCTCGGCTCGTCCTTGCCGTGCACGGGCCCGTTTGCCGCGGGTCACGAGCCTGCCTCGCTCTCGGCGTCATCGTTGCTGTTGACAGCTTCGGCGAAGGCCTCCATCGCGGCCCGGAAATCGTTCTCGACAACCCGGCGAGCTGCGTGCATCTGCGGATCGTTCTCCCCGAGCCCGGCCACCTGTACGCGGGTCCACAAGCGGCCCACCCGCGCCGCGAGTTCCTCCGCGTCGATACAGGCCAGGTCGATCTCCCGGCGCGCCGCGTCCATTTCCGCCGACATCTCCGCGTCCCGATCGCGGCGGGTCGCGGCAATCTCGGCCCGTAAATGGCTGAGCGCGGCCGCGGCCTTCTCGTCCGCTTCCCGTTGCGCCACTAGGGCTCGCAACTGCGCGCGCAGCCCGTCCCGGACCGCGACATCGTCTCCTATGTCCACGCCCCGACCATGCCAGCTGCCGATCGTGCCAGCGTCCCTGCACGCCGACGTCGGCGCGCCTTCACCCGTTCAGCCGAAATGCACCGCCCGCATCGTTGCCAGCTGGCGCCCGCGAAGCCGATCACCGACCAGTCCTCGGCACAGCGGCCCGGTTCGCCGACCGCGCCCACACCCTGACGCGCAAGGTCACCGCCGCCCACGACGACGCCCTGTTCGCGGGCAGCGGCCTCCACGTCGCGCACCGCGCGGGTGGCCCGTTCGGCGAGGACGGGCCCCTGTTCGCCGGTGAGAACTCTGAGGGCTTCCGCTGTCGTGGCGATAACACGGTTCTGGCTGACGGACCCTCGTTGACTATCACCTGAACGGCCGACCGCAAAGGTCTTGTGGAAGCGGGCCACGTCAACAGCTTGGTGGCAGCGGGCAAAAATTGCGAACCACAGGCATCGATTGAACACTTGGTTGGGCTATTGGCGTTGTCAACGTTGTCGGCGCTTACTTGTATCCCAAGAGATCGCTCGGCGTCGAGATGACGGTTGGAGAGTGTGGGCAATGGGTAAACATCGGGTTGAGCGGAAGACTAATGGGCGCAAGTCTCGGTTGCTGGTCCTCGCGCTCGCTGTGTTCGGCTCTTTTGTCGGCGCGCCTATTCATCCCGCCAGCGCCTTCGACGGTCGCGTCCCGGATGGACGCGCTGCGAACCCTAGTGGGGAGATCGGCGCCTACTACTGGCATGGCCTCAATCGTGACCCTGACGCTGGTGGTCTCAGTAATTACGTGTCCTTCTCCAGTGCGGATTGCCACTGGGGTGTTCTCGATGCCGGCATCAAGATTCTCGATTCCGGTGAGATGTATAGCAAGTGGCCCACAGTCGAGCAGAAGGTCGGCGCAATGTACTCGTCGTTGCTTAACCGTGGGCCGGACGCGGGCGGGTTCAATACCTACCGCAATGCCATAAAGATGCACGGTATGCGATGGTCGGTCAGTCAGATGCAGGCGTCTGGCGAGTTTCAAAACCGTTTGAACGCTATCTGTTCCGGGCGCAAGTCGTCAAATGCCAACCTTTGGAACAGTCATGACGGTATGGTGCAAGCCATTCGCATCCACAATGGTGCCGCCGACCTTGTGTACGCCTGTGGTGCCGGTTTACTCATCAACACGTTTGCTCCCGCCGCTGTTGGTGCGTTCAAAGGCGCACGCATGGTCATCCGGGCTTCCAAGTTGGCGGCCGGTCAGGTCGTTAAGGTGGGCGGAGCATGCGTGGCCGCATACCACATGCTTCAAGCGGCCGACGCGACCGCGTCCATCGCCGATTACGAGGCAGCCAACAACCCGGTCTTCCTTGAGCGGGACACCCGCACCTACTGGAACGCAATCGGACGGTGGTGCGAGGTATGGATCCGGGTCGGGCCCAACGCCATGACCTGGACTGGCTATAAGGCTGACTTCCGTTGCTGAACTGCTGAGGATGAACGACGTTTCCGCTGGCCCAGCGGTCGACCGGACGGCAGTCCAGCCGGCGATGCCGGCAGTGGTTGGCCCGCTCAGGCCAGCCCGGGAACTGGATGTTGAAGTCGCCCGGGCTGGTGAACGAGCGCCGGGCAGGAACGAGGTCTCCAGGTAGCCGTTGACTCGCTCGACCAGGCCTTGGTCTCCGGGTCGGCGGGCGGGCACTGGATCACCTGGATCCCGAGCGTTCCGCGGAAGGCGTTCATCGCCTCCGTGAGCTGCGGCTTCCCGCCCCGCCACTGCCCGATCGCGGTATCGTATTCCAGGCCAGGGCCTTCGGGAACCGTCCCGAGCCTGAGAGCAGGCGTCAGTGCGAAGTCAGCAGATCCGGTGACCGCCGCGACGGTAGCATCACCGCCGTGATCATCCGCGAATAGCCGGACGCCAGGACCAACACCGGCAGCCGGCCGGTCTGGCTGAACCCGAGCGGCATGTCCGCCGGCGGGAACCACAGGTCGCACTGGGCCAGCTCGCCCGGCTGATACTCCGTCCGCGACGCGGGATCCGCGGGCTTGAAGAACTTTGGCGCGATGCAACCGGCGGATCTCCGCCCAGCCCTCCACGTTCAACACCTCATGATCGTTCACGGGGTCGAGGTTCACCCGGAACCAGAGGGTCAGTCTTCAGCCGGAACCGACAGCCGCCCATGGCGTTCTCCCACAGAGCCACAGTGGTGGATATCCACAGGTCGTGCGGGATGGCGCTCCGTGCGGATGTTGTTCGAGCCTGGTCGGAGGCACGTACACAATCCGCGCGTCCGTCGTCTGTCCTGGCCAGCCCGCCGGCCGCGTCCGCGACTTCGGCCAGCCAGTCGGCGGGCAGGTGGACGCTGATCGTTGCGCGGCTCCCCGAGCCGTGAAGCCGGGTGATCTCGAAGAGCGGTCGGTAAGAGGTCTTCCGGGCTTCGAGCAGGTGAGCGGCCAGGTAGGGCAGTGCGTCCAACAGCTCCATGTTCTCCGGCGCAGGCCGGTCGGTCTTGGTGGTCTTCGCGTTGGTGGTCAGCGCGGCCTCGGTGGCCACCTTCTCCGCTTCGAGCTTGGTGATCGCTGCGTACGTGCTGTCGTCCAGTGGCTGTGTTGTGGTAATTGTCGTCATGGCCTTGCGTGCACTCCCGGAATCGTTTCGATCCGAACAAGACAGAATTCATGACACTCGCAAATGAATTAGCCGGGAGAGCTCGGGCGGCAGGGGCTAGAAGTACCGGGTTAGTTAAATTCTCCGGCCAATGGTCACTGGAATGCCCTCACTGGCATGATCAACTGCGCGATTTGGGGTGCGGTGCGCGCATGCTAGACAGGGCTGCCCGGATGGCTGTGCACGAGTGCAGACAACCTGGTCTCTAGCTGAGCGCAGGGCTGGGGCTCGGCCAGCAACCACGGCCTGTGGGCGGAGATCCACTGGGCTCCGCCGCACGTCAACGCCGGGCCGTTGGTAGCTGGTTGATCGACGGCCGGGCCGTACCTTAGGGACGCCTGGCTGTCTCGGCTGTCCGCGCGGCTCGGAGGCGGGCTGCAAACGCGCCATTCGGATACCAAGTCCGCCGCGGGGCGGTGACGAAACTCGTGTGCAGCGAGCGATGACACCACCGAGTTCTAGTTCGTGGTGCCTCGCCTGCTCCACTCGGTCGTGCTCGCCACCGTCGGCTCTTACGAGGTAACCCCCGCTAGCTTCGGCGGTCCCTGCGTGTCAGGGTGAGTTGAGTCCACTGGTTCACAGCAACCCGGCCTGATGCAGGGCGAGATACGGATCAACTGAGATGACCCGCACGAGCATGTCCTCGCTGGTCGA
>NZ_JAPZLD010000039.1:0-114648 GCF_030182635.1 Amycolatopsis ponsaeliensis
CCTCGAGTACGCCGATCGCGGGGTCACGGTCAACTGCGTCGCGGTCGGGGGGCCGCCGCCCGCCCCGGCCCCGGGGGGACGGGGGGGGCCGGCGGGCGCGGGGGGGGGGGGCGGGGGGCCCCCCCGGGCCCCCGCCCCCCCCCCCCCCCCCACGCCGAGAGAATCATCGACCCAACGCAAGCCAAAAGCAGGACGCGGCGCACTAGAGGGTACCTTTCGTGGTGTTGCCGATTTCGGTGGCGTGGGATTCTTCGGCATTCGCGTACTTGCCTAGTGCGGCAACAAACTTGTCGGCCATCGCCTCGCAGTACCTTGCCCGCTGCAGCAAAGTTTCGGTCAGGGCCTTTCCTGAGGCTCGAACCAGTTCTGCGTTACCCGCACTCGCGTATTCCAAGCCGGGACCCTGCGCTCGCCCCAGTGTTTCTGCCTGTGCTAGGTCAGTGCGGAACTCACGCGCGAGGTCTCGCCAATCCTTGACCAGCTCGTGCAGCGTCGCCTCGTCGTACTGGAACCCCGTCCCACCAGCCCCCACATGAGGCTCACCGCCATAAGACCCCGCATGGTGGGTAACCGGCCTAAGCGGTGCCCGCCGAGTCCCATGTGGGTCGTAAACCGGACCCTCAGGCATCACTCAACCCCGTCGTCATCAGCTCTCCCCTAGCTTGCAGTGTGCTCCGCCCCGGGCACCCTGCGTATCCGACGGCGCACAGACTACCAGGGTTCCCACACCCCAAAAGCCGGGAAAGAACGAGGGCCGCGGCCCCCTCGGCCGCGGCCCTCCACACCTCTACGGGGTTGGTGAACAGGATGTGTGACCCAGCACCACCTGGCCGCTGATTCCCGACGCCGGGAGGAAATCGATCCGCAGCATCGTCAACCCGATGCTGCCGTCGCCCGGGAGGTTCTGGATGTTGAACACCGCGTTCGCCACCACCGTCCCGTTGGTCTTCTTGAGCGGCGACGTATACCCCACCGGGACCGGGCGCGGCGGGTTCGGGATGCCCGACATCCCGCCGTAGCTCCAGTTCGCGCTCGTCTGCGTCTGCGTTGCCGTGCAGGTCACCGTGTACGTCGACAGCTTCACGCGCGGTCCGCCCGCGCTCACCAGTGCCGACAGCTCGAACGCCTTGCCCGTCGCCGTGGACTTGGTCGACGTCGCGTCCGTGTCCGGGTCCGTCACCGTTGTCGTGCAGGACGACGTGCCGCCGCCGAACGTGATGCCCGTCTTCGTCACCTTCGGGGCCGTTGCGCTCGTCGGGCCGTCGATCGAGCACTTCGCCTGGACCGGCACCTTGACCGCCGCATCACCCTTGGTGAACTCCGCCGAGCCGATCTGGGCCACGCCCGGCTGCGGTGCGGCCTGCGCCGGCGCCGCGGTGACGGCGAGCCCGGCCAACATCAGTGTTCCGGCGAGTGCACCCCGCCTCGCGATGGTGTTGCGCATGTCGCGTCCTCCTTGCCGACCGGGGAGAGCGACGCTCTTCCTCGAGCTGAATATCCGCCCGCCGGAGACGTCCGTTGCGCCCGAAACCGCTGATCACCCCTTCGTGGATCATGAACCACCCGTCGGATAATCCCTTCGGTATCCGGATACCGCTCTGTATATTGCCGCGCATGCCGACCTACCGCGTCCTCGTCCGGGGCAAGTTCGACCGGCCGACCCAGGCCACTCGCGAGAAGCTGCTGAGTGCTCTCGACCAAGACGACCTCGGCGGGCAGCTCTTCAGCCCGGAAGGCACGCTCACCTACAGTCACCACCTCGGCGGCTTCAGCTTCCGGGTCACCGTCGACGTCGCTCCCGGTGACGACGCCACGCGGCAGGCCCACGACCAGGCCGAGCTGATGGCCATGGAACTGCTGGAGCGGGAGGGCTATCCGCACCGCGACCTCACCGTCAGCTCGACCTGCATGGACGACATCCGGATCAAGCGCCGCTGAGGTGTCATGTTCGTCACCGTTTCCGCAGGACAGCGGGTAAACGACCGCGCGGGGTAGCCACTACGCTCAAAGGCATAACCCGACCGGTGCACGAGTAGAGCGGAGCCGACGTGTCTGTGCCTTCCCCAGCCCCCGGGGCGGGATCCCTCCCCGCTGCGCCGGGTGGCGCCCTCGAGGACCTGCGCGCGTCGGTCGGCCTGCAGATCGCCGACGAGACCCTGCTGCGCGCGATCGCTACCGGGCTGGCCGACGTCGAGAAGCTGCTGCGCGACGTCGTCCGCAGCGACGTCCAGGCCGTCAACGACGCCGCGTTGCACCTGGTCGAGGCGGGTGGCAAACGCTTCCGTCCGCTGTTCACCCTGCTATCGGCGCAGTTCGGCCCGAAGCAGGACGACCACGTCGTGATCGCCGCCGCCGCGGTCGAGCTGGTGCACCTCGCCACGCTCTACCACGACGACGTCATGGACGAGGCGGACATGCGCCGCGGCGCCGAGAGCGTCAACGCCCGCTGGGACAACACCATCGCCATCCTCACCGGCGACTTCCTCTTCGCCCACGCCTCGCGCCTGGTCGCCGACCTCGGCACGGACGCGGCGCGGATCATCGCCGAGACCTTCGGCGAGCTGGTCACCGGCCAGATGCGCGAGACCGTCGGCCCCGGACCGGGTGACGACGCCGTCGCGCACTACCTCACCGTGATCGCGCAGAAGACCGGCTCGCTGATCGCGACGTCCGGCCGCTTCGGCGGGATGATGTCCGGCGCCGCCGAGGAGCACATCCAGGCGCTGCGCCGGTTCGGCGACATCATCGGTACCGCGTTCCAGATCTCCGACGACATCATCGACATCGCCTCGCCGTCCGACGAGCTCGGCAAGGCGCAGGGCACCGACCTGCGCGAAGGCGTCCGGACGCTGCCGATGCTGTACGCGCTGGCCGATCCGGACACGGATCCGCGGCTCACCGAGCTGCTTTCGGGCCCGATCGCCGACGACGCCGTCGTCCAGGAGGCCTTGGAGCTGCTGCGGGCGAGTAGTGGACTCGAACGGGCACGCGTCACCCTTTCCGACTACGCTCAGCGCGCGCGAGCCGAGCTTGCCGCGTTGCCCGCGTCACCCGCCCGGGACGCGTGCGAGTCGGTCGCCGACTACCTGGTCGCGCGCACGCACTAAACAGGGGCAGGGATAGATGTCCATATTCGGACAGGTTTGGCTGTGGAGCCTCGCCGCGTTCTTCGTCGGAGTCCTCCTCACCTGGCTGGTGCTGGTGCTGCCGCTCCGCAAGAGCGTTCGCAAGCTGGAGAGTTCGCTGGCGCAGGCCCACGCCGACGCCGCGCGCACCCCCGCGAACGCCGCCGGGCTGGCCGCACCGGGCACCGAGGTCTTCGCCCGGCCGGAGCGTCGGCCCGAGCCGCGGCCGGAGCTGGTGCCGTCGCGGCAGGAGACGTCGTACCCGGGCACGCTGGTCGCCGCGGCGCCGCTCAACCGCGACGACGTCCACGACGACATCGACGCGGACTTCGCCGAGCTGGATTCGCAGGTGCCGCCGGGGGCGCACCCGGACCCCGACGACGCCTTCCGGCCGGAGTCCGAGTCCGAGGACGACGCTGCGTACCGGGCCTCGGAGACCCAGGTCATGGCCCCGGTCGCCGAGCCGGAGGACGAGGACCCGTACCGCAGCGCCGCGAGCGAATACCTGGCGCCGGAGGACGACTTCGAGCCCGCCACGCCGGCGCTCTCGCGGCTCGAGCAGCAGCTCGACCCGGAACCCGCCGCCGGTTCGCTGTTCCAGCCCCCGGCGGAGGAGCCGCACGCGCCGGCGCCGGACTGGTTCGACCACGAGCCGCCGTCCGAGCGGTCGGCGTTCGAGGAGCCGATGGAGCGCACGCGCTACCTGTCGGTCGGCGGCGACCAGGTCGAGGAGGTCGAAGAGACCGAGCCGGAGGAGGCGCCGCAGTACGCGTTCGCCGGTGACGACTCCGGGGCCAACGGCGAGCTGGACGTGCCGCCGGAGACTCCGGCCGAAGCGACGCAGGTGCTGCCGAAGCGGCAGCCGCGGGAGGCGCTGCGCGGCGGGTTCGAAGCGCCGCAACCGATTCAGCCGTCGATGCGCACCGTCGAGCGGCGCGAGACCGACGTTTCCGGCGCGCACAGCGGCTCGCTGTTCGAGCCTTCGGTGCAGCCGAACCAGGCGGCGGTGGTCGCGCCGGAGCCCCCGCCCGCGCGGCAGGCGGCCGGTGACGCTGTCCCGCCCGGCCCGTTCGGCCCCGGCTCGGCGATGCCGCGCCCCGGTGGCGGGCGGCCCGGTGACGGGTTCGAGGTGAAGGCGAGCGTGACGGCGTTGCGGTACTGCACCGACGAATCGGCGCAGTTCCCGAAGATGGTGGCCGAGGTGTGGTTCCGGACCGCCGAGGACGCCGAGCGGGTCGGGTTCCGGCCGCTCAGCTGAGTTTCGCGTTGTGCCGTTAAGGCCACCTTACGGGCGTCAGACGCCCGTAAGGTGGCCTTAACGGCATTTCAGGCCGCTTGGAACAGGACCATGGCCGCGCCGCCGGGATCGGCGACCACCACCAGGGAACCGACCGGCAGATCGGTGCGCTCGCGCACGATCTTTCCGCCCAGCTCCACGGCTTTCGCCACCGCGGAGTCCACATCGGACACCGGCGCGTAGGGCAGCCACTGCGGCGCGCGGTCGTCGCCAGGGGCCAGCTCGGTCAGGCCGCCCCACGGCGCACCGTCGTCGGTCAGCAGGGCGCCGGACGTCTGCCAGCCCAGCAGGTCGGCGAAGAACCGCTTGGTGCCGTCCGCATCGGACGTCCGGACGTCGAAGAACACAAGAGGTCGCATGACCCAAAACTTAGGACACGTGTCCTATTCTGGCAATCCCGAAAACGCCGAAGGCCGCCACGCGCTGGGCGTGGCGGCCTTCGGAGCAGCGGAACTACGCGACCGTCCAGGTGTCCTTGCCGTTCAGCAGGCCCTGCAGGTCGGGCGTGCGGGCCGCGCGGGCCTGCTCGACCTGGGCGCGGGCGCCGTCGTCGTACGTCGGGCGCTCGACCTGGCGGAGGATGCCCGTCGGGACGTGGTTGAGGCTCTGGTCGCCGAGGCGCGACAGCGCGAACGCGTACGACGTGTCGTAGATCGACGGGTCGTGCACCACGACGTTGTCCTCGCCGATGTCCGCGACCTTCGCGACGTCCAGGCCGCCCCAGTCGCCGCGCTTGACGCCGAACTCCTGGTTGGGGCCGAAGCGGATCGGCTCGCCCGCGCGCAGCGGGATCAGCCGGGCGGCGGCCTCGTCGGCGTCCTTGAGGACGTCGAACGCGCCGTCGTTGAAGATCGGGCAGTTCTGGTAGATCTCCACCAGCGCCGACCCGCGGTGCTGCGCCGCCGCCTGCAGGACCTCGGTGAGGCCCTTGCGGTCGGAGTCCATCGCCCGGCCCACGAACGACGCCTCCGCGCCGATCGCCAGCGACAGCGGGTTGAACGGCGTGTCCACCGAACCCATCGGGGACGACTTGGTGACCATGCCCGGCCCGGACGTCGGGGAGTACTGGCCCTTGGTCAGGCCGTAGACCCGGTTGTTGAACAGCAGGATCTTGATGTTCACGTTGCGGCGCAGCGCGTGGATCAGGTGGTTGCCGCCGATGGACAGCGCGTCGCCGTCGCCGGTGACGACCCACACCGACAGGTCCGGGCGCGTGGTCGCGAGCCCGGTCGCGATCGACGGCGCGCGGCCGTGGATCGAGTGCATGCCGTAGGTGTTGAGGTAGTACGGGAAGCGCGACGAGCAGCCGATGCCCGAGATGAAGACGATGTTCTCGCGCTTGAGGCCGAGCGTGGGCAAGAAGGACTGCACCGCGTTGAGCACGACGTAGTCGCCGCAGCCGGGGCACCAGCGGACTTCCTGGTCGGACTTGTAGTCCTTGGCCTTCTGCGGCTCTTCGGTGGTGGGCACAAGGTCCAGGCCGCCGATGGTCGGAAGCCCGATGTCGATTGCGGTCACTTCGCCGCCTCCGTAGTAGCGCTGGTGATGATCTCCGCGAACAGGTCCTGCAGCTCTTCGGCCTTGAACGCCATGCCCGCGACCTTGGTGTGGCTGTGGACGTCGACCAAGTACTTCGCCCGCAGCAGCAGCGCGAGCTGGCCCAGGTTCATCTCCGGCACCACGACCTTGTCGTAGCTGCGCAGGATGTCGCCGAGGTTGGCCGGCAGCGGGTTGAGGTGACGCAGGTGCGCCTGCGCGATCGGCATGCCGAGCTTGCGTACCCGGCGGCACGCGGCCCCGATCGGGCCGTAGGACGAGCCCCAGCCCAGCGCCAGCACTCGCGCCTTGCCGCCGGACGGGTCGTCGACCACGACGTTCGGGACGTCGATGCCGTCGACCTTCGCCTGCCGCAGCCGCACCATCTTCTCGTGGTTGGCCGGGTCGTAGGAGATGTGGCCGGTCTTGTCGGCCTTCTCCAGTCCGCCGATGCGGTGCTGCAGCCCGGGCGTGCCCGGGACGGCCCACGCGCGGGCGAGCGTCTCGGGATCGCGCACGTACGGCCAGAACTCGCCGGAGTCGTTGTCCGCGTTCGGCTCGGACGCGAAGTCGACGTGCAGGTCGGGCAGCGTCTCGACGTCCGGGATCAGCCACGGCTCCGAGCCGTTGGCGATCGCGCCGTCCGAGAGCAGCAGCACCGGCGTGCGGTACTTCAGCGCGATCCGGGTGGCCTCGACGGCCGCGTCGAAGCAGTCCGCGGGGGACAGCGGCGCGACGATCGGGACCGGCGACTCGCCGTTGCGGCCGAACATCGCCTGCAGCAGGTCGGCCTGCTCGGTCTTGGTCGGCAGGCCGGTGGACGGGCCACCGCGCTGGACGTCGATGACGACCAGCGGCAGCTCCACCATGACGCCGAGGCCGACGGCTTCGGACTTCAGCGCGACACCCGGGCCGGACGTCGAGGTGACGCCGAGCGCGCCGCCGTAGGACGCGCCGAGCGCCGCGCCGATGCCGGCGATCTCGTCCTCGGCCTGGAAGGTGATGATGCCGAAGTTCTTGTGCTTGGACAGCTCGTGGAGGATGTCCGACGCCGGCGTGATCGGGTAGGTCCCGAGCAGGATCTGCAGGCCGGAGCGCTGCCCGGCGGCCACGATCCCGTAGGCGAGCGCGGTGTTGCCGGTGATCTGCCGGTAGGTGCCCTGGGCCAGCTTCGCCGGCGCGACCTGGAACGTCGTCGCGAACGACTCGGTCGTCTCGCCGTAGTTCCAGCCCGCCCGGAAGGCCAGGATGTTGGCCTCGGCGATGTCCGGCTTCTTGGCGAACTTCTCGCGCAGGAACTGCTCGGTGCCCTCGGTGGGCCGGTGGTACATCCAGGACAGCAGGCCGAGGGCGAACATGTTCTTGCAGCGCTCGGCGTCCTTCTTGCCGAGGCCGGTGTCGGCGAGCGCGCCCTGGGTCAGCGTCGACATGGCGACCCGGTGGACCTGGTAGGGCGCGAGCGTGTCGTCGTCGAGCGGGTCGTTCGCGTAGCCGACCTTGATCAGGTTGCGCTTGATGAAGTCGTCGGTGTTGAGGATGATCGTCCCGCCGTGCGGGACGTCGCCGAGGTTCGCCTTGAGCGCGGCCGGGTTCATCGCCACCAGCACGTCCGGGCGGTCGCCGGGGGTGAGGATGTCGTAGTCGGCGAAGTGGACCTGGAACGAGGAGACGCCGGGGATCGTGCCCTGCGGAGCCCGGATCTCGGCGGGGAAGTTCGGCATCGTCGACAGGTCGTTGCCGAACGCGGCGGCCTCGGAGGTGAAGCGGTCGCCGGTCAGCTGCATACCGTCACCCGAGTCGCCGGCGAACCGGATCACGACCCGGTCCAGCTTGCTGATCTCGGTGTGCCTGGTCGCGGCGAGCGAGCCGTGACCAGCGCCGTTGCCGTTCGCACTCGTGCTCATGGGTCAGGGATTCCCTCTCTCCCGACGTTGCGGCCATCGGTCACCTGCCCGGTGTCGTGACAGGCGGATCACCAGGCCCTACCACGAGGTTAGCTCGCGTCCGACCACGATGTTCCTAGACTCCCGCCGTCCGGAACGACCTCATTACTGCGCTACCGCTTCTTCTGTGCTGGTCCGACAAATATGTGTGACCGATGGTAACGGGTAAACCCCTGTCCTCGCTGTGACCCGAGTCTCGCGTAGGGGTGTCCACCTGGTGGGATCAGGAATGGGACCGGATCCGTGCCCGCATGGCCTCGAGCCGCTCGGCGAACTCCGGCGAGGCCAGCGACGCGAGCTGGGGCTGGAGCTCGACGTCGACGGCGTCGGCGTGCGCGGCCAGCGAGGCGGTCGCCCGGAGGCTGCGCTTGGTGGCCAGGAGCGCTTCACGCGGCGCGGCGACGGCCGGGGCGGCGAGCTCTTTCGCGGCGGCGACGAGGTCGCCTTCGACCACTCTGAGTGCCAGGCCGGCGCGCACGGCGGCTTCGGCGTCGAGCGGCTGCCCGAACAACGTCATCGCGGCGGCCTGCTGCGGGCCGGCCAGCCGCTGCGTCATCCAGGTCATCCCGCCGCCGGGGTGCAGGCCGAGCTCGAGGAACCGGGCGACGAACTTCGCGCGCGGCCCGGCGAGCCGGACGTCGGCGGCGAGCGCCAGGTTCAGCCCGGCCCCGACGGCGGCGCCCCCGACCGCGGCGATGGTCGGCAGCGCGCACCGCGCGACGGCGAGGAAGCCCTCGTAGATGGCCCGCAGGCCGGTCTCGTCGGCGCTGCCCAGCGCGGTCAGGTCGGCCCCGGCGCAGAAGGCGGGCGGCGTCCCGGTGATGACGACGGCGTGGACCGCTTCGTCCTGTTCGGCGGCTTCGACGGCGGCCGCGAGCTGGGCGGAGAGGTCGAGGGTGAGCGCGTTGCGGCTGCCGGGCGCGTCGACGGTCAGCAGCGCGACGCCGCCGGTGTGCTCGCTGACGATGCTGTCGGTCATCGGGTCAGGGTATTAGTGGGGTGTGGGGGAATTGCTGGTGGTGCTGGTGGGCAACCTGCTGACGATGATCGACATGACGGAGCTGTTCGGCGGCCGTCGTCGGCGCGCGCGGGCCGCGGCTGCTGCGCGTGGTGAGCGGGTGCCGGTTCCGTGCGTGCTGCGGTCCGAGGAGCTGACGGAGGGCCGGGAACGCCGTGGCTGGATCGCGGTGGGCGAGGGACCGGCGACGTGGCGGACGCCGGGCGCGGAGCCGGTGCCGTTCGACCCGGGCGAGCTGACGATGCAGGCGGTGGACAAGCAGTCGGTGACGTTCCACTCGGCGGGCGGCCGGACGGAGCTGCGGCTGCACCCGGACGAGGCACCGCTGGTGTTGCGGGCCCTCGCGAGCTGAGGGCGGGCCTCCGGCCCCCGGTCTCCAGCGTATCGGCGGTGGGCGACAGTTTCGCGATCTCGGCGGCGCTGCTCGCGGAGCTGTGCACAAACGCTCCGGGCTGTGGACAGGCGGCCCGCTCTGTGCGCAGGCGTCCCGGGCCTGTGGACAGGCGCGCTGGGGCTGTGGACAGGCGCGGCGGGCCTGTGGACAAGCCCGCGCACCCGGCCGAAATCGTCGGTACCCGCCGATAAGCTGGAAGACGGGGGCCGGAGGCGTCACTCCTCCGGCGTCGGCGGCCGCTCCAGCAGCCGCGAGAGCACCACCGTCGACACCGTCCGGTCCACGATCTCCAGCCCGCGCAGCCGCTCCAACGCCGTCTCCAGGTGATGGATGTCCGCCGCCCGCAGATGGACGATCGCGTCCGCCGCCCCCGAGACCGTGTACGCCGCCACCACTTCCGGGAGCGGCTCCAGCCTGGCGCGGATCCGGGCCGGCGTGATGTTGCCCTGGCACGTGACCTCGACGAACGCCTCCGTGCCCCAGCCCAGCGCCTCCGGGTCGACCACCGCCGTGAAGCCCCTCAGGATGCCCGTCTCGAGCAATCGGTCGACCCGTCGCTTCACCGCCGGGGCGGACAGGCCGACCACTTTGCCGATCTCCGCGTAGCTCGAGCGGGCGTTCGCCACGAGGCACGAAACGATTCGCTGGTCGATGGTGTTCACACGCAACACTTAGCACAGATACGCGCAGCGAACAGCGATTGATTGCGAGTTTAGGCGCGCCTTACCCTGCAATCATGCAGGGATCATCGCCAATGCGCGTACCGACCACCCGTCGATACCTGATGTGCCCCCCGCGCCACTTCGCGGTGGACTACGTGATCAACCCCTGGATGGACCCGACCCAGCCGGTCAGCGCCGACGTCGCCGTCGCGCAGTGGACCGAGCTGCGCGACACCTACCGCCGCCTCGGCCACACCGTCGAGGAGATCGACGCCCAGCCCGGCCTGCCCGACATGGTTTTCGCCGCGAACTCCGGCACCGTCGTCGACGGCCGCGTCCTCGGCTCGCGGTTCCGCGCGCCGCAGCGGGCCGCCGAGGCCGAGCACTTCCGCCGCTGGTTCGTCGAGCACGGCTACCGCGACATCACCATGCCGGAGAAGATCAACGAGGCCGAGGGCGACTTCGCCTGGACCGGCGCGCTGCTGCTGGCCGGCACCGGCTTCCGCACCGACCCGGCGGCGCATGCCGAGGCGCAGGAGGTCCTCGGCGTCCCGGTCGTCTCGCTGCACCTGATCGACCCGCGCTACTACCACCTCGACACGGCGCTGTTCGTGC
Organism: Amycolatopsis ponsaeliensis; assembly: GCF_030182635.1. Classification (NCBI taxonomy): domain Bacteria; kingdom Bacillati; phylum Actinomycetota; class Actinomycetes; order Pseudonocardiales; family Pseudonocardiaceae; genus Amycolatopsis; species Amycolatopsis ponsaeliensis. Next base: position 10,591 of record NZ_JAPZLD010000039.1, read on the forward strand.
TCGCCGAAGCGACGGACACGACGCGCGCGCAGATCGTCTACTACCCGGAGGCGTTCTCGGCCGGCTCGCGCCGCGTGCTCGAGCGGCTCTTCCCGGACGCCGTGCTCGCGACGAAGGAAGACGCCGAGTGCTTCGGCCTCAACGGCGTGTCCGATGGCCGCAACGTCGTCCTGCCCGTCGAGGCCACCCGATTGGGTGAACTCCTCATCGATCGGGGGTACGAGCCGGTGTACGTCGACATCTCCGAGCTGCGGAAAGCCGGTGGCGGGCCGAAGTGCTGCACCCTGGAAATCCGGAAGGGCTGATTTTCCGGAAAAGGTGTAACTCACCCGTTTGCCATGGCGATTAATCGAGGTAACAAATCGACTACTCGCAGTGGCAGGCGGTGGGAGTGGTGACCGTGAACCTCGCCGTGCACGGGATCGGGCGGCCGGCCCGTCAGCTCGACCCTGGCGAGGACGAGCGCTGGGTGACGGTCGAGCAGTTCGAGCAGGTGCTGGACGCCGTCGGCGAACGCGACGACGTCCACCTCACCTTCGACGACGGCAACGAGTCCGACGTCGAGGTCGCCCTGCCGCGCCTGGTCGACCGCGGGCTGACGGCGGAGTTCTTCCCGCTCGCCGGCCGCCTCGGCCAGCGCGGCTACCTCGGCCGCGACGCCCTGCGCGAGCTGACGCGAGCGGGCATGGAGATCGGGTCGCACGGCTGGGAGCCGCGCGACTGGCGCCGGCTCGACGAGCGCCACGCCCGCCGCGAGCTGACCGACGCGCCGAAGCTCCTCGGCGACCTGTGCGGCCGTCCGGTGCGCCGGTTCTCACTGCCGTTCGGCGCGTACGACCGGCAGGTGCTGACCCGGCTGCGGCAGGCGGGCGCGACGCGGGTGTACACGAGCGACGGCGGCGCGGCGAGCCACGACGGGTGGCTGCAGGCGCGGACGGAGCTCCGGCACGACCTCGACGGCGACTGGCTGGACGACGTGCTCGTCGCCGGGCGCCGGCGGGCCGGGAACTGGGTGAGCCGGGTGTTCCGGCGTCCCGCTCGCTGACGTCGTATCCGCTAAGTCGCTTTTGCCGGATCAGGGGTCTTCCCGGTCATCGGCACGGGGCCGGGACCGATTTCGCGGCCCGGCTCCCGGTGAGCAGCCTTTTCGTCAACCGGGCTCGCATGATGGGAAATTCCCGCACCGTCAGGTCTTGTACCGGCCCTCGCCCGGGGTGCATCCTGGTCGCCTCGCCGCCGTAAGGAAAGTTTCCTAACTAAAGGGAGCACCAGGAATGCGGAAACTGATCCTGCTCGCGACCATGGCACTCGCCGCGGCCGTGCTGCCCTCGGCCCTCGCATCGGCGGCGCCCGCCCCGGCCGCGCAACCCGCCACCACCGCGGCCGCCCCGACCGCGGCCCAGCTGCTCGCCAAGACGAACAGCTGCAAGCAGATCTCCAACGGCAAGTACAAGACCGACGAAGACGTCTCCGCCAAGACGGTCGCCGTCTGCGACGCCAACGGTGCCGTGTTCTGGAAAGCCGACATGGACATCGACTGCGACGGCCAGCGCTCCACGCAGTGCAACGAGGACACCGACTGCTGCTACCAGGACGACACGGCGTTCCACCAGTCCGACGGCAAGCCGCTCAACGCCGCGAAGCTGCCCTACATCGTCGTGCCGAGCTCGAGCAGCATCTGGAAGTACTCGTCGTCGCAGCTGAAGGGCGGCGGCTCCTGCGCGGTGATCTACAACGGCAAGGTCGAGTACGCGGTCATCGGCGACACCGGCCCGACGCAGATCATCGGGGAAGCCTCCTACGCCACCGCGAAGGACCTCGGCATCAACCCCGACCCGTCCAACGGCGGCACCGACTCCGGTGTGACGTACATCTGCTTCAAGAACTCGACGGTCTCGCCGATCGAGAACCACGCCAACGCGGTGAGCAAGGGTGAGGGCCTCGCCACCACCTTCGTGAACAACAACTGACCGACGCACGAGCCGGGGCCGATCCGTTCAAGACGGGATCGGCCCCGGCTGCTGTGCTGGGGGCATGAGCAAGGAACTGCTGAAACTCGCCAATATCGGACCGGCGATGGTCCGCGACTTCGCGCGGCTCGGCATCACCGAGCCCGCGCAGCTCGCCGGCCGCGACGCCGTCGAACTGTACGAGCGGCTGTGCGAGCTCGACGGGCAGCGTCACGACCCCTGCGTGCTCGACACCTTCATGTCCGCGGTCGACCAAGCCGACGGCGCCCCGCCGCGGCCGTGGTGGACCTACACCCCGGAACGGAAACGCCTTCTCGGGACCCGCTGACCGGAACCGCGACGACCGCGTTGCCCACCCACTGCAAGATGCAATTCGAGATCCGATTTTTACGCGAAAACCGTTACGCCTAACGGCCGTCTCACGCTTTACCCCGTTCGCCACCCCGGCGGTAACGATCCAGGGGAGCGCGGCGACCAACTTGAGGGTCGCGCGGAATAGCGGAGGTTTTGGCGTGAAGATCAGTGTCTTCGGGCTCGGTTACGTCGGTTGTGTCTCCGCCGCGTGCCTGGCGGGGCAGGGGCACCGGGTGGTCGGCGTGGACGTCAACCCGGTCAAGATCGACCTCATCACCCAGGGCAAGGCCCCGGTGGTCGAGGAGCGGATCGGCGAGCTGACCGCCGAAGTCGTCGCGAGTGGCGCGCTGAGAGCCACGACCGACGTCGCGGAAGCCGTCGCCGACAGCGAGATCTCGCTGATCTGCGTCGGCACGCCGTCGGCGCCGAACGGCAGCCTCTCGACGGTGTACCTCGAGCGCGTCGCCGAGGAGATCGGCGAGGCGATCGCGAACAAGAGCGAGCGGCACACCGTCGTCTTCCGCAGCACGATGCTGCCGGGCACCTGCCTGGACCTGCTGATCCCGATCCTGGAGAAGTCCTCGGGCCGCACGGCCGGCGTCGACTTCGGCGTCGCGGTGAACCCCGAGTTCCTGCGCGAGGGCACCAGCGTCCGCGACTTCTTCGACCCGCCGAAGACCGTGATCGGCGAGATCGACGCGGCCAGCGGCGACGCCGTCGCGGCGCTGTACGAAGGCCTGCCCGGCCCGGTCTTCCGCGTGGCGATCCCGGTGGCGGAGATGACGAAGTACGCCGACAACTCCTTCCACGGCCTGAAGATCGGGTTCGCGAACGAGCTCGGCTCGGTCTGCCGGGCCCTCGGGCTCGACTCGCACGAGGTGATCGACGTCTTCCTCGCCGACACCAAGCTCAACATCAGCCCGGCCTACCTCAAGCCCGGCTTCGCGTTCGGCGGCTCCTGCCTGCCGAAGGACCTGCGCGGACTGGTCTACGCCGCGCACCGCAACGACGTCAGCGTGCCGATCCTGTCGCACGTGCTCGCGTCCAACGCCGACCACCTGCAGCGCGCGTTCGACCTGGTCGCGCGCACCGGCAAGCGCAAGGTCGGGCTGTTCGGGCTGTCGTTCAAGCCCGGCACCGACGACCTGCGCGAGTCCCCGCTGGTCGAGCTGGCCGAGAAGCTGCTCGGCAAGGGCTTCGACCTCAAGATCTACGACGCCAACGTCAGCCTCTCGCGGCTGATGGGCGCCAACCGCGAGTACATCGAGGGCCGGCTGCCGCACCTCGGCCAGCTGCTCGCCGGGTCCGTCGAAGAAGTCATGGACCACGCCGACGTCCTGCTCGTCGGCACCAAGGACCCGGACGTGCTGGCGGCGTTGCCGCACGGCCGGGCGATCGTCGACCTCGTCCGCCTGCCCGACGCCGCCGAGCGTCGCCTTGAAGAGGGATACGCCGGCCTTGCCTGGTAAAGCGCTCATCCTCGTCGAAAACCTGTCCGTCCCCTTCGACCGGCGGGTCTGGCAGGAGTCCACGACCCTGCGCGACGCCGGGTGGGAAGTCCACGTGATCTGCCCGCAGGGCACCAAGCGCGACACCGAGGCCGAAGCCGTCGTCGACGGCGTCCACATCCACCGGTACCCGCTCAAGGCGGCGACCGGCGGACCCGCCGGCTACCTGCAGGAGTACGGCACCGCGCTGTGGCACACGCTGCGGCTGGCACGCAAGGTCGGGCCGGTCGACGTCGTGCACGCCTGCAACCCGCCGGACCTGCTGTACCTGGTGGCCAAGTTCCTGAAGCGCCAGGGCGCGCGGTTCATCTTCGACCAGCACGACCTGTGCCCCGAGCTGTACCTCTCGCGGTTCGACCGCGGGCAGGACCTCCTCTACCGCGGGGTCTGCGCGCTCGAGCGCGCCACCTACCGCGCCGCCGACGTCGTGATCTCGACGAACGAGAGCTACCAGCAGGTCGCCCGGATCCGCGGCGGCAAGCGGCCCGAGGACGTCTTCGTGGTGCGCAGCGCCCCGGTCGTCGAGCGGTTCCACGAGGTCCCCGTCGAGCCCGAGCTGAAGAAGGGCAAGCCGCACCTGCTCGCCTACCTCGGCGTGATGGGCCCGCAGGACGGCGTCGACTACGCCCTGCGCGCGCTCGCGAAGCTGCGGGACGAGATCGGGCGCACCGACTGGCACGCGGTGTTCGTCGGCTCCGGCGACGCCTTCGACGACATGGTGGCGCTCTCGGCGAAGCTCGGGCTGGCCAACCAGGTCGAGTTCACCGGCCGGATCCCCGACGAGGACCTGGTCCGCTACCTGTCGGCCGCCGACGTCTGCCTGTCGCCGGACCCGCTCAACCCGCTCAACGACGTCTCCACGATGAACAAGGTCATGGAGTACATGGCGATGAGCAAGCCGATCGTCTCGTTCGAACTGCGCGAAGCGCGCGTTTCGGCGGGCGACGCGGCGGTCTACGCCCCGGCGAACGACGAGTCGGCGTTCGCGAAGCTCGTCTCGCAGCTGCTCGACGACCCGGAGGAGCGCGTCCGGATGGGCAAGCTCGGCCAGGCCAGGGTCGCCGGCGCGCTCTCGTGGGAGAACTCGGCGAAGAACCTGCTCGCCGCGTATGAGCACGCCGTGAAGTCCTGATCGCCGTTAGGTCAAGAACTCACCGGACGTGTAACCAATGTCCCCGGTCCGACGACGGTTCGGGTAACCGGCCGATCATGTGACCCCGTTCGGCGTACCCGCTCAGGAATGGAGATACCGCCGTTGACTGACGACACGGTGCGCCTGGCCCTGATCGGGCAGGTCCTCCGCCGACGCTGGAGGTTGCTGGTCGCCCTCGCTGTCCTGGGAGCGGCGGTCGGTGCCGGCGCGTCGGTGCTGTTCTCGCCCGGCTACCAGACCTCGTCGAGCGTGCTGCTCCAGGGACCGCGTCAGGCGGACGAGCTGCTCACCCAGGCCGAGGTCGCGACCAGCTCGGTCGTCCTCGACCGCGCCGCCGCCGTGCTCCCGTGGCACCCGAGCGGCGCGGACCTGAAGAAGCAGGTCACGACGTCGGTGGCGAACGGCAACGTCGTGACGATCACCGTCTCGGCCGACACCGCGGAGCACGCCCAGCAGCTCGCGGACCAGATCGCGCAGCAGTTCGTCAAGTACTCCGGCCAGCTGGCCAGCAACTCCGCGGACGCGTCGGTGCAGCTGGCCCAGGAGCAGCGCGAGTCGCTGCGCCAGCAGGTCCAGCTGACCACGCAGAAGATCAGCGACCTCGCCAAGACCGTCGGCGGCGACCTGACCGTGGAGAGCGTCCAGGTCCGCACGCAGCTCGAAGGCCTGCGGACGTCGCTGGAACAGGCCATCAACGACCTCAACCAGGCCGACCTCGCGACCGGCGTCGGCAACACCGTGGTGCTGGGGCCGTCCGAGCGCCCGAGCGGGCCGGCCGCCCCGACGATGGTTCAGCTCGTCGCCGGGGGCGCGGTCCTGTTCTTCCTCATCGGCGTGTTCGGCCACCTGTTCGCCGCGCGCGCCGACCGGCGGCTGCGGGGCGAGCCGGAGATCGCTTCGGCGCTCGGTTCGCCGATCCTGGCCGGCGTCGACGTCACGACGCCGCAGGGCGACCGCCTCCCGGCGACCGGCCTCTACGGCAAGGTGCGGCGGCTGCTCGGCGGCGATCGGCCGTGGGTGCTGCCGCCGATCGCGAGCTCGGCCGACGGGGTCAACCGCGACATCCGCTACCGCCGCGTGCTGGCCCGGCTGGCCACCGGCCCCGCCGACGTCCTGGCGCTCGTGGCCGGCGACGACGAGACCGGCAAGCTCGCCGCCGGGCAGCTCGCCGAGCTGGCCGACCGGCTGTCCGTGCCGCTGCGGATCTTCGAGTTCACCGCCGGGCGGCCGACGGTGCCGGACGCCGGCCCCGACGCCGGTGTCCTGGTGGTGCTCAGTGCCGGCTCCCGCACCGCGTGGGAGCTCGTCCGGCTCGCCGAGGCCTGCAACGACGCGGGTCAGGAGATCGTCGGCGCGGTCCTCACTCATCCTGTCCGGCCATCCGCGCCGGAAGCCGAACCCGTGGCGGAAGACGCCCCCGAGAAAGCCCTGGCAGGTTCGGCGTGACGACTACCTCCGAGACTCAGGCCGCCCCGCTGCTGGACCTCCAGCGGCTCTTCGTCGCGATCCGGCGGCGCAAACGCCTCTGGCTGGCCACCGGGCTGCTCGGGCTGATCGCCGGGGCGCTGGTGGCGATCGTGCTGCCGACGCCGCCGACCGCGGTCACCAAGGTGATCATCGTCCACCAGGACGACTCGCCGACCGACAGCGGCACGCTGATGCGCACCGACGTCGCCGTGCTGTCGACGACCCAGATCGCCGAAGGCGCGCTGAAGAAGATCAACAGCACCGAATCGCCCGAAGAGTTCATGAAGAACTTCGCCGGGCTGGGCCTGACGAACAACGTCATGCAGATCACCGTCAAGGCGAAGAGCACCGAAGAGGCCGTGGCGCAGGCGCAGGCGCTGGCCGACACCTTCATCGCCGACCACGTCCAGCGCAGCCAGGCCGCCGCGGCCGCGCAGTCCAAGGCCATCCTCGACCAGCGGAAGAACGCCCAGGACGAGCTGACGAAGGTCGACCAGCAGATCGCCGACGAGACCGGCAAGGGCCGCAACGCCAACGCCAGCACCCTCGAAGGCATGTACGGCCGCCGCGCCGCGCTCGCGTCGCAGATCTCCGACTTCGACTCCCGCGCCCAGCAGGCCGGCATCGGCAGCCCGCAGGTCGCCGCGGGCACCCAGGTCGTCGACGCGGCCCGCGCGCTGCCGAAGGCGTTCCTCAAGACCACCGCGACCAACGGCGGCATCGGCTTCGCCCTCGGCCTGGTCCTGGGGATCGCGATCGCCGCCGTCGGCGCGGTCTCGCGCGACCGGCCGGTGCTGCGCCGCGAAATCTCCACGCACCTCGGCGCGTCCGTGCTCGCCCAGCTGCCGTCGAAGCGCCGGGGCCCGGCGCGGCTGTGGCGGCGTTCGCGGGCGGTGACCGAACGCCAGCGCGTCGCGACGACGCTGGTGCGCGCGATCAAGAAGGACAAGCCCGCCGTGTCGCTGCTGGAGCTCGGCGCACCGAAGGTCGCCGCCGCGCTCGCCCTCGACATCGCCGGGGAGCTGGCCGCGGACGGCAAGGCGAGCGTCCTCGACGACCTGCCGAACGAGGACGTCCGCAAGCTGGCCGGCGAAACGAACAGCGAGGTCACCGTCGTCGGGGCCGGCGACCCGGACGCCGAGCCGGACGAGCGCCGGGTCGGCGTCGGCACGGTCTCACCGGGCACGGCGTGGACCGACCTGGAGCACCTCGGCCAGGAGACCGTGCTGGTCGTCAAGGCCGGGCACGCGAACACGCTGTGGCTGCACACCGTGGCGCGGCAGCTCGCCGACCAGCAGATCCCGATCATCGGCGTGGTGCTGGTCGACCCGGACCCGCGCGACAAGTCCGACGGCACGCTGTGGGACGGCCTGCACACGGCGCTGCGCGGCCGAGCCAAGACGTCCCCCGCGGAGCACCGCGTCTCGGTCGTCGGGCACGACCGCATCGACGAACTGGCCGCCCGCATCGCCGAGCGCGTCGCGGTCGCGGAGCCGCCGACGCGGCGGATCGCGCCGGTCCGCCCGGTCGGCCCGCCGCCGGCGCCGCCCAAGCCTTCTGCCGCACCACTGCCGGAACCCGGGAAGGTCAGCGTCGACCACCTGGACGCGCCGACGAAGAAGTTCGCCCCGGTCAAGCCGAAGCGGCCGACGCCGTTCAAGCGCGACCACGGCGAGCCGGCGCACAAAGGCGAACTGAACGCCCAGCTCGAGCCAGAAAAGAGCGCGGAGGTCTCCTGACCCCGCGCGCCGCGACCAAAGGGGACCCACTCGAGATGTGCGGCATCGCAGGCACCTACCTCTGGCCGGACGGCGGGCCGCTCACCGACCGGCTGACCAAGACGCTGGCCCACCGCGGGCCGGACGGCTCCGGTCGCTACGACCACGCCGTCGGCGCGGGCTCGGTCCACCTGGGGCATCGAAGACTGTCGATCATCGACCTGTCCGAGACCGGCGCCCAGCCGATGGTCCTCGACGGCCTCGCGCTGAGCTACAACGGCGAGCTGTACAACGCCCCGGAGCTGCGCGCCGAGCTTTCCGCGGCCGGCGTCCGGTTCCGCGGGACGTCCGACACCGAGGTGCTGCTGCAGGCGTGGCGGCGCTGGGGCACGGACTGCCTGCCGAAGCTGCGCGGGATGTTCGCCTTCGCGATGTTCGAGGAAGGCACCGGCGAGCTGTTCCTGGTCCGCGACCAGCTGGGCATCAAGCCGCTGTTCTTCGTGCCGCGGGCCGGCGGGGTCGCCTTCGCCTCCGAGCTGAAGGCGCTGGCCGGTGAGCTGGGTGGGTCGCTGCAGGTCGACAACGCCGCGCTGATCGCGTCGCTGCTCTACTACTGGGTGCCGGACAGCCGCTGCGCCTACCAGGGCGCGGAGAAGCTGCAGCCGGGCACGTGGCTGCGCTGCCGCCCGGACGGCCAGCTCGACCGCGGCCGCTTCTGGTCGCTGCGGGAGGTCGCCGAGGAAGGCGCGGCGTTCGAGGGCGAGGTCGACCTGCACGAGGTGATCTCCGAGTCGACCGCCAAGCACCTGCTCTCCGACGTCCCGGTCGCGACGTTCCTTTCGGGTGGGCTGGACTCCAGCTACCTGACGGCGCTGGCCGCGCGCTCGCAGCCCGGGATCTCCGCTTACACCATCGGGTTCCGCGCCGAGGACGCCAAGTTCGAGGCCATGCCGGACGACCTCAAGTACGCCCGGATCGTCGCCGGGAAGTTCGGCGTCGACCTGCACGAGATCGAGATCGCGCCGCAGGTGCTCGACCTGCTGCCGAAGATGATCCACCACCTCGACGAGCCGATCGGCGACCCGGCGGCGATCAACTCCTTCCTGATCTGCTCGGCCGCGCGCGAAGCCGGCGTCAAGGTGATGCTGTCCGGGATGGGCGCCGACGAGCTGTTCGCCGGCTACCGCAAGCACCTCGCGAACCTGATCGCCTTGCGCTACCACAAGGTTCCGGGTGCGGTCCGCCGTCCCGTCGAGTCCCTGGTGGACCGGCTGCCGGTCGCGTCGGCCAAGCGCGGGTACCGGTCGGTGCGGTTCGCCAAGCGGTTCCTGTCCTTCGCGGGCCTGCCCGAGGAGACGGCGTTCCGGCGCAGCTACACGATGTACGACCAGGCGGAGCTGCTTTCGCTGGTGAACCCGGACTTCGCCCCCGAGGTCGAGGACGTGCTGACCGAGCACGCGGACACGTACAACGACCAGGCGCTCGACGACTTCGTCAACCGCATGTGCCTGGCCGACTCGCGGATGTTCCTGCCCGGGCTGAACCTGACCTACACCGACCGTTCGACGATGGCGGCGTCCACCGAGGTGCGGACGCCGTTCGTCGACGTCGAGGTCGTGCGCGCGGCGTTCAAGATCCCGGGGAACAAGAAGATCGTCGGCCGCGCCGGCAAGGTCGCGCTGAAGAACGCGGCGCTGAACATCCTGCCCAGCGAGATCGTGCACCGGCCGAAGGGCCTGTTCAGCGCGCCGCTGCGGGCGTGGATGAGCCGTGACCTGGCGCCGCTGGTGCGCGAAGTCGTCAACGAAGGCGTGCTCGTTTCCTCGGGTTTCCTGCAGCGCGAGGCACTGCAGCGCATGGTCGCCGAGGACGCCGCCGGCCAGGAGGACCGCGGCAAGCACCTCTGGCACGTCTTGACTCTTGAGTATTGGTACCGGAACGCGATGTCTGGAGCGGGAGCGAAGTGAAGCAGGTAGTCCAGAACTACAAGAGCGGGGAACTGGCGCTCCTCGAAGTCCCCGAACCCGCCTGCAAGCCCGGCGGCGTGCTGGTGCGGACGGTGTACTCGCTGATCTCGACCGGCACCGAGATGATGAAGGTGTCCGAGGCCAGCCTGTCCCTGGTGGGCAAGGCGAAGGCCCGCCCGGACCAGGTCGCGAAGGTCATGCAGAGCGTCGCCACCAACGGCCTCTCGGCGACCTACCGCAAGGTGACGTCCAAACTGGACTCCTACACCCCGCTCGGCTACTCGCTGTGCGGCATCGTCGAGCAGGTCGGCGACGGCATCACCGACGTCGCGGTCGGCGACCTCGTGGCCTGCGCGGGCAACGAGCACGCGCTGCACTCCGAGCTGAACTGGGTGCCCAAGAACCTCTACTCGCGCGTCCCGGCCGGCGTCGACCCGCGGCACGCGGCGTTCGGCACCGTCGGGTCGATCGCCATGCAGGGCGTCCGCCGCGGCGAGCCGCAGATCGGCGACGTCGCCCTGGTCATCGGGCTCGGCCTGATCGGCCAGCTCGTGGTGCAGCTGCTGTCGTCGTCCGGCGTGCGCGTCGTCGGCGTCGACCCCGACCCCGAGCGCTGCAAGCTCGCCGAGAGCCTCGGCGCGCTGACCTGCGCGCACCCGGCGTCCGGCATCGTCGACACGGCCGTGGACGAGCTGACCCACGGCGCGGGCGTCGACCAGACGTACCTCGCCGCCGGCGGCAACACGAACGACCCGGTCGAGCTGGCCGCGAAGCTGTCGCGCGACCGCGGCCGCGTCATCGACATCGGCAAGTGCAAGCTCGACCTGCCGTGGAACGCCTACTACGAGAAGGAACTGGACGTCCGGTTCTCCCGCTCGTACGGCCCGGGCCGCTACGACCCGTCGTACGAGCTCGAAGGCCGCGACTACCCGATCGGCCAGGTCCGCTGGACCGAGCGCCGCAACCTCGAGTGCGTCCTCGACCTGATCGCGCGCGACCGCCTCGACGTGGAGCCGCTGATCACGCACGTCTCGGACTTCTCCGACGCGGTTTCGACGTACAAGTCGTTGAACGAGGGCGAGCTCAAGGCCGTCGCGGTGCTGTTCCGCTACCCGGACGCGGTCGCTCGGACGGAGCCCGTGGTGACGTCCGCCCGCGTCGGGCTGATCGAGCACAAGGCCGCACCGCTGCCGGCCGGGCAGCCCGTGCGGCTGGGCTTCATCGGCGCGGGCAACTACGCGTCGTCGATGCTGCTGCCGCACCTCGTCGAGCGTTCGGATGTGCAGCTCAAGCACGTCTCGACGACCTCGGCGCTGTCGGGTGCCAACGCGCGGCGCAAGTTCGGCTTCGCCGCCGCGTCCACCGACATCGACGACGTCCTCGGCGACTCGTCGATCGACGCGGTGTTCGTGGTGACGCGGCACAGTTCGCACGCCGAGCTGACCCGCCAGGCGCTGTTGGCGGGCAAGTCGGTGTTCGTCGAGAAGCCCCTGGCGTTGTCCGCTGACGAGTTGCAGAAGGTCCTCGACGCGATCGAGGAGTCCGGCAACGACCGCCTGCAGGTCGGCTTCAACCGCCGGTTCGCCCCGCTGCTGCACGAGGCCCGCGGCCAGTTCGGCCCGCGCGTCGGCCCGGCGACGGTCCGGTACCTGGTCAACGCGGGCCGCCTCGACCACAGCAGCTGGTACAACCAGACGGCCACCGAGGGTTCCCGGTTCGCCGGCGAGGGCGGGCACTTCATCGACACGGTGAGCTGGCTGCTCGACGCCGACCCGGTATCGGTGTACGCGACTGGAGACCTCCAGGTGACGCTCGGCTACCCGGACGGTTCGACGGCGGTCATCACGTACGCGGAGACGGGCTCGTCGGGCTTCCCGAAGGAGACGCTCGACCTCACGGCCGACGGCAAGGTCCTGAAGTTCGACGACTTCGTGCGCGCATCGGTGTACTCGCGCAAGAAGTGGGCCAGCTCCCGGATCCCGAAGGGCCGCGACAAGGGCCAGGCCGCCGAGGTCGACGCGTTCCTGACGGCGGTGCGGACAGGTGGCCCGATGCCGATCCCGGTGGCTTCCCTGGCCGCGACGACGCTGGCGACGCTGGCCGCGCAGTCGAGCGTCTCGAACGCGGCGCCGGTGCGGATCGAGCTGCCGAACAAGGCGGGTGCCCCGGCATGACGAGCCTGGTGGCGGGCCGGCCAGAGCTGCGGTCGGAGGCGAGGTCCGGCGTGCCCAGCTTGGCGCGGGTTCGGCCGGAGCTGCCGTCGAAGGCAGGTGCCCGGACATGATGGGGCCCGGGTGGTACCTGCGCCGGCTGTCCCGGATGGGGCCGGCGGAGGTCGTCGGCCGTGCTCGGCATGCCGTTGTTCAGCGGCAGTGGCGGAGCGCGCTGCCCACTCCGCCCGACTGGCCGTCGCACCCGCGGTTCACCGCCGCGGTGCCGGAAGGCGTGCTGGGCACCGTGTCCGGCGAGGCCGTCAAGCGGCTGCTTGCCACCGCCGACGAGCTGATGGCCGGCCGCGCCGAGTACTTCGGCGTGGTTCGCACCGACCTGGAGTCTCCGGACTGGTTCCTCGACCCCAAGACGGGTCGGCGCGCGCCTTCCGATGTCTACGCCTTCGACGTGCCGTACCGGTCGGAGGACTCGGTCGGCGACATCAAGCAGATCTGGGAGCCGTCGCGCCACCAGCACCTCACCGTGCTGGCCGCGGCCTACGCCCTCACCGGCAACTCGGACTACGCCGCGCGCGTGGCCGCCCACCTGCGTTCGTGGTGGGCCGAGAACCCGCCGCTGCGGGGGCCGCACTGGGTGAGCGGCATCGAGCTGGGCATCCGGCTGCTGTCGTGGGTCTGGACACGCCGCCTGCTCGACGGCTGGGCCGGCGTCGGCGACCTGTTCGAGGACAACCCGGACTTCCAGCTCCAGCTGTGGCACCACCAGAACTGGCTCTCCACCCTGCGCAGCCACGGCTCGTCGGCGAACAACCACGTCATCGCCGAAGACGCCGGGCTGCTGGCCGCGGCGTGCGCGTTCGGCTGGTTCCCGGAGTCGGCGCGCTGGCGGACCGAGGCGATGCGCTCGCTGGACGTCCAGCTGGCCCGCAACACCTTCGACTCCGGGCTGAACGCCGAACTGGCGTCCGAGTACCACGGCCTGGTCCTGGAACTCGGGCTCACCGCCGCGGTGGAGGCCGACGCGGCGGGCACGCCGGTGCCGGACTCGACCTGGGACGTCCTGCTCCGGATGACCGACGCCCTGGCGTCCATTGTGGACAACCGGCTCCGGCCGCCGCGGCAGGGCGACGCCGACGACGGCTTCGGCCTGATCGTCGACGGGCTCGAAACCGACCGCTGGGCATCGCTGCTCGCTACCGGCGAGGCGCTGTTCGGCCGGCTCGACTGGTGGCCGCCGATCCCGGGCGAGGACGTCCGCACACCGCTGCTCGCTTCGTTGGCGTCCCGGACTCCCCGCGCTTCGGGCGTCCGCGCCGGTCGCCGTCCCGCGCACCTGCGGGACGCGGGCATGACAATCCTGCGGTCGGGCCGGATCTGGGCCCGCTGCGACGGCGGCCCGCACGGCTTCCTGTCCATCGCCGCGCACGCCCACGCCGACGCACTGTCGGTGGAGGTCCGCCACGACGGCGTCGACGTCCTCGCCGACCCGGGCACCTTCTGCTACCACGGCGAGCCGCGGTGGCGGTCGTACTTCCGGTCGACGCTCGGCCACAACACCCTCGAGCTGGGCGGGACCGATCAATCCGTGTCCGGCGGGCCGTTCCTGTGGACGCGGCACGCGGTCACGAAGGTGCTCGATGTGCGCACCCCCGACGAGGGACCCTCCCGCTGGACGGCCGCCCACGACGGCTACGCGCCCGCGGTCCACCGCCGCACGGTCGAGCTCGACGGCGACCTGCTGAAGATCGTCGACGAAGTGCTCGGCGACACCCGCCCGGCCGCGCGCCTGGCGTTCCACCTGGGCCCGGCGGTCACCGTCCGGCTCGAAGAGAACGTCGCGCACCTGAGCTGGCCGGGCACCTCCACCGGTTCCGTTGCCCCGGTGCACACCGCCGTCATGGAACTGCCGTCCGAGTTGTCGTGGACGGCCCATCGCGGTGAGCTCGACCCACCCCTCGGCTGGTACTCCGCAGGTTTCGGCCGCAAGGAGCCTTCGACCACACTCGTCGGCTCCGGCACCCCCGGACTCCTCGCCACCCTGCTCCACTTCAGTTAGGACCCGCCCGTGACAGCCCGCCGTTCCCGACTCCGCCGTGCCGCTCCGCTGCTCGGCGTCCTCCTCACGGTCGCGGCGTGCTCCAGCAGCCCGGACACCACCGGTCCGGCTCAGGCGACCCCGGCCCCCAGCGGGTCGGTCGCGGCGGTCTGTGACAAGGAACCGGCCGGCCCGGTGACGGCCCCGGCAGGCGCGGTCGCCGTCGATCCGGCGGTGCCGGGCGACCTCGCCGCGAAGACACGCGCGGCCGGCCCCGGCACGACGTTCTGGCTCAAGGCGGGCAAGCACATCCTCGGCGACGACAAGTACGACCAGGTGTCGCCCAAGGACGGCGACGTCTACATCGGCGCCCCCGGCGCCGTCGTCGACGGCCGGAAGATCAACCAGTACGCGTTCACCGGCCACGGGACGAACGTCAAGCTCACCTACCTGACCGTCCAGGGCTTCGCCGCGCCCCGCGACGAAGGCGTGGTCAACCACGACTCCGGCGACGGCTGGGTGATCGAGCACACGACCATCCAGGACAACGACGGCGCCGGCCTGATGGCGGGCGCGCGCCAGCAGGTGCGCGGCAACTGCCTGCGCCGCAACGGCCAGTACGGGATGAACGCCTTCTCCGGCAGCACCCCGATCACCGCGCTGGTCGTCGAGGGCAACGAGATCGCCGGCAACAACACCGGTGACTGGGAAGCGAAGGTCGACGGCTGCGGCTGCACCGGCGGCGTCAAGTTCTGGGACGTCAACGGCGCCGACGTGCGCGGCAACTGGGTGCACGACAACCACGGCACCGGGCTGTGGGCCGACACGAACAACAACGACTTCCTCATCGAGGGCAACCTCATCGAGAACAACGACAGCGCCGCGCTGATCTACGAGATCAGCTACAACGCGATCATCCGCGACAACACGATCCGCAAGAACAACTGGGTCGACGGCCGCAGGTACGCCGACAAGGGCGACAACTTCCCGACCCCGGCGATCTACATCTCCGAGTCCGGCGGCGAGCCACGGATCAAGGCGCGGACGGCGAAGATCGAGATCTCCCGCAACTACCTGGAGAACAACTGGTCCGGGATCACGTTGTGGGAGAACGCCGACCGCTACTGCAACAGCCCGGCCAACACCAGCTCCGGCGACTGCACCCGGCTGGTGCCGGAGGTCAAGACATGCGCGGACCCGGCCATCACGAGCGGGCCGCTGCTGAGCGACTGCCGCTGGAAGACCCAGCACGTCGACATCCACGACAACAAGTTCGTCCTGGACCCGGCCGTCGTCGGCTGCCAGGCGTCGTGCGGCCGGATGGGCCTGCTCTCGAACTTCGGCACCTACCCGGACTGGTCGCCGTACAAGGGCGACGTCGTCCAGGAAGCGATCACGTACAAGCAGGACAACCGCTGGCACGACAACAGCTACGCCGGCCCGTGGACCTTCATCGCCTACACGACCGACCGCATCCTCGAGGTCGGCGAGTGGGAAGGCTCGCCGTACTCGCAGGACACCGGCAGCACGTACACCGCACAGGGCGGGGGCTGACATGGCGGCGCACACCGGCATCGCGGGCATCCGCGGCGACACCGCGGCCGAGCCCGCGTCGGCGACCCCGAAGTGGGCGGCCCTGGCGTGGGCCCTGCTGATCATCAACACGCTCGGCTCGACCGGCGCGAAGACGGTCATCCCGCTGCCGCGCTCGGTCAGCCAGCTGGTCACCATGGGCGCGCTGATGACGGCGTTCGTGATCGCGCTGGTGCTGAACAAGCACCTGCGGATCCGGCCGAGCGCGTACCTGCTGCTGCTGACGTTGCTGCTGGTGTCGAGCATCCTGTCCAGCGCCGACCTGCAGGAGGGTGCCGGCGCGCTGTTCCGGTGCTTCCGGCTCACGGTGTTCGTCTCCACGCTCTGGTTGCTGACCCGCTGGTGGGACGGCGGGTTCACGTTCGTCCGGGCCCACATCCGCACGTACTCCGTCGTGCTCGCGTCGGTGGCCATCGGCCTCGTGGTCTCGCCCGGCAACGCGATGCCGGAGGAGTACGGCGGCCGGCTTTCGGGCGCGATCTGGCCGCTGACCCCGCCGCAGATCGGTCAGTACGCGGCGGTCATTTCCGGGCTCACGCTCCTTCTCTGGTTCGGGCGCCGCACGACGTGGCGCAGCGCGCTGTACATCGTGGTGCCGGCGTTGGGGCTGTTGTTGCTCACGCACACCCGCACGGCGACGCTCGGTCTGGTCGCCGGGCTGGCCGTGGCGTTCCTCTCGATGCTGTTGACCAGCGCCCGCGCGCGAAAGGTGTTCGCCTGGACGGTCGGCGTCGGCGGGGTCGCCGGCGTGGTGCTGGCGGGCGCGCTGCAGGCGTGGTTCCTCCGCGGGCAGAGTGCCGACAACTTCTCCAGCCTGACCGGCCGCGCGAAGGTGTGGGACTCGCTGCTGGAGGCCCCGCGGACGACGGCGGAGTACATCTTCGGGGTCGGGCTGACGGACAAGTCCTACGACGGCCTGCCGATCGACAACAGCTGGCTCGCGATCTACCACGAGCAGGGCTTCGTCGGGATCGCGCTGGTGGCGGGGTTCCTCCTCACGTTGGTCGTGGTGGCCGTGCTGCGGCCGCCGTCGCTGGCTCGCGCGTGCGCGATCTTCCTGATCACCTACTGCCTTTCGGCCTCCTACACCGAAGCCGGTCTCGGCGACGCGTCGCCGTACCTGCTGCACCTGGCCTTGGCGGCGTCGTTGCTGGTCCGCGGGGTGCCGCAGTCCGACGAACAAGCATTCATCCCGGCGAAGGGGACAGTCGCGTGAAGGTGCTCGTGGTGCACAACCGGTACCGGTCCGAGCAGCCGAGCGGTGAGAACAACGTCGTCGACGCCGAGGTGACGCTCCTTTCCGAGGGTGGGCACCAGGTGTCGCTGTTCGAACGCCGCAGCGACGACATCGC
Source organism: Amycolatopsis ponsaeliensis (assembly GCF_030182635.1). Classification (NCBI taxonomy): domain Bacteria; kingdom Bacillati; phylum Actinomycetota; class Actinomycetes; order Pseudonocardiales; family Pseudonocardiaceae; genus Amycolatopsis; species Amycolatopsis ponsaeliensis. The sequence continues at coordinate 27,879 of NZ_JAPZLD010000039.1, forward strand.
GTCGATGCCGGCGCCCCGCAAGGCCCTGGTGCCGCTGACGGTGCCCTGGAACCCAGCGGTGCGGAAGGAGCTCGCCGCCCGGCTGCGCGCGACCCGCCCGGACGTCGTGCACATCCACAACACGTTCCCGCTGCTGTCGCCGTCGGTGGTCGCGGCCTGCGCGGACGCGGGGGTGCCCGCGGTCGCGACGCTGCACAACTACGGGATGGTCTGCCCACCCGGCACGCTCCACCGCGACGGCCACATCTGCACCGAGTGCGTCGGCGGCGCACCGCTGCCGGCGGTGCAGCACGGCTGCTACCGCGGTTCACGCGTGGCGACGCTCCCGATGGCGGCGAGCACGGCCGCGAACCGGCGCCGGTGGTGGACGGGCATCGCCCGGTTCTTCTGCATTTCGGCGGCCCAACGTGACCTCCTGGTGTCGGCCGGGATGCCCGGCGAGCGGATGGCGGTGAAGCACAACTTCGTCACCGACCCCGGCGTCCGCCGCACCGGCGACGGCAAGCACGTGCTGTTCCTCGGCCGCGTCACCGAGGAGAAGGGGGTCGGCCTGCTGATGCGGGCTTGGGATCGTCTCGGCGGAGCCCTGGGCGTGCCGCTGGTCATCGCCGGCACCGGCCCGATGCAGGACGAGGTCGCGACCTGGGCGGCCGGCCGCGCCGACGTGTCGTATGTCGGTCTGCAGAACAAGGCGGAATGCCGTGCCCTGACGGCCGACGCGGTGGCGGTGGTAGCGCCGTCGACGTGGCTGGAAGCGTTCGGCCTGGTGGTCGTCGAGGCGATGGCCGCGGGCGTCCCGACGGTGGCGGCGTCGCACGGCGCGTTCCCGGAGCTGGTGGACGACGGCGTCACCGGCCTCCTGCACGCACCGAACGACCCGGCCTCGCTGGCGGACCGGCTGCGGGAGGTGGCCGGCGACCGCAACCACGAGATGGGTGACGCGGCCCGGGTCCGATACGAGAAGGACTTCACCCCGGCGGTCGGGCTCGATCGGCTGATCGCCGGGTACGAAGCGGCGATCGAGGCGCGCGGGTGAGGCAGCTGGTCCGGACGGCACCCGCGGCCCTGCCGGCCGCGTTGCATGCTCCCTTGGCCATGACGGCCGCCTTGGCGACGGCGGTGCTGATCGCGCTCGGCATCCTCCATTTCCACGACTCGGGGTTGACGGGAATCGACGCGGCGGTGCTCCCGTCGATCGACGGGGTCCAGCCGCCCTGGCGGTACGTGGCGCTGGTGTTCGACTTCGGCGGCGAGCCGGTGGGGTCGACGATCCTGGTCGCGGTACTCGCGGCGGTGTGTTTCCTGGTCCACCGCATCCGGGCGGCGGTGGTGACGGTGCTCGGCGTGGTGGTCACGGTGGCGGTGACGACGCTGCTGAAGCCGATCGTCGGCCGCACGATTCATGGCGAGTTCCTTTCGTATCCGAGTGGCCACACGGCGTTGGCTACCGCGCTGGCGTTGGTGATCGCGCTGCTGTTGGCCGACCGGCTGGGTCTGGGGCGGGCCGCGGCGGTGGTGTTGGTCCTGGGGTTGGCGTTGGTCGCGGGGGTGGCGATGGGGTGGGCCGAGGTGGCGTTGGGGGCGCACTACCCGACGGATGCGGTGGGTGGGTTCTGTGCCGCGCTGGCGGCGGTCCCGGCGACGGCTTGGCTGGTGGATCGCGTAGCCGAACGGCTGTGACACCGGCGCGAACTTCCGGCGGATCGCGTAGCCGACGGCTGTGATGCCGGGCCGGCGACGGCTTCTGGCGGCGTTTGTGCCGTCGGCGAGGTGAACGGCCCGTGGGTGGGCGCCCCGCCAGCGCGGGGTCGCCGCCGGGCTCGGTGCGGAGGTCTCAGCCCTGTCGCCCTGGTGATCGGCTGCCCCTGCCACTGGCCCTGGTTCCTGGCCCTAGCTCCACGGGCCCGGCTCAGCCTGGCCGAGGGGCAGCGCGCGGATTGGGCGGGCTCCGCCGCGCGGGTTGAGTGTCGGTCTGGGTGGGGCGCGTTCGTCGGTGGGGTGACCTACCTGCGAAGGAGAGACCGATGACCCAAGAACTGATCGCCGCCGAGCGGCGGGAGCTGGCTGCCGTGCTTGGGGAGCTCACGCCCGCCGAGTGGGGCTCGGCCACCCTGTGCGCCGGGTGGCGGGTTCCCGAGGTTGTTGCCCATATGACCATGCCCTTCCGGTTCACGACCGGACGGTTCGTGCGCGAGCTGGTGAAGTCCGCGGGGCGCTTCAACCGGATGGCCGATCGCGTGGCTCGGCAGGAGGCCGCCGTGCTTTCGCGGGATGCCTTGGTCGCCTCGCTGCGGGACAACGCCGAGCACCCCTGGCAGCCGCCCGGCGGTGGGCCGGAGGGCGCTCTGAGCCACGACGTCATCCACGGCCTCGACATCACGACCGCCCTCGGGCTGGATCGGCGCGTGCCCCCGGAACGGCTGGAAGTGGTGCTCGGCGGCGTCCGGCCCAAGCAGGCGAAGTACTTCGGCACCGATCTGGCCGGTGTCTGCCTGCGTGCCGACGATCTCGACTGGGAGTACGGCACCGGGGTCCCGCTCACCGGCCTGGCCCAGGATCTGCTGCTGGTGCTCTGCAACCGGCGTCTGCCGGCGGGACGTCTTCGGGGCGAGCCGAGCGCGCGCTTCACCACGGTCTGAGCTCCTTTCGCAAATCTTCCATTGTGGACAGTGGGGCGGTGCCGTACCGCAGTGCTTGGAGGCCGGCGGCGCGCGCGGCCGAGACGTTCTCCGCGCGGTCGTCGATGAGCAGGATCCGGCTCGGGATCACGTCGAGACGCCGGCATGCGCCGGTGAATGCTTCGGGCGCTGGTTTGCGCACCCGAGTGTCGCCGCTGATGAACCAGTCGGTCAGGTACTCGCCGAGGCGGAACCGTTCACGCAAGAGCTTCGACCACTCGCTGACGTCGTTGCTCAGGCAGCCGAGCCGCACTCCGGTCGCGTCGAGATCCGCGAGGACCGCGACCACGCCTTCCGTCAGGCGGTGGTTCCGGCAGTACTCCTCGTCCGATGCGCCGGAGGCGCCGGCGTCCGCCCAGAAGTCGGCCGAGGACATCTTGCCGAGGCTGCATTCCTGGTACAGCTGGGCGATTTCTTCCCTGCGCAGCACGCAGCCGTGGCTGCGGAGGTAGGGCACGAGCAGCTCGCCGACGTCGTCGGCGGCGGAGTAGAGGACGCCCATCGCATCGAACAGGACGATGTCGATCGCGTCGCGGTCGAGGGGTGCGGGGATGGCGGGCATGTCTCCGACGGTACCGAACACCCGTGCGAACGCCATCGCTGAAACGGGTGATGTGCGCGCTGTCCGGAATTCTCCGTTCGCGACTTTTCCCTTTGGTAGCAAGGGAATCCGGCATCAAAGACGGGTGCCGCGGCGAAAAGTGTCAGACCCCGTCGGCAAGCTCCTGATCAGCAGCCGGCGGTCCCACCGTCGAACGAAGAACACTCGTCCTGCGAGTAGGGCTCCGCCCGCCAGCCCGCAGCGTCGACCGTCCTGGAGGTGTCATGCGCGACGAAGGCCCACGGCCCGGCGTAGGAGTTGTCGTGCCACCGGTTGCCCTGCTGGAAGGTGATCGCCTCCTCCACGACGGTTCCCTTGTAGGGAGACCAGTCCGGGAAGGTCCCGTAGTTCGACAGCAGTGCCATCCGCCCGCAGAGGCTCGTGCAGCCCACCCGTCCAGGATCGAACCGGAAGGTGTTCCCGTGAACCTCCACGCGCTGGGTCTTCCAGCGGCAGTCGTCGTACGCCGGTGGCTTCGCGATCGTGCCCGCCGTGCACGAAGACTGGGAAGTCACCTTGGTGCAGTAGCCCGAAGACGTGTTGGCCGGGCTGGTGCAGAAGCGGTCGGCGTTCTCCCACAACGTGATCCCTGCCCAGTTGTCCTCGAACGTGTTCCCGCTGATGTCGACGGCCGACGTCCGCGCCTGAACGCGGGGCTCGCCGCCCGACTCCGACAGGTACACCGTCGCGGCCGGGAAGTTGTCGCCGCGCGTCGCGAACGCGCGGCCCTGCACCAGGGTGTTGCCGCGGAACGTGTTGCCGCGCAGCACGAGGTTGTAGCTGGTCTCGTAGAACAGCGCCTCGGCGTCGTTGGCTTCGAACAGGTTGTCCTCGACGAGGAAGTCGTTGTTGTTCGTGTCCGCCCACAGGCCGGCGCCGTGGTTGCCGTGGACCCAGTTGCCCCGGACGTCCGCGCCGTTCACGGCCCAGAACTTGGCGCCGCCGCTGCACCCGCAGCCCGGCACCTTGGCCTCCCAGTCACCGGTGTTGTTGCCGGTGATCTCGTTGCCCTCCAGTACCAGCCCGGTGATGCCGTCTCCGGCCTGGTACGCGTTGAGCCCGTACTGGCCGTTGTCACGCAGGCAGCTGTGCCGGACGACCTGACGTGCCCCGGCCATCAGCCCCGCGCCGGCGTTGGCCTCGATGGTCGTGTTCTCGATGAGCCAGCCGTCACCGGAGTCGTGGTTCACCACGCCCTGGTCCTGGGGCGCGGCGAACCCGCGGACCGTGAGCCCGTGGAGCTCGACGTCGCGGGCCCGCTGGGTGAAGGCCGCCTGGTTGACGCCCCGGCCGTCGACGACCGCGCCCGGCGCGCCGAGGTAGACGTCACCGTCCTTCGGTGCGACCTGGCCGAACCGGTCGGTGCCGAGGGTGTGGGTGCCGGGGCGGAGCCAGAACGTCGTGCCGGGCGGGTTCGCCGCCGTCTTGGCCGAGAGGTCCCCGTCGACGCCCGGATCGACGGGGACGGCCCCGGGAGGCGCTTCCTCGTGCTCCGCGGGCTGGTGGTCGCACACCGGCCCGGGCCCGTCGGTGGCTCGCGCGATCGCCGGGCACGCCACGGCGATCAGGAGCGAGCTGGCGGCGACGAGAACCGCACGAGATCTGCCCATGGCAGGAAGTTACGCACGAACGGGCCGGAAAACAGTCACCCTCAAGTGTCCTCATCGGACCCATGGGGTGAATCCGGCTCGCCGGTCGGGGGAGGCCACGGCGAAGGCCGGCCGGGGTGGGCTCCCCGGCCGGCCGGCACCGATCCCGGGTCAGGCGAACTTGCGGAACACGGGCTTCACCGGGCGCCCGCCCATCCACGGCGCGGGGTCGTTCGCGTCGAGGGCCTTCCGGTACACCGTGCAGGCCTGGGCGACCACGTCGATGGTCTTGTCGATGTCCGCCTCGGTGAGCGCGGCACTGACCACGAAGGACGGCCCGAGCACCCCGCCGCTCACCAGCTCGCGCAGGAACAGCGTCCGGTACGGCTGGGACGGCTTGAGCTCTTCGTCGAAGGTGCCGAAGACGAGGTTGCTGGAGCGCCCGCGGACGACCACGTGGTCCTCGACGCCGATCCCGGCCGCCACCTCTCGGACGCCGGCGGCGAGGCGGTCGCCGAGGGCGTGCAGCCGGGCGATGACATCCTCGTCGCGGTAGACGTCCATGACCGCGATCGCGGCGGCGAGGGAGTGGGTCTCGGCGCCATGAGTGGTCGACAGCAGGAACACCCGTTCCCGGTCGGTGTGCAGCCCGCCGATCTCCATCAGCTCCCGCTTGCCGGCCAGCGCGGAGACGGCGAAGCCGTTGCCGAGCGCCTTGCCGAACGTCGAGAGGTCCGGGGTGACGCCGTAGAGGCCCTGCGCGCCGTGCGCGGACCAGCGGAACCCGGTGATCATCTCGTCGAAGATCAGCACGACGCCGTGGCGCGTGGCGAGTTCCCGCAGGCCCTGCAGATACCCCGGCGGCGGGCCGGCCGCGGCGGCCGGCTCCAGGATCATGCACGCGATCTCGCCCTCGTGGCGCTGCAGCAGCTCCTCCGTGGCCTGCAGGTCGCCGTACGGGAAGGACACCGTCGCTTCCGTCGCCTCGTCCGGGATGCCCGCGTTCATCGCCGTGGTGCCGATGAACCAGTCGTCGGTCGAGAAGAAGGCGTGGTCGGCGCACTTGGCGACGAGCTTGCGCCCGGTGGCGGCCCGGGCCAGCCGGACCGCGGCGGTCGTGGCGTCCGAGCCGTTCTTGGTGAACTTCACCATGTCGGCCGTCGGCACGTTCTCCAGGAACCGCTCGGCGGCCTCGGCCTCGATGATCGACGGGCGGATGAAGTTGCTGCCCTTGCCGAGCTCGGCGCGGACCGCGTCCAGGATCCGCGGGTGGGCGTGGCCGAGGCTGACGGCTCTCAGCCCGGCGCCGTATTCGATGTAGTCGTTGCCGTCGACGTCCCAGACGTGGCCGCCGAGACCGTGGGAGATGACCGGAGCCATCCCTTCGGGATACTGGTCCGAGCCCTTGGCGTACGTGTGCGCACCACCCGGGATGACCCGGTGCAGCCGCTCGTTCGCCTCCGTCGAGCGGGGCAAGTTCGTTCCCATGTGGGTCACCTCGTTGGTTTCAACGCCTCTCCGAGAGACGGCGCGCGCTCATCCCGGTCACTGACCATTGTGACCGACAGTGGCCACGAAATGTCCAATTCTGGGTCTTTGTACGAAATTGTGATGTCTTCGGACGGGTCGTGGGGTCGATCGATACGGTACGAGACGTCCGAGATATCGGTGAGTGACTGGAATCCGTGCGCGCAGCCCGCCGGGATGTACACGGAAACCTGCGTATCACCGGAAAGTTCGAACGTTTTGACATTGCGGAACGTGGGCGAATCCGGTCGGAGATCCACCACGACGTCGAAGACCGCGCCGTGCGAGCAGCGCACCAGCTTCGCCTCGCCGGCCCCGCCGCGCAGGTGCATCCCGCGGATGACTCCCTTGCGGGAGCGGGAAAGACTGTCCTGGGCGAAGCCGTCCGGGTCGATCCCGACCGACGCGACGACCTCGCGGTCGAACGTCCGGCTGAAGAACCCGCGCTGGTCGGCGTGCGGGGCCGGTTCGAACAGGTACACGCCCTCGATCTCGGGCACCGGAATGGCCTTCATCGCGCACCCCCGAAGAGGGCCGCCGAAAGGGCGGCGAACTGGTCCTTGAGTCGTTGCACGTTGTTCTCGTTCCGTTCCGCCAGGATCTGGCGCAGTTCCGGCGAACGGTTTTCGAGTTCGGTGAACTGCTCGACTAGCCGGTCGAAGTCGACGGTCTTCGCCCGCTGGGTGAAGCCGTCGAGGCCCATCTCCGCCATGAGCACGTCGTTCTTCGGCGCGTACCCGATCGCGACGGTCGGCTTCGCGACCTTCAGGGCGCAGAGCACGTTGTGGTAGCGCGTGGCCACCACGCTGTCCACCGCCGCCATCTCGTGCATCAGCTCGTCCAGGGTCTCCGCCGAAGCCGCCGTCACCAGCGGGGAAGCGGTCTTCTCGAGGATCTCGTCGACGACCTGCCGGTCGATCTGATCACCGATGAACAACCGGACCGGTCTGTCCTGGTCAACGAGCCAGGCGACGAACCGGTTCATCGTGTCCACGTAGTGGCGGTAGATGCGGTCGCTGTCGGCGCGGTCGTCGTTGCCGCCGTAGTAGGCCATCACGCCGACGCCGACGGTGCCCGGCTCGCCGCCGGCAGCCGGAGTGGGGAGGGAGAACGCGAGGTCGGGGTAGACCTCGTCACGGCTGGTGTCGACACCCATGGCGCGCATGGCGTCGCGGGAGATGTCGTCGCGGTAGGAGCGGTACGCGGCGAGCCGGCCGGACCAGCGGACGAGCGTCCGCGTGGCCGGCGCGCTGATCTCGTTGGCGCCGACGCTGACCAGCGCGACCTTCGTGCCGAAGAGCCGCCCGGCGGCGGAAAGGAGGAAGAGCGAATACGGGAAACCCCATGGACGCAGCGGAAGTGTCGCTTCGAGGACGCCCATGCCGGGCACGATGACGACGTCCTGTTCGCGGACCCAGGCGGCCGTGCGGCCGATGTCCACCAGCTTGCCGAGTCCCTTGAGGACGATCGAGCGCAGGCCGGACGCCGTCTCGTACTCGGCTTGGTTCCAGTGCAGGGGCGTGGTGTCGACGCCGTACCGCTCGCGGACGATGTCCGGGCCGCCCACCAGGCCGGTCAGGACGGCGTCCGGGTGTTCGGCGCGCAGGTAGCCGAGCACGGCTTCGAGGGAACCGTCGTTGCCGAGGTTCCCCGAGCCGAGCAGGCCGAAGACGCCGACGCGCGGGGCACGCTTCACGCGAGCCTGCCTTCGCGGCCGGCCACGATCTCGTTGACCGTGGCGACGTCGGAGGCGGTCGGCGCGCGGTCCTCGACGCGCTCGCCGTGGCCGGAGCGCGCCCGGTTGGTCAGCCAGGCGCCGAGGTGCCCGAAGCACTCGCGCTTGTCGGCGGCCGAGATCGGCGCGCGGCGGATCAGGTCCGCGAACCCGTAGACGTACTCGCCGAGCAGGCGGACGGTGGGGTTCCGGAGCCGGTTCGCGCGCCGCGGGTCCAGATTCGCGCACCGGCTCCGGATGGTCGGGTTGGCCCGTTCCGCGCGGCCCGGGTGGTCGCGGCGGAAGTAGAGCAGCTCGGGCACCTGGTGGAACGCGCCGTGCAGGGCCATCTCGGCGGAGTAGGTCCGGTCGGCGTGGTGGTAGCTGTCGAGCGGCTTGACGCGGCGGAGGACGTCGGCGCGGATGACGCCGTAGAAGTCGTCGCCGCCGGGTTCGAACAGGACGCTGCGGAAGCGGTCCGGGGCGTGCGGGGACGCGGTGTCCAGCGTGTACTCGAGCGGCTGGACGATGCGGCCGTCGCCGTCGATGATCGCCTGGTCGCAGTGGGCGAGCATGATGTCCGGGCGCTCGTCGAGGGCCTCGATGCACCGCTTGAGCAGGTCGCGGGCGTAGAGGTCGTCGTGGGAGACCCACTTGAAGAGCTCGGTGCGGGACACGTCGAACACGTAGTTGTGGTTCGGGGTCGCCCCGATGTTCTTCGGCTGCCGGACGTAGCGGATCCGGGAGTCCTTCTCGGCGTAGCGGCGGCAGATCTCGTCGGTGCCGTCCGTGGAGGCGTTGTCCGAGATGATCAGCTCGAAGTCTTCGTAGGTCTGGCCGAGCAGGGCGTCCAGCGACTCGGCGAGGTACTCCTCGCCGTTGTACACCGGGAGGCCGAGGCTCAGCCGCGGGACGGTGGTCATGGAGTCCTCATTCCTTGATCGGCAGTTTGATCGGCTCGAAGACCACGGTGGTTTCGTTCATCCCGATCGGCGCGAAGACGATGGTGGTTTCGTTGGCCCCGGCGTCGTCCACGGCCGGCGGCACGTACTCCCGCAGGCCGAGCCGCAGTTGCCACCACCAGATGACCGACCCGGTGAGCGTCGCGGCCGCGACGCCCCACGCGGACCCGGCCGCACCGCCGAGGAAGGCGCCGGTGATGCCGAACGTGACGTAGAACAGGGAGGCGATCAGCTGCGAACGCAGGCTCCGGGGTGCGGCACCCAGCGCTCGGAGCCCGGCGGCCGCGCCGGTGGCGAAGCTCGCGCCGACCACGGCGAGGGTGACCGGGAGGATCAGCGGGGACGACGAGTCCCACACCGAACCCATCACCCAGCGGCCGGCGGAGTCGGGGAGCAGGACCAGCAGGCCGAGACCCCAGCACAGCGCGGCGGCGGCCTGCCCGCCGCCGAGGATCATGCAGAAGTGCTTGAGCCGGTGCGGTGCCCGCTTGAGTACCCGTGCGCCCTCGGCGACCGTGACCAGGGACAGCCCCATGAGCAGGGCCAGGAACGGCCCGAGCAGCTGCTCGGCGCCGCGGACCGCGCCGACGGCGGTGATGCCGGCGATGGCGCCGAGGCCGTACGCGCGCAGCTGGGACGCGCCGCTGTTGCTGACGTTCTCGACCAGGTACCGGACGCTCAGGTCGCGCTGGGACTTGAACCAGCCGAGCACCTCGCGCGGGTGCGGGAGGACGCCGGTCTGGAACCAGCCGAAGATCGCCGCGACCGCGCCGGAGAGGCCCCAGGCCAGCACGAACGCGACCACGGTGTGGACCTGGGCGGCGATGTACAACGCCGGAAGCAGCGCGACGCCCCACACGCAGTCGTTGATGAACGCCTTCTTGCCCGCACCGCGCGCGAAGAAGGCGAACCGCCAGGCGTCCTGCAGGAGCAGGCCCGGCAGGACGACGGCGAGCGCGACGAACGCGTTGCCGAGCGGGCCGCCCGCGGCCAGCCCGGCGACGAGGCTGACCACCCCGGTCGCGCAGCCGACGCCGATGGCGGTGCCGGAGGCGCTGGCGACCCCCAGGCGCCAGCGGTCCTCCGGCACCGCGCTGAACCGCACCATCAGCGGGTCGGTGGCCAGCCCGCGCGAGACGTTGAGCACCACGCCGTAGGTGACCCAGGCGAGGCTGAAGATGCCGAACGCGAACGTCCCGAGAGAGCGAGCCACATACAGCCCGACGGCGAAGTTGGTCAGGCTCGACACCGCCTGGTCGCCGAGGCCCCAGCTCAGCCGTCCGGCCATGGCGCGCACGGCGCCGTTCCGGAGCAGCGAGCGTGGGGCCCGGCGATGGTTGGCCACGTCGCTCACTCCTTGACCAGACCGGCGTCGTGCAGGGCGCGGGCGGCGACGTCGACGATGTCGAAGGGCAGCCCGGCCCGCTCGGCGATGTCCAGGAGGCTGTGCTCGCCGTCGGAGAGGTTGAGCACCCACAGCATGGCCATCTGGGCCTGCTTGGCGTCGCTGCGGCCACCGAGCGAGTCGTACAGCCCGCGCTTGCCGAGCTGGGGCTCGCCGTACGGGCTGAGGTTGACGTACCGGCGGTTGCGGTCCAGGACGCCGAAGGCATCCCGCAGCGCGCCGAGCGTGTCCTCCATGGCCGCCGGCGAAACGAAACTCGGGTTGTCCGCCGAGGTGTGGTATTCGGGGTAGCCCGCGTACGGCGTCCGCGTCAGCGACCCGACGCCGAGGTTGAAGCCCGGCGAGCAGAACTGGCGCTCGTCGTAGCCGTACGGCGAGAAGTCGACGACGCGGTGCTCGCGCGAGCGCAGCACGTGCTGCATGACGCGGTCGATCTCGGCGTCGTCGCGGCGGGACTTCTTGTACGTCAACGATCCCGGGTCGCCCGCGCAGGCCAGCACCAGGCCGTGACGGACCTTCTCGATCCGGGAGGCGTTGCGGGCCAGCCACGTGATCGAGCCGATCGTCCCCGGCATGAACAGGAACCGGTACGTGTAGTGCGGCTGCGCCAAGGCCAGCTGCTGGGCCAGCGAGACCGCCACCGCGATGCCGGCCAGGTTGTCGTTGGCCAGCGACGGGTGGCACACGTGGCACGACACGATGACCTCGTCGGTGACGCGGCCCGGCACGACGTGCTCGCCGTAGGTCAGCGAGCCGTCGGCCAGGGTCGAGTCGATGACGACGTCGTACTCGCCGTCGGGCAGCGCGTCGAGCTTCTCCTTCGCGAGGCAGAAACCCCAGGCCGGGGCGTAGTAGCTGGTCCGGTAGGGCACCCACGACGGCTGGTCCGGCAGCGTGTGCAGGTGCTCCCGCAGCTCGCTCAGCGGCATCCGCTCGTTCACCGGGACGCTGTACCCGACGACGTGCAGGTTCGACTCCTGGAAATCGATGACGCGCGAGCCGTCAGGAGCGGCGACGTACGCGTCCCGGATGTTCCATTCCTGCGGGATCGTCCAGTCCAGCACGGCCGTGCCGGTCGGGACCTCGTGCCGCTCCAGCGCGATGTGCTCGCCGATGATGTCCAGGGTCTGCCGCACGCCGTCGCCGGTGATGCTGCGGCAGATCGGGTACAGCCGCTCGACCAGGGCGTGCAGCTCCGCCCCGGTCCGCAGCTGCGCGCCCGCCACTAGTGCCGCCGCAGGGTGTCGTCGACGCGGCCGGCCGCACCCTCGCTGCGCAGCCAGGCCAGCCGGGTGAACAGCTTCTCGAACGACTCGCGGGTCAGCCCGAACTTGCGGTAGGCCTCGATGAGCTCGACGGCGCCGTCCTTGACCGACCACTCGCAGGCGAAGCCCGGGATGGCCTCGCGGAAGCGCGAGAAGTCGACGCGGTAGGAGCGCGGGTCGGCGCCGGCCTCGCCGGTGATGTTCAGCGTCGAGCCCGGCACGGCCTCGACGACCTCCTGGGCGATCTCGGCGACGGTGACGTTGTTGTCCTCGGTGCCGATGTTGAAGGCCTTGTTGTGCACGGCCTCCTTCGGCGCCGTCAGCGCGGCGGTGAACGCGCGCGCGATGTCCTGGGCGTGCACCAGCGGCCGCCACGGCGTGCCGTCGGAGAGCACCAGCACCTCGCCGGACAGGTGCGCGTGCGCGGTGAGGTTGTTCAGCACGATGTCGCCGCGCAGGCGGGGCGAGTAGCCGAACGCCGTCGCGTTGCGCATGTAGACCGGGGTGAAGTCGTTGTCGGCGAGCTCGTGGACGTCGGCCTCGACGCGCACCTTCGACTCGGCGTACGGCGTCACCGGCTTCAGCGGCGCGTCCTCGTTGACGAGGTTGTCGCCGCCCGCGCCGTACACCGAGCAGGTCGACGCGTAGAGGTACCGACCGACGCCGGCGTCCTTCGCCAGCTTCGCGAGCTTCACGGACGCGTGGTGGTTGATGTCGTAGGTCAGCTCGGGCGCGAGCGAACCCAGCGGGTCGTTCGACAGCGCGGCCAGGTGGATCACCGCGTCGACGCCGGTCACGTGCTTGGCCGTGACGTCGCGCAGGTCGACCACGTACCCGCCCGGGTCGGCCGGCGCGGGTCCGAGCAGGCACTGTTCGAACAGCCCGGAGTCGAGGCCGACGACCTCGTGGCCGGCCGCGGCGAGCACCGGGGCCATCACCGTTCCCAGATAGCCCTTGTGCCCCGTCAGCAACACCCGCATCGAATTCAGCCCTTCAGGTCGAGAGTGAGTTTCTTGACGAAAAACGCTTCGGCGTACTTCGCGGCCGCTTCGATCCCGCGGATCCGGGCCAGGCCGAGGAAGGCCTCCCGGTCGTACCAGCCGCGGTGCCGCTGCGACGCGTAGTGCGTCTGCAGCAGCCGCACCTTCTCCTCGGCGACGTCGTCGTCGAGGGGCTGGTAGACGGACGGGGCGCCGAGGTCGCCGTCCCACTTGACGATCTCGTAGCCCAGCGCCAGGTGGTCGCGGAACGCCGTCGGCACGAGCTTGGCGAGCCCGCGGTGGTCCTGGTGGGCGTCGTCGGTCCGGGGCGCCAGGATGACGTCCGGGTCGGTCCGCCGCCGCAGCTCCTCCAGCGCGTTCTTGGCCTCTTCCCAGTGCGCCGGGAAGCGCCCGTCGGGCATTTTCAGCACCGTGACGTCGACCTGCGCGCCCGGGCAGAACGCCGCGAGCGCCGCCCGCTCCTCGTCCTCGCGGGGCGTGCCGCCGCCGGAGAGGACCAGCGCGTCGACCTTCAGTCCCGGCCGCGAAGAGCACATCGTCAGCAGGGTGCCGCCGGCGCCGATCGCGATGTCGTCGCAGTGCGCGCCGAGGGCGACGACACCGCCGAGCCGTCCCGGCCGGAGCCCGATCACGCGGTGCTCGCGACGGGCTGCTCCCAGAGCGCCCAGGGCTTCTTGCCGTGCGTGTACGCGTCGTCGAGCGCCGCGCGCTCCTTGACCGTGTCGGTCGGCTTCCAGAACCCGCGGTACGGGTAGGCCAGGAGCCGGCCGCGCTTGGCCAGCTCGCCGCAGCCGTCGGCGACCAGGTCGCCGTTCTCCGGGATGTGGTCGAAGACCTCCTGGCGGAGCACGAAGTACCCGCCGTTCTCCCACAGCGGCATTTCGCTGACCGCGGTGATCGAGCCGACCATGCCGCCTTCGTCCATCTCCACGCAGTGGAACGACGACTGCGGCGGCACGACCATCATCGACGCGCCGGCGTCGGTGTTCGAGAACCGCTCGATCATGTCGGGCAGCGGGACGTCGGACAGGACGTCGGCGTAGTTCGCGAGGAACATCTCGTCGCCGTCGAGGTAGTCCCGCACGCGGCGCAGGCGCTCACCGATCGGCGACTCGATGCCGGTCTGCACGAAGGTGATCGTCCAGTCGGCGATGTCGGTCGAGAGCAGCTCCGCCTGGCCGTTGCGCAGGACGAAGTCGTTGGAAATGGTCTCCTGGTAGTTCAGGAAGAAGTTCTTGATGTGCGCCGCGCCGTAGCCCAGGCACAGGATGAACTCCGTGTGGCCGAAGTGCGCGTAGTAGCGCATGACGTGCCAGATGAGCGGTCTCGGACCGACCATCGCCATCGGCTTCGGGACGTCGTCGGCCGCGCCGTTGCGCATCCGCATCCCGTAGCCACCGCAGAAGAGAACGACCTTCACTTCAAGACACCTCGACGATTTCCAGGCGGGGGATGGGGAACACGAGCTTTCCGCCCCAAGCACCCACGAACGACAGCTGTTCGGTCAGTTCCTCCCGGAGGTTCCACGGGAGGACGAGGACGTAGTCGGGCCGATCGGCTTCGATCCGCTCCGGGGGCAGCACCGGAATGCGCGTGCCCGGGGTGAACCGGCCGTGCTTGTACGGGTTGCGATCGACCGTGTACTGCAGCAGGTCCGTCCGGATGCCGCAGTGGTTCAGCAGGGTGTTGCCCTTGCCCGGGGCGCCGTAGCCGACGACGGTCTTGCCGTCGTTGCGCGCCTCGATGAGGAACTTCAGCAGGTCCAGCCGCACGCGGGTGACGCGCTCGGCGAACTCGGTGTACCCGGACAGCTCGTGCAGCCCGGCGGCCTTTTCGCGCTCCAGGACGTCGGTCATCCGCTCGCTGGGCTCGCCCGCGACCGCGTCGGGACGCGCCCAGAGCCGGATCGAACCGCCGTGCGTCGGCACGAGTTCGACGTCGACCACGGTCAAGCCGCCGGTCGCGAGGGCCCGGCGCGCGGATTCGACCGTGTAGTACTGGAAGTGCTCGTGGTAGATCGTGTCGTACTGGTTCTTCTCGATCAGCGTGAGCAGGTGCTGGACCTCGATGGAGACCCAGCCGTCGTCGGCGACCAGGGCGCGCAGGCCCTTGGTGAAGCCGATCACGTCGGGGATGTGCGCGTAGACGTTGTTCGCGGCGACGAGGTCGGCGGGCCCGTGCTCCTCGCGCACCCGGAGGCCGGTCTCCTCGGAGAGGAAGGCCGTCAGGGTGGGCACGCCGGCGTCGCGCGCCGCCTGCCCGACGTTCACCGAAGGTTCGACACCCAGACACCGGATGCCGTGCCCGACGACGTGCTTGAGCAGGTAGCCGTCGTTGCTGGCGACCTCCACGACGAAGGACTTCTCGCCCAGGCCCAGGCGCTCGACGGAGCTGTCGACGAAGCGCCTCGCGTGCTCGACCCACGAGGTCGAGAACGACGAGAAGTAGGCGTACTCGGTGAAGGTGTCGTCAGGATCGATCAGCGGGGGGATCTGGGCGAGCCAGCAGTCGGTGCACACGATGAGGTGCAGCGGGAAAGTGGCTTCCGGCTCGTCGAGCTGTTCGGCGGTCAAGAATCGCTCACACGGGGGAGTGGCCCCGAGGTCCACCACGCTGGCCGTGTTTGTCGAACCGCAGAGTCGACATGTGGTCATCTACCAGGCTCCTTGGCTCGCGGTCGCGATATGCGCTTAACACGTCGAGCAGGGGTGGATCGTCGTTACAGCGACGCGTGGCGGCCTGGTGGACCGATTCGGAACCGCAACATGGATGGTGGGAATGTGGCAGAGATCACGGACGGTGCCGCCCTGGATCCGTAACGTCCACAGTGGACTTGGCGGCGGGACTAGGCTGACCGGATGACTTCGGAGACCGGTCCCCGCCTGAGCGGGATCGCGGGCGTGGTGCTGACGGTCCGCTTCCTGACGGAGCTGGCCCTCCTGGGCGGCCTGGCCCTGGCCGGCACCCAGCTCGGCAGCGGGGTGGCGCTGGCGATCGTCGACGCGGTCCTGCTGCCGCTGGTGGCCGCCGCGATCTGGGGCCTGTTCATCGCCCCGCGGGCCCGCCGACGGCTGCCGGAACCGGCCCGTTTCCTGGTGGAGTTCGCCCTGTTCGCGGTCACCGGAGTGGTGCTCGTGCTGGTCGGCTGGGTGGTCGCGGGGATCGTGCTGGCCGTCGCCGGCATCGGCGTCGCGGCGCTGACCCGGGTCGTCGCCAAGGACGGCTGACCGGCCCTGCCATCACTGCCAACCTGCCCGCATTCGATTGCTCCGGCCGCGGGTTCGCCCATTTACTGGGTGAGCACCCCGAAACCCACGGACAGGAGCGGAATCATGCAGAACGCAAATGGTGACATGCAGGTCGTGCCGGACGAGTTCGACCTCGACGTCCAGGCGGAGTTCAACCCGGACCTCGTGGTCTGGATCCTCGGCACCGACTGCTGCTCGTCCTTCTGAGCACCGCGGCGGGCGGAAAACCGGACGCGCTCCGGTTTTCCCCCGCCGGTTTCCGGGAGGTCGGAAATGGACGACGCGATTTTCCGCGTACACGACAATTTCGTTGTACGCACCCCACTGCACTCGACTCGCACGCGGCTCCCGGCCGCGGTCGACGGCCCGGAGCCCGAGGCGTGCCGGGACGTCCTGCGGGCCGCCGCCGAGCGGGCCGAGCTGGCCGAAGCGATCGAGGTCGCCAGCCCGAGTCTCGCTGCGGTCCTGGCGGACGCGCGGACCGGCCGGCTCGCTTCGCGCAAGCCGGCCCAGCTGCGGCGGGCCGCGCTCGCCGTGCTCAAGTACGACCTCCGGGCGCGGACCCGGCCGACCCCGTTCGGGCTCTTCGCCGGGGTGTCCGCCGGACGGTTCGACGTCGCGCCGAAGGTGGAGGACGACGGACCGGCGCGGACGCGCACCCGCCTCGACCTCGGCTGGCTGCAGGAGGTCGTCGAAGCGGCCGAACTGCAGCCTGACCTGCTGCCCCACCTCGACGTCCAGGCGCACGGCATGGTCGTCGCGCGCGGCGACCGACTGCACCTCGAGACGTCTTCGGCGGCCGTTTCGGTGCGGCGCACCCCAGCGGTCGAAGCCGTGCTCGCCGGCACGCGGTCGGCCCGTCCGGTCGCGGACGTCGTCGCCGATCTGCGAGAACGGTTCCCGGTTTCCGAGGTCGTGGCGACCAGGTTGGTCACCGAGCTGGTGCGTCAAGGCCTGCTGCTGACGTCGCTGCGGCCGCCTCTGGACGGCGGTGACCCGCTCACCCACGTGCTCACCGTTCTGGCCACCGCCGAACGCCGCGGTGCGGCCGTGCCGTTGCGCGCGGCCCTCGCTGCCGTCGCCGAAGCGCGTGACGGCTACGACGCGCGGCCGATCGGCGAAGGCGCCGAAGAACTGCGCCGCGTCGTCGCCCTGGCGCGCGATGTGCGGCCGCACGCGAACCCCGTGCACGTCGACACTCGTCAAGGCCTGCGCGTCCGGTTGCCCGAGGACGTCCGCGCCGAGGCCGCGGCCGCGGTCACCGCGATGTGGCGGATGTCCTCGGGCCACCCGACCGTCCTGGCCGGGTGGCAGGCCCGGTTCACCGAGCGGTACGGCACCGGAGCGCTCGTTCCGCTGCTGGAGGCCCTCGACGAGACCACCGGGGTCGGTGCCCCGGCGGGCTACCGGTGGCCGGCCGCGCGCCCCGCGCCGCCGGAGCCGCCGCTCGAGCGGACCACCCGGGACCGCCGGGTGGCCGCGCTGGTGGCCGAGGCGGTCCGGGACGGCGCGCGCGAGGTCGTGCTCGACGACGAGACCGTCGACGCGCTCGCCGACGACGGTGACCCGGCCGAGGTCACGCGGTTCGGCGAGTACTGCTTCCAGCTGTGCGCGACGTCGCTCGAAGACCTCGCCGCGGGCGAGTTCCGGCTGGTCACCGCGCCGAGCCACGGGTCTTACCAGCCCGGCGCCACCGCGAGCCGGTTCGTCGGCCTGCTTCCCGACCTCGATGCCGCGTTGCGGGACGAGGCGGCCGCGGCGGCCCGCGAGCTGGCCCCGGTCGTGCCCGTGACGCTGGCCTACCAGCCGCGCGAAGGCCGTGGCGCGAACGTCGTCAACACGCCCGCGCACACCGGACGGCGGATCGCGGCCGGCCTGCCCGGCGACGCGATCGGCCCGGCCGAGCTCGCGGTCGGCGTGGCCGCCGGCCGGGTGAGCGTCGTGCACGTCCCGACCGGCACCGAGCTGCTGCCGGTGGTCCACACCATGCTGCGGCTCGAGGACCAGGCGCCGAACGTCGTCCGGTTCCTGCACGACGCCGGGCTGGCCGGGACGCGGCGGTGGGAACCGTGGGACTGGGGCAGCGCGCTGGCCGGGCCGTACCTGCCGCGCGTGCGCTACCGGCGCACGGTGCTGAGCCCGGCGGTGTGGCGGCTGGACGCCCTGCGCGAGCTGCCGGACGACGCCTGGCCCGGCGCGGTCGAGCGCTGGCGGGCGGCGTGGCGGGTGCCGGAGCGGGTCGAGGTGCGGAGCCGGGACCAGCGGCTGACGCTCGACCTGACCGACCCGTGGCACCGGGCGATCCTGCGCGACGAGCTGCGGAAGGACGCGGGGCTGGTCGCCACCGAGTCCTTCGACCCGGGTGGCTGGCTGGGTGGCCGGCCCGCCGAGGTGGTCGTCGGGCTCAGCCGCCGGACGCCGGTGCGGACCGCGCCGCCGCCCCGGCCGCTGCGCGCCCGCCGCCGTTACCAGCCGGGTGGGGAATGGCTCCACGTCAAGGTTTTCTCGCCGCGGCCGGACGTCGTCCGCGACCGGCTCCCGGCGCTGGCCGCCGAAGCCGGCCTGCCCTGGTACTTCGTCCGCTACGCCGAGCCGGACCCGGTCCTGCGGCTGCGGTTCCACGGCGACCCGGAAACGTTGTGGCCGTCGGTGTTCCCGCGGCTCGCGGCGCGTCTGGGCGAGTGGTCGGACCAGCGGCTGATCGGCGACTGGCTGGTGGCGAGCCACGAGCCGGAGCTGGAGCGCTACGGTGGCCCGGCGGCGATTCCGGCGGCCGAGGCGGTGTTCCACGCCGACAGTGAGCTCGCGCTGAAGCTGCTGGACCTCGAGCGGCGAACGGGCTTTTCGCTGGACGAGCTGGCCGCGGTGTCGCTGGCGGCGCTGGCCCACGCGTTCGGTGCGGCGGACCGGCTCCCGGTGGTCGCTCCGGGCCGCGAGTACGCCCGCAACCGCGTGCGGTGGCGGGCCGTCGTGGATCCGGCGGGCGGCTGGCCCGGCCTGCGGGCGACGGCCGAGGGGCACGCGGTCGTCGAAGCGCTCGGCCCGCGTGACGAGGCGGTGCGCCGCTACGGCGAGGTCGTCCGCGAGTCGGGCGACGCCGCGGACATCCTGGCGAGCCTGCTGCACATGACGTGCAACCGGCTGTTCGGCGGGCCCGTCGAGCGGGAGCGGAAGGTGCACGGTTACTCACGCGCCGCGGTGCTCGACCACCTCGGCCGCCGGAAGCACTCGTGACCGCGGACTTCGGGGCGCTGGTGATCGAGACCGCGCGGCGGCTCTCGTCCGCCGGGCCGATCACCGCGCGGCCGACGTCGTTGTTCCGCGGCCACCCCGGCGTCGCGATGCTGTTCGGGGAGCTGGGCCGGGCGGACGAGCGCTGGCTGCCGGTGGCTCACCGGCACCTCGCGGCCGCGGTGGCCGCCCTGGACACCGCGCCGACCGCCGGTCTCTACGAGGGCCCGGCGGCCGTGCTCGCGGCCGCGCAGACGTGCGCGGCAGGCACCGGCCGCTACCGAGGGCTGCGGGAGCGGCTGACCGCGTACGCCGAGGACGCGCAGGCGCACCGGCTCGCTCAGCCGGGCGGCTACGACGTCGTCAACGGCCTCACCGGGCTCGGGCGCGTCCTGCTCGACTCCGGCGCCGAGGTCGGCCCGACCCTCGACGCGCTGGTCCGGCTGGCGGTCTTGGAAACCCGGCCAGGCGCCGACGCCGGGATGGCCCACGGCGTCGCCGGGGTCCTCGCGTTCCTCGCCCTCACCGCGGAACACGGGCGGCTGGTGCCCGGGCAGCTGGACGCGATGCACCACCTCGCCGGCTGGCTGGGCGACGTTGCCGGTGCAGACGCCGCCGGCCCGTACTTCCCGGCCTGGGCCGGGGAAACCGCGGTCCCGGCCAAGAGTGCTTGGTGCTACGGCACTCCCGGTGTCGCCGTGGCCCTGCACCGGGCCGGGACCGTGCTCGGCGAACCGGCCTGGCAGCGGCTCGCGGTCGAGTCGCTGCGGGCCGTCGCACGGCGTCCCGAGGCCGAGTGGCACCTCGACGGACCGACCGTCTGCCACGGTTACGCCGGCCTGCTGCACGCCTTGCACGTGGTCGCCGCGGCGACCGGCGATCCGGAACTGCAGGCGGCGGCCGACCGGGTCGCCCTGGTCGTGGCCGACGCCGCGGACGACACAGCGGAGTTCCTGTTCCGGCACCACGAATCCGGCTCGCCCGTCGACTCGGCCGGGCTCGTCGAAGGCGCGGCCGGGGTCGCCTGCGTGCTGCTGCCGTTCGCGGGCCACGCCGTGCGCGGCCCTTCGTCGTGGGACCGCGTCCTGCTGTTCAGCTGAACGCCCGCCGGCGCGTGGCGAGCAGTTCGAGGAGCCCGCGGCGGCCGTCGACCCCGACGTGGCCGTAGATGTCCTTCAGCCGCCGGTACATCGTCCGCTCGGAGCAGTAGAACCGCCGCGCCATCTCCCGCGTCGACCGGGCTTCGATCACCATCTCGAGCACCGCGAAGTCACTCACGCTCAACGCCGGGGCGGCGCCGGGGCTTTCCGGCGCGGCCAGGGCGAGGCGTGCGGCCTGCCGGTGGATCACGGTCACCGCGCGGGACGGCGGCAGCTGGACGTTGAGCACCCCGTGCGCCCCGGCGTGCATCGCGGCGTACGTCTGGTTTCCGGAGACGTCGTCGACGACGCCGATCACCGCTTGGCCGGGAAATGCCTCCCGGAGTGAGCCGATCACCGATACTTCCGCTTCGGTGAAGGCGGGCACCGCGGCCACGGCGCCGCGGTGTTCCCGCAGGGTGCGGGTCAGCTCGGCCGTCAGCACCAGCCGGATGTCCTGCTTTTCGAGCAGGAACACGTGCGGCGAAAGGGCGGCGCCGAGACAGGCCGGAGCGACGACGCTCAGCTGGGCAGGCAATTCCATGGTTTCACCCCCGCGGATCCCGAAATATCGAAGAAACGATATCAGGGGATCCGCGGGGAATTGATTGTTCTTTTGTCCGGCGGTCGTCAGCCGATCTTCGCGGCGGCCGGGATGACGTCGGTGCCGAACTTCTCCAGCACCGCCGGGTTGTGGACGTGCGGGACCATGCCGAGCGCGACGTCGATGCCGAGGCCGTGCAGCCGCTCCAGCTCCTTCAGCAGCTCGCCGGTCTTCTCGCCGCGCTCGCCGATGTCGAGGATGTGGTAGACGGTCTTGGTGATCGTGTCGTAGTCGCGGCCCTCGTTCTCGCAGTGCTGCTTGAGGACGTCGAGCTTGTGCTCCAGCTCGGGGCTGTTGAAGAGGTTGCACTGGTCGGCGTACTTGGCGACCAGCCGCAGCGTCTTCTTCTCGCCTCCGCCGCCGATCATGATCGGCGGGCGCGGGTCCGATAGCGCCTGCGGCACGTTCAGCAGCCGCGACGCGTCGAAGTGCTTGCTCTTGAACGGCTCGTCACCGTCGGCCCACATCTGCAGCACGTACTGGAGGTTCTCCTCCAGCAGCTCGAAGCGCTCCGCGACCGGCGGGAAGGGGAAGCCGAGCCCGCGGGACTCGTCCTCGTTCCAGCCCGCGCCGATGCCGAGGATCGCGCGGCCGCCGGACAGCACGTCCAGCGTCGTGATCGCCTTGGCCAGCAGGCCCGGGTGCCGGTACAGGACGCCGGTGACGACGGTCAGCAGCTTGGCGCGCTCGGTGTGCGCGGCGATGAAGCCGAGGGTGGTGTACGCCTCGAGCATGTCGTTTTCGACGGGGCCGACCCCGCCGATCTGGAAGAAGTGGTCCATCACGGCGATGGAGTCGAAGCCCGCGTTGTCGGCGGTGCGGACGACGGCGGCCAGTTCGGCGCCCAGCGCGGACGCCCCGTTCGGCCAGGTGAAGTCGGGGATCTGCAGTCCGAGTTTCATAGTCTCCGACCGTATACCTGGAGTTACCCCAGCTGCGGGCTCAAAAATCCCGGACGAGGGAAACCCTGCCGTGCAAGGGATCC
Organism: Amycolatopsis ponsaeliensis; assembly: GCF_030182635.1. Classification (NCBI taxonomy): domain Bacteria; kingdom Bacillati; phylum Actinomycetota; class Actinomycetes; order Pseudonocardiales; family Pseudonocardiaceae; genus Amycolatopsis; species Amycolatopsis ponsaeliensis. The sequence goes on from NZ_JAPZLD010000039.1 coordinate 49,828, forward strand.
GTGACGAGCACCGTGCGCGTGCGCTCGTCGACCGCGACGTCGCCGGGGTTGACGCCCAGCGACAGCTCGCCGGTCAGCGTCCCGCTCGCGCCGTCGATCCGGCTCAGGCCGTTCTGGCCGCCGTTGGTGTACACGGTGTTCGTGCCCTGGTGCACGGCGAGTGCGGACGACTCGCTGCGCAGCAGCACGGTCTTGCGCTCGGCGTGCGTCGCCGCGTCCACAATGGACATGTGGTGGATGCCGGAGTTGGCCACGTACACCGAACCGCTCTCGGCGTGCACCGCGACGGCGGTCGGCCGCGCCCCGACCTTCACGCTGGCGACGAACTTCCCGCTGTCGATCGAGAACACTTCCAGCGAGTCCGTGCCGGTGCTGGCGCAGTAGGCCAGCTTGCGGCCGGGGTCGACCGCGATCCCGCCGAGGCTCGGTTTCGGGCCCGGCACGAGCGCGGCGAGGGTGCAGCTGACGCCGTCGAGCACAGCGAGCGTGCCGGTGCCGCCGCTTGCCGCGTAGACGCGGTTGGCCTGCTCGTCCACGGCCAACGCGGACGCGCCGGCGCCCGCGCCGATCACGCTCACCAGGTCGTGGGTGCGGCCGTCCAGCACCACGACGGTGCCGGCGGGCGGGTTCGCGACGTAGATCCGGTTCACCTTCGGGTCGACCGCGACGTCCCCAGGGGCGCCGCCGACGCGGATCACCGCGCCGGCCGTGGCGGTGCGCGGGTCGAGGACCGTGACCGTCCCGGCCTCGGGGTCCGTGACGTACGCGAGCCCCGTGACGGGGTTCACCGCGACCGCGGTGGGCGCCCCGCCGAGCTCGATCGACCGGACGTCCTCCGCTCGGGCGACCCCGGGCAGGACCAGTGCCCCGGCACCGGCCGTGACCAGCGCGAACAGGGTCCTGCGGCCTATCGGGCGACCTCGCATCGGCGCCTCCGCTCGTGATCAACTCGCCTGCCGAGCCTAACCCGCGCGATCATCACGTGAAGGAACTTCGCGTCGCCCGATCGCGTTGTTTCCACTGGGTAACCACGGGGAATAAGCGGACGGAGGCGAGCGCGCGTGCACGGGCACCAGAACGGGTTGAAGACAGCGATGCTGCTCGGCCTGCTGTCGGCGATCATCATCGCGATCAGCGGCCTGTTCGGCCGGGGCGCCCTGGTCATCGGCCTGGTCATCGCCCTCGGGATGAATGCGTTCGCGTACTTCAACTCGGACAAGCTGGCGCTGCGCGCGATGCACGCCCGGCCGGTGTCCGAGGTCGAGCAGCCCGCGATGTACCGGATCGTGCGCGAGCTCGCCCACGTCGCCCGCCAGCCGATGCCGCAGCTCTACCTGAGCCCGACCGTCGCGCCCAACGCGTTCGCGACCGGCCGCAGCCCGCGCCACGCCGCCGTCTGCTGCACCACCGGCATCCTGGACCTGCTGGACGAGCGGGAGCTGCGGGCCGTGCTCGGCCACGAGCTGTCCCACGTCTACAACCGCGACATCCTCATTTCGTGCGTCGCCGGCGCGCTGGCCAGCGTGATCAGCGTGCTCGCGAACATCGCGCTGTTCTTCGGCGGCAACAACCGCGACGGCAGCCCGCTGGTCAGCCTGATGCTGATCTTCGTCGGGCCGATCGCGGCGGCCGTCATCCGGATGGGCGTCAGCCGGTCGCGGGAGTACCAGGCCGACGCGTCCGGCGCGGAGCTGACCGGCGACCCGCTGGGCCTGGCGTCGGCGCTGCGGAAGCTGGAGGCCGGGACGCGGGCGCGGCCGCTGGTCGCCGAGCCGCAGCTGGTGTCGCAGTCGCACCTGATGATCGCGAACCCGTTCCGCCCGGGTGAGGGCCTGAGCAAGCTGTTCTCGACGCACCCGCCGATCGCCGAGCGCATCGCGCGCCTCGAAGAAATGGCCCGCCGCAGCATCTGACCCAGCCGCACTTTCACGTGAAAGTGGCGCCCCCAGGTGGGAGCTTTCACGTGAAAGTGCGCTTTCTCATCTGGTGGGAGCGGGAATCTCATTCGAGCGCGCGGAGTTGCGCAGGCATGGTCTCCGCAGAGCTGCACCTGGGCGTCGCGATCGACGGGGCCGGGTTCCACCCGGCCGCCTGGCGGGTTTCCGCGGCCGAGCCCGCCGCGCTGTTCACCTCCGGCCACTACCTGAAGTACGCGAAGCTGGCCGAAGCCGCTTCGCTCGACTTCGTCACTCTCGACGACTCGCTGGCGCTGCAGTCCGGCGGCGAGGGAGTCGTGCGCGGGCGCCTCGACGCGCTGCTCACGCTGTCGGCCATCGCCCCGGCGACCAGCCGGATCGGCCTGGTTCCGACGGTCACCACCACGCACACCGAGCCGTTCCACGTCTCGACGTCGGTCGCGACCCTGGACTACGCGAGCCGCGGCCGCGCCGGCGTGCTCGCGGTGCCGTCCCTGACCGAGGCCGAGGCCACGCACTTCGGCCGCCGTCCGGCCCCTTCACCGCAGGACGGGGAGGCCGAGACCACCGAGGTCCTCGACGTCATCTCCCGGCTGTGGGACAGCTGGGAGGACGACGCGATCATCCGCGACGCCGCGTCCGGCCGGTTCATCGACCGCGAGAAGCTGCACTACGTCGACTTCGAGGGCCGCTTCTTCAGCGTGAAGGGCCCGTCGATCACCCCGCGCCCGCCGCAGGGCCACCCGGTGACCGCGGTCTACGGCGACTCGCCGCACGCGGTCGGGGCCGACCTGGTCATCACCCGCGCGGACCACCTCGACGCCGTGCGCGCCGCGGCCGCCCGGTTCCCCGGCGCCAAGGTGCTCGCGACGGTGTCGATCGTGCTCGCCGAGACCGAGCAGGGCGCCCGCGACCGGCAGCACGAACTGGACGCCCTGGTCCCGTTCGAGCCCGTCGGCCTGTCGTTCGTCGGCACCCCTGCGCAGCTGGCCGCCGAGCTGCCCCGCTGGGCCGCCGAGACCGGCGTCGCCGGGTTCCACCTGCGCCCCGCCGTCCTGCCCGACGACCTCGACCTGCTCGCCGGCGAAGTCGTTCCGGCGCTGCGCGCGGCCGGCGCGTTCCGGACCGGCTACCGCGGTACGAGCCTGCGCGACCACCTCGGCCTCGGCCGGGCCGTCAACGCCTACGCCGTCACCCCGGGAGCCTGAGATGACCAAGCAGATCAAGCTCGCCGCGCACTTCCCCGGCGTCAACAACACGACGGTCTGGAGCGACCCCGCGTCGGGCAGCCAGATCGACTTCGCCTCCTTCGAGCACCTCGCCCGCACAGCCGAGCGCGGCAAGTTCGACTTCCTCTTCCTCGCCGAGGGACTGCGGCTGCGCGAGCACGCCGGCAAGATCCTCGACTCCGACGTCGTCGGCCGGCCCAACACGACCACCGTGCTGGCCGCGCTGTCCGCCGTCACCATGCACCTCGGCCTGGCCGGGACGCTGTCCTCGACGTTCAACGAGCCCTACGAGGTCGCCCGCCAGGTCGCGAGCATCGACCACCTCTCCGGCGGGCGCGCGGCGTGGAACGTCGTGACGTCGCCGGACGCGTGGACCGGGAAGAACTTCCGCCGCGGCGGCTTCCTCAAACGCGAGGACCGCTACGCGCGCGCCGAGGAGTTCCTGGCCACCGTGCGCGAGCTGTGGGACAGCTGGCAGCCCGGCACCCTGGTGGGGGACAAGGAAAACGGCATCTTCGCCCGCGACCCCGGCAAGTTCGTCCACAGTGGACCGCAATTCGGCATCCACGGCGAGTTCACGCTGCCGCGGACCCCGCAGGGACAGCCGATCGTCATCCAGGCCGGCGACTCCGACGAAGGCCGCGAGTTCGCCGCGAAGGCCGCCGACGTCATCTTCAGCCGGCACGGCACCCTCGAAGACGGCCAGGCGTTCTTCCACGACGTCAAGCGGCGGCTGGCCACGTACGGCCGCGAGCACGGCGAGCTGCTGATCATGCCGGCCGCGACGTTCGTCCTGGGCGACACCGACGCCGAAGCCGAGGAGCACGCGCGCGAGATCCGGCTCCAGCAGGTGCGGCCGGCGACCGCGATCCAGTTCCTCGAGCAGGTCTGGAGCCGCGACCTGTCGGGCTACGACGTCGACGGCCCGCTGCCCGAGATCGACCCCGACCCGGCCGCCGAGCCGCTGACCTGGGGCCGCGTCCGGCACGAGAAGGACCAGCTCGCGCTCGCGCGCAAGTGGCGGGCGCTCGCGGAGGAGAAGAAGCTCTCGATCCGCGAGCTGGTGATCGAGGCCACCGCGCGCCAGCAGTTCGTCGGCACGCCGGCGACGGTCGCTTCGGCGATCGACGGCTACGTCCAGTCGGACGCGGCCGACGGGTTCGTCCTCGTGCCGCACCTGACGCCGGGCGGGCTCGACGAGTTCGTCGACAAAGTCGTCCCCCACCTGCAGGAACGCGGGGTGTTCCGTACCGAGTACGCCGGGCCGACGCTGCGCGAGCAGCTGTTCTAGACCGAAGCTCCCGCGGCCGCGGCGACTGCCTTCACGTAGTCGCCGTAGCCGGACTTCGCGAGCTTCTCGCCCAGCGCGTAGCACTCGTCGGCGTCGATGAAGCCCATCCGCAGCGCGATCTCCTCGAGGCACGCGATGCGCACGCCGGTGCGGTGCTCCAGCACCTGCACGAACTGGCCGGCTTCGAGCAGCGAGTCGTGCGTGCCGGTGTCGAGCCACGCGAAACCGCGGCCGAGGTCGACCAAGGACGCCCGGTCCTGGCGCACGTACGTGAGGTTGACGTCGGTGATCTCGAGCTCACCGCGCGCCGACGGCTTCAGCGCGCGGGCGATGTCGACGACCTCGTTGTCGTAGATGTACAGCCCGGTGATCGCCTTGTTCGAGCGCGGCTTGGCGGGCTTTTCTTCGATGGACACGAGCTTGCCGCCCGCGTCGACCTCGCCGACGCCGTAGCGCTCGGGGTCCTTCACCGGGTAGCCGAACAGGACGCAGCCGTCGAGCTCGAGCACAGCCTGCTGCAGGCGGCCGGAGAAGCCCTGGCCGTAGAAGATGTTGTCGCCGAGCACGAGCGCCACGTCGTCGTCGCCGATGAAGTCCGCGCCGATCACGAAGGCCTCGGCCAGTCCGTTCGGGCTGGGCTGCTCGGCGTAGGAGAACGAGAGGCCGAACTGGTCGCCGTTGCCGAGCAGCTTGCGGAACATCGGCAGGTCGGCGGGGGTGGAGATGACGAGGATCTCGCGGATCCCGGCCAGCATCAGCACCGAGATCGGGTAGTAGACCATCGGTTTGTCGTAGACCGGCAGCAGCTGCTTCGACACCGCCTGGGTGATCGGGTGCAGGCGTGTCCCGCTGCCTCCGGCCAGCACGATGCCCTTCATGAACTGCCTCCTCGGAACCGGGCTTCTCGGTCGGCCCCACCCTACGGGCCGGGCGGGATCAGAAAGCCGGTCCCTTGCCGAAGTAGGCCTTGCAGCCCGAGTTGTACTCGGTGGCGATCTCGAGGACGTTCTTGCCGTCGTCGACCGGCAGCAGCGTCGAGGAGTAGTTCGGGCAGAAGTTGTTGTGGATGCCGGTGATGTGCACCGGCGCGGGCAGCTCGTACCAGTTGCCGCTGCCGAAGTTGTCGTTCGCCAGCAGCACCTGGCCGTTCTTCGGCTGCGGCTGGCCCTTCGCGTTGGTGTAGATCTGCCCGACCATGACGATCCGCACGCCGTTCGGGCCGCCGGGGAAGAGCGTGATCGTCTGCGCGTGCTGGAAGTAGTTGCCGTTCGCGGTGTCGACGCGCGTGCCGGGGTCGGTGGGGCTGCCCCAGTTGGCGCCGTCGGGGGAGATCTTGAAGTACGGGTCGCAGTAGCGGTCGCGGAAGTTGCAGATCTCGTAGGCGAAGTAGTAGCGGCCGTCGGGCAGCCTGCGGATGATCGGCATGCCGGGCCGGACCCGGTCCGGTGGGATGGCGAGGGTGAGCTGCTTGGTGCCCCAGTTCACGCCGTCGGTCGAGGCGACGCGGTTGAGGACCTGCGCGTACTTCGGTGCCTGCGTCTCGTCGGCGAAGTGGAGCCAGAGCGTGCCGCCGGCGTCGACGGTGAACTCGGGCTCCCAGATGCCGTCGATGTTGTGCGAGCGGGCGGCTTCGGACAGGAAGCCCCACGAGCGGCCGCCGTCCTTGCTGGCCCACACCTTGATACCGACGCGCCGCTGCGCCCCGGCGTCCTGCCGGTAGGAGGCGGCCCAGAGCAGGGTGCCCGCGCGGAGCCGGCCGACCCGCTGCGGGAGTTCGTAGAGCGTGCCGCAGCACATGCCGTACCGGCCGTCGGGGTCGTGGATGGCGCCGATCTGGTGGAACGTCTCGCCCTCGTCGGTGCTCTCCATGACGGGCGTGAACTTGCCACCGGCGTCTTCGCTGGTCAGCGCGGCGATGATGTGCCCGCGGCCGAAGATCGAGTAGTCGAGCCGGACCAGGCGCGCGTAGGAGCCGAGGCCGGGCAGGAGCTGCTTGCGCTCGGCGGCGCTCGCGGGGGTCAGTGTCGCGCCGATCACGGTTAGTGACAGCACGAAGGCGAGCAAGCGGCGCATCTTGACCCTCTCCACGCGGTGACCGCGCGATTACAGCACGCGTCCCGGGTCCTTCGTGGACAGTCACACGGGGCATTCCCGCGTTCGAGGGGTTTGCAGTGCGCTTTCGGGTGACCGGTGACGCGCGGCGACGGTAACGCTCCGGCAAAGGGCGCCGAAAGATCACCAGGGGGGCCGGTTGGTGGTCCCGAGGGGGAACGATGAAACTCCGGCTGTCCTGCCTGCTGGCGGTGGTCCTGGTGTCCGCGTGCGCACCCGCGACAGGGTTCGGCACGATCGTCGGGGCGCCGACGTCGTCTTCGGCCGAGGTGCCGGCGCCCACGTCTTCGGCGGCCCCAGTACCGCACGACGTGCCGACCGAGACGCACACGGGCAAGGGCGAGGGCGAGTTCGCGGTGACGTGGCCGGCGGACCAGCTGGGTTTCTTCACGTTCGACTGCCCGAAGTGCGACTCGAACGTGATCATCAGCACGGACGGCGGCGAGTTCGGCCTGGTCAACGCGATCGGCAAGTACAAGGGCACGACGTGGCTCAACACGGACCCGGACCGCCCGACGAGAAAGGTGACGGTCCTGGCGAACGCGGCCTGGACGGCAACGATCGCGGACTACCGCAGCGTGCCGGCGGTGGCCTCGGGCGCACCGACCTCAGGCAAGGGCGACGCGGTGTTGCGCGTACCGGAGGGGATCACGCACGTGAAGTTCACGGCGAAGACCCGCGGCAACATCGGACTGTGGGTCCATTCGGAGGAGGACCGCGACCTGCTGGTGAATGAGATCGGCGACGTCGACGTGGACCGTGAAGTGCGCGGGCCGGCATATCTGCGCGTGGACGGGTACGAAGCGAGCTGGACGGTGACGCCGTCCTGAGAAAGCCGCGGCAGACAGCCACCAGCCCGAGCGCAGGACGAAAAGCCCGGCCATCTCGGAGACCTGCCCGTCCGGCGAGGACATCTTTAGAAGTGAGGCGGACCCACGGGCAGCTAACGCCCGCAGGTCAACCCGCCAAAATCACCGGTAGTTCGTGAACTGCAACGCGATCTCGAAGTCCTTGCCCTTCAGCAAGGCGATCACATCCTGCAGCTGGTCCTTCTTCTTGCCCGAAACCCGCAGCTGATCACCCTGGATCTGAGCCTGCACACCCTTGGGCCCCTCATCCCGGATGAACTTGGCGATCTGCTTCGCCTTGTCGGACGCGATGCCCTGGATGATCTTGCCGCTGAGCTTGTAGATCTTGCCCGAGAGGGCCGGCTCGTCCGCTTCGAACGCCTTCAAGGAGATGCTGCGCTTGATCAGCTTCTCCTTGAACACCTCGACCGCGGCCAGCGCGCGCTCCTCCGTCTCGGACTCGATCGCGATCGCCTCCTCGCCGGACCAGTTGATCGTCGTGCCCGTGCCGCGGAAGTCGAAGCGCGTGCCCAGCTCCTTGCTCGCCTGGTTGAGCGCGTTGTCCACCTCCTGGCGGTCGACCTTGCTCACGACGTCGAAAGAGGGATCCGCCACGTGTCCTCACACCTCGTACTCGCTTGTCAGGGGCACCCAGCCTAGTCCCGGGTATCCCGGTTGACCCCCGCCGGGAGTGCTTGGGTAAGCTTCTTCCCGGCCGGTACGACCGGCCATGGCGGGTTACCCGAGTGGCCAAAGGGGACTGGCTGTAAACCAGTTGGCTTACGCCTACGGGGGTTCGAATCCCTCACCCGCCACGCTCAACGGCCCCGGTGACCAGCAAGGTCACCGGGGCCGTTTGCGTCAGAAGCCCGAGTTGCCGGCTCCCCGCACCAGCGTGTAACCGCCGTCGTTGAGCAAGCCGCCCGATGTGGCGCCCGTCACCGTGGTGTGCGCGATCGCCGCGCTGCCCGTCGCGTTCGTCTCGAGGCCGTACGTGCCCGCCCCCGCGATCGTCACGCGGTCGAAGCTCAGCTGCGTGATCGACTTCTGGTAGCTCAGCAGCACGCCCTGGTAGCTGCTGTCCGTCAGCGTCAGGTCCTCGACGACGATCGGCGACGCGATGTCCGCCGAGTCCGCGTAGATCCAGAGCCCGCCGATCGCCGAGTTCCAGTTGTGCTCGAAGCTGCCCGTGCGCAGGAGCGTGTTGCGCCGGATCGACGTCGTGCCGGACAGCGGGACCGGGTTGAACCGGGTGCCGACCGTGATGCCCGAACCCGCCTCGACGTTGTCCGACACCACGTTGTCCTCGACGCGGTTGCCGCTGCCGCCGAAGACGCCGATGCCGTTCGCCAGCGCCGGCGACTGGACCGTGTTGAACGTGTACGCGCTCCCGGCCACCGTGTTGCCTTCGGAGAACATCGCCAGCCCGTCGTCGCCGGTGTTGCGGACCATCGACTGGTCCACCCGCACGTTGCTCGTCCCCGCGTCCTTGGCGTGGATGTTGACGCCGTCCGCGAACGTGTCGCGGATCCGCGTCCCGACCACGTACAGGCCGTTCGTGCCCGAGTCCGCCCACAGCCCGACCTTGGTGTGCTCGATCCACAGGTTCTGGATCAGCGACCCCGTCCCGAAGTTGCCGTCGAGCGCGCCGTCCGAGCCGTTGTCGTCGCGGACCCGGACGTCACCGAAGATCGCGAAGTCCGCCAGCGTCACGTTGCTGCCCGTGCCGAAGAAGCCACCGCGCGGGCCGGTGCCCTGGATCACCGAGGACCACGGGCCGGTGCCGTAAACGCGCACGTTCGCGACGTTGATCTTCGACGTGATCCGGAACGTCCCGGCCGGGATCCACACCGGCTTGTTCTGCGACGCGCCCGCCGCGATCGCGGCGTTGATCGCCGACGTCGCGTCCGAGCCGTTGTCCGGCACCGCGCCGTACGACGTGATGGACAACGCACCCGCCGGGGCCGTCGCCGCGGCCGGCGCCTGCTCGGCGTCCAGCAGGTCGACGTCGTAGTACGCGGCCGTGCTCGACGCGTCCTTTTGCAGCTTCAGGACCGTGCCTGCGGGCCAGTCGCCGATCAAGGCGCGCGTCTCGTCGTAGAACCGGTGCGGGCTGCCCTGCGACGGCACGTTCGTGTACGGGTACGCGCCGTAGACCCAGCTGTAATTCGACGTCAGCGACAGGTCGCGGATCTTCGTCCCGTTCGCGTAGAGAGCGAGCGGCGCGGTCTGCCCGGCGCCGTCCGCGGTGTCCGGGATCGAGAACCGCAGCGTGACGGCGTTCGCGGGCTTGGTCAGCGTGAAGCTCACCGACTGCCCGGTCGCGCCCAGCCGCACCGCGCGGCGGCCGCTCGACTCGGCCTGGACCGTGTGGAACGTCCGGTCCGCGGCGAGCACAGTCCCGGTGGTCGTCTCGGCTTCGGCCTCGTACTCGGTGTACGGCGTCGTCGCGCCACGCGCGGCCAGCGCCGTCTCGTTCGCGACGACCACGCTGTCGACCTGCACGTCGCTGCCGGTCCCGGCCAGCTGCAGCGTGTTGACCCCCGCGCGGACCGGTACCGAAACCGTCGCCGTCCGCCAGCCGGTGCCAGTGGGCAGGGACGCGGACCCGGCGTCACGGCCGTTCGCCGACACCGCGAGGGCGCCTGCTCCACTGAACCGGATCGTCGCGGTCGCCGTGCCCGCCGACGCCATCGCGAAGGTGCGGACCAGACGCGCGCCCGTCGTCGCGAAGCCCGTCACATAGCCCGGACCGGTGTATCCAGCGGTCGTCGCGCCGACGGTCGCGCCGCCGGAGAGGAATGCGGCTTCAGCCTCGCCAGGACCAGCAGGCACCGAAGTAGTCACGGTCAGGCTGTCGAGGTTCACGTTGCCGGAATCGGTGCTGTCGAAGGCGTACGCCACCGTGTGGTCACCCGCGGCCAGCGTCACGGACTCGGTCGCCGACGTCCAGGTGTCCCAGTTCGCCGACGCCGGCAGCGACACCTGCCGTTGCCGGACACTGTCGACATAGAGCGAAAGCGTCATGGCGGTACCGGTGCCGTTCGCGTACCGGAGCGCAAGGGACTGCGGCCCGGCGGTGGTCACCTTGACCGCGAACGACGTCCGGGCGTTGCCCTTGTTCCCGTCGGTGTACCCGCCGACGAACCCGCTCCCGCTGTAGCCGGGATGGTCGGTCGCGACGACCGCGCCGCCCGAGAGTGTCGCGTTCTCCGCCTCGAACAACGGACCCGCCTGCCCGGTCGCGGACGGTGTGACGTCGAGGCGGTCCAGGTTGACGTTGCCGCTGTCACCCGAGCCGAAGGTGTACGACACGCTGTGCGCGCCCGCGCCGAGCGAGACGGCCACGCTCGCCGAACCCCAGCTGTCCCAGGAAGCTGTGGCGGGCAAGGAAATCTGCTGTGCCGTGGAATCCACGGTCAGGGTGAGGGTTCGAGAAGAGCCGGTGCCGTTCGCATAACCGAGCGCGAGGGTGTACGAACCGGCCGACGCGGCGGAGACGGCGAACGTCGTCCGCGCGGTGCCGCGATGGCCGTCGGTGAAACCGCCGACGAAGCCGGAACCGCTGTAGCCGGGATGGTCGGTTTCGACCACGGCGCCGCCCGCAAGAGCGGCGGATTCGGCTTCGAGACGGGTGGTCGCGGCGTGGGCCGGGACCGTGGAAACCACCGCGGTGAAAGTGAGTACCGCGACGGCCAGAACAGAGGATGTGCGCATCTGTTTTCTCCCAACCAGAGAGTCAGCCTTTGACAGCTCCGCCCAGCGCGTTGCCGCGCAGGAACATCCGCTGGAACACGAGGAACAACACGACGGGAATGACCGTCGAAATAGCCAAAGCGGCGAGGAAGACGTCCAGCTCGACGAACTTCTGCAACGCCGGCAACCGGACCGAAAGCGGCTGGACCGCCGGGTCGGGCAGCACCAGCATCGGCCACAGGAAGTCCTTCCAGGCGGCCACGATCGCGAACACCGAGACGACACCCAGGATCGGGCGGGACATCGGCAGGACAACCGACCAGAACAGGCGTAGCGGCCCGGCGCCGTCGACGCGCGCCGCTTCGAACACCTCACGCGGGAGGTTGTCGAAGAACCGTTGCACCAGAAGGATGTTGAACGCGCTGGCACCCGAGGGCAGCCAGACCGCCCAGAACGAGTTGATCAGCGAGAAGTCCACCATGGACAGATAAAGCGGCACCAGCAGCACGATCGCCGGCACGAACAACGTCGTCAGAACGACGCCGGTGAGCACGCGACGGTAGCGCGGCCGCAGCACCGACAGCGCGAACCCGGCCGTCGTCGCGACGAGCAGCTGCACCAGCCACGACCCGGCGGCGACCCACACGGTGTTGAGGAAGTACTTGTCGATCTGCACCCGGTTCCACGCCGTGGCGAGGTTGGCGAAGTCGATTCCGTGCGGCCACAACGCGAGTGGTTCGCGCAGCGTGTCCTGCGTCGGCGTGACCGCCGCCTTCGCCAGCCACAGCATCGGGCCCAGGCCGGCCAGGAACAACGCCGCGAGCAGGAGCGTGTGCAGCGTGCGGGTGGTGCGGCGGACGGCGGGCCGCCGCCAGTCCGACGGCGAGAGCAGGGCGCGCGTCATGACTTGCTCCAGGAGCGGGTGAGGCGGAAGTACACGGCGGAGAACAGGCCCAGGACCAGGGCGAGCAGGACGCTCAACGCGGTCGCCGCGCCGTAGTCGCCGCCGAGGCTGTCGGCGAAGGCGTAGTTGTAGACGAGCAGCAGGATCGTGGTCGTCGACCGCGCCGGGCCGCCGCCGGTGAACAGGAACGGCTCGAGGAACACCTGCGCCGTGCCGACGATCTGCAGGATGAACGTGATCAGCAGGACCCCGCGCAGGTGCGGCAGCGTGACGTGCCGGACCTTGCCCCAGACCGACGCGCCGTCGATCTCGGCCGCCTCGTACTGCTCGGGCGGGACGCTGGTCAGCGCGGCCAGGTAGATGATGATCGTGGCGCCGGCCGCGGCCCACGTCGCTTCCGCGACCAGCGAAAACATCGCCGTCGACGCCGACTGCAGCCACGGCGCCGGGCTGATCCCGACCGCGCCCAGCACGGTGTTGAACACGCCGTTCGGGCTCGCGTCGTAGAAGAACTTCCACAGCAGCACGGCCACCACCGGCGGGATCACCACCGGCAGGTAGGCCAGCGCGCTGTAGAGCCCCTTCGCCCGGCGGACCTCGCTCATCAGCACCGCGGCCAGCAGCGGGATCGGGTAGCCGAGCAGCAGCGCGAGCACGGCGAACCACAGCGTGTTGCCGACGGCGTTCCACAGCTGCGGATCACCGAGGACAGCGCGATAGTTGTCCAGCCCGACGAACACCGGGTCCGAGACGAGGTTCGTCTGCTGGAAGCTCATCACGACGGCCTGGCCGATCGGCCGCCACGAGAACAGCCCGAACACCACCAGCATCGGCAGCAGGAAAAGCACCGTGCCGAGGCCACCGCCGCGCACCCACGTCATGGGGGTGCGACGGCGGCGGGCCCGGGCCGGGCGGGTGCTGGTGACCGCCGGCCGGGCCGCCGTGAGCGTCACGGCTTGTCCAGCAACGCCTGGGCCTGCGTCTGCGCGTCGGCCAGCAGGGCGGGGATGTCCGCGCCGCGGTCGGTCAGGACCTTCTGTGCCACCGGGTCGAGCAGGCCGTAGACCTGCTGGGTGGATCGCGTCGGCTCGGGGATCAGCGGCTGGCCGAACATCTTGTCCGTGTACGGCGTCATCTGCTTCACCGGCACGTTGACGTACTGCGCGATCCAGCCCAGCCGCTGGTCGAAGGTGGCCTTGTCGAACACCGGCAGCTCGGGCGAGCCGACGGCCTCGCCGGAGTCCGCGGTCGTCTTCGCGTCGGCGACCGCGGCGGCCTGGTCGGCCTGCTTCTGCAGGTAGTAGAAGTCGATCCACTTCACGGCCGCGGCCTTCACGGGGTCCTTCGCCTTGGCGTTGACCGCCGCGAGGGTGCCGCCACCGAGGACGCCGGCGCCCGGGCCGTCGAGCGGGAGGGCCGTAACGCCGTAGTCGTCCGCCTTGATCGCGTTCTGCGCCTTGAGCGAGCCGTAGTTGCCGCCGCCGGAGACGTACATCCCGATCCGGCCGGCGGCGAAGTCCTGGTTGATGCCGTTCCAGTCGTAGAGGAAGTTGGCGCCCATGCTGTTGTCGTCCCAGCGCATGGTGTGGATGGTCTGCAGCGCGCGGGCCATCTGCGGGGTGTTCAGCGTGGCCGTGGCCTTGTCACCGGAGAGCTGTTCGGTGCGGCCGCCGAAGGCGTAGTCGAGCGTGGTGAGGATCCAGCCGCCGGTGTTGTCCGTGGTCAGCTGGGCGTACCCGGCCTGGCCGGTCTTCTGCGCGATCTGCTTCGCGTCCGCGCGGATCTCGTCCCAAGTGGACGGCGGCTTGTCGGGGTCGAGGCCGGCTTGCTTGAAGAGCGTCCGGTTGTAGTGCAACGCCTGGCCGTGCGCGGCGATCGGGACGGCCCACATCTTCCCGTCGGCGGCCGAGCCCGCCTTCGCGACCTCGGGGTTGAACTTCTTCGCGTACGGCAGCTGGTCGACCAGGCCGCTGATGTCGGCGAGCTGACGGCGTTCGATCAGGCCGCGGCCGTCGGTGAACGGCATGGTCAGGACGTCCGGGAGCGTGCCGCCCGCCAGCTGCGCGGTGAACGTCGTCGCGTCCCACTTGAACTCCTGCGGGACGAGGTCGATCTTCGGGTTCGCGGTTTCGAACTGCGTCACCCGGGCGTTGAACGCGGCGACCGCGCCCTGGTCGAGGCCCGGTTCGATGGACACCTTGACGACGGTCTTGCCGTCGGCGGTCGTGGTGTCGTCGGTGCCGGAACAGGCGGTCAGCGCGGCGGCGGCGCACAGGCAGACCGCGGCGATCTTCGAGGACTTCATCGTCACTCCTGGCGGGTTACTGGACTCGCAGCCAGACGGCTGTGTCGGTGGGCAACTGGGAGCCGGTCAGCTCGCTGCTGGCGAGCAGGATTTCGAGGTGGGCGGGCAGGTCGGTCGGGGTTGCGCCGAAGTTGACCAGGCAGAGCAGGTCGTCGCCACGGCGGAAGGCGAGGATGTCGGCGCTGTCCTCGGCCGCCCAGGCGAACTCCTCGCCACGCAGCGCGGGTTCGGACCGCCGCAGCGCGATCATGGTGCGGTAGAGCGTCAGCATCGACCGCGGATCGCCGTCCTGCCGCTCGACCGAGTAGTCGCCCCAGTTCGCCGGCTGGGGCAGCCACGGTGTTCCGGCACCGAACCCGAACGCGCTGTCCGCGTCGGACGTCCAGGGCAGCGGGACGCGGCAGCCGTCGCGGCCGGGGTCGGTGCCGCCGGAGCGGAAGTGCATCGGGTCCTGCAGCACGTCCAGCGGCAGGTCCTCGACTTCGGGCAGGCCCAGCTCGTCACCCTGGTAGACGTACAGCGAGCCGGGCAGGGCCGCCGACAGCAGTGCGGCCGCGCGGGCGCGACGCTGGGCCTTCGCGAGGTCCGTGGGGATGCCGAAAGCGCGTGCGACGAAGCCGAACGAGCTGTCCTCACGGCCGTAGCGGGTGGCCGCGCGGGTGACGTCGTGGTTGGACAGCACCCACGTCGGCGGCGCGCCGACCGGGCCGTGGGCGTCCAAAGTGGACACGATGGCGGTGCGCAGCTCGCCGGCGTCCCACGGGCGCATCATGAAGTCGAAGTTGAACGCCGTGTGCATCTCGTCCGGCCGCAGGTAGCGGGCGAAGCGGTGCGGGTCGGCCAGCCAGACCTCGCCGACCAGCACGCGCGGCTCGGCGTAGGAGTCGGCGACGGCCCGCCAGGCTCGGTAGATGTCGTGGATCTCGTCGCGGTCGACGAACGGGTGCGCGTCCGGCGTCACCTCGGTGGGTAGCGAAGGGTCCTTGACCGGCATGGTCGCGGAGTCGATGCGGATGCCCGCGACGCCCCGGTCGAACCAGAACCGCAGTACCCGCTCGTGCTCGGCGCGGACGTCCGGGTGGTTCCAGTTCAGGTCCGGCTGCTCGGGCGCGAACAGGTGCAGGTACCACTCGCCGGGTGTGCCGTCCGGCTCGGTGACGCGGGTCCAGGTGCCGCCGGAGAAGCTGGACTCCCAGTCTGTCGGCGGCAGCTCGCCGTGTTCGCCACGGCCCGGGCGGAACCAGAACCGTTGCCGCTCGGGCGATCCCGGCCCGGCAGCGAGCGCGGCTCGGAACCACTCGTGCTGGTCCGAGACGTGGTTGGGGACGATGTCCACAATGGTCTTGATGCCCAGCCCGGCGGCTTCGGCGATCAGCTGCTCGGCTTCTTCGAGGGTGCCGAAAGCCGGGTCGATGACGCGGTAGTCGGCGACGTCGTAACCGCCGTCGGCCAGCGGCGAGGAGTACCAGGGCGTGAACCAGAGGGCGTCCACGCCGAGGCGTTTGAGGTGGGGCAGGCGGGCGCGGACGCCGGCGAGATCGCCGGTGCCGTCGCCGTTGCCGTCGGCGAAACTGCGCGGGTAGATCTGGTAGATGACCGCACCGCGCCACCACGGCGCCGCCTGTTCGGCGGGTGCGGTCAGCGGGCTGGTCGAGAGGTCTGTGGTCACGGGACTCCCGTTCTGGCTCAACGGTTTCCGGAGCGCGGCGAAGGGTGCGGACCGGCGTCCGCAGGGATTAGGTTTAGCGCTATACCTCGATAGACGGTAATGTCGTCCCCGGCCGGTTGTCAACGGCCGGTCCCGTAACCTTGGGGCCCGGGTGAGCGAGAGGAGTCCGAGGGTGCGCGTCACGCTGCGGGAGGTCGCCGAGCAGGCGGGCGTGAGCATGATGACCGTGTCGAACGTGATGAACGGCAACCGCGCGCGGGTCTCACCCGGGACCATCGAAAAGGTCCAGCGCATCGCGGACGAGCTGGGTTACGTCCCGAGCGCGTCAGCCCGCAGCCTCGCGACCAAGGCGTCCCGGCTCGTCGGCCTGCTGGTGCCGGCCGCCGACGAGGACAGCCTGATGATCAGCCCGCACACCATGGCGATCGTCGGCCTGATCGAGCGCGAGCTGCGCAAGTACGGCTACCACCTGCTGCTGCGCGGCGTCGCCCACCCGGACGAGGTCGCCGAGGCGCTGCGCTCGTGGAGCCTCGACGGCGCGATCCTGCTGGGGTTCCTCGACGAGGAGGTCGGCAAGCTGACCAAGAAGACCATCGGCGCGGTCCACGTCGTCGCGATCGACAGCTACTCGGCGAACCGCCTCACAACGGGAACGCGTTCCGACGACTTCGCCGGCGCCCGGCTCGCGGCCCGGCACCTCCTGGACCTCGGCCACCGCCGGATCCTGTTCGCCGGCCCGGCGTTCAGCGGCGTCGGCGTGGTCCACGAACGCTTCGAGGGCTTCTGCCAGGCGTTCGCGGACGCCGGCTTCTCACGGCCGGACCTGGTCGAGACGGTCAACACGACGTACGCGGAGGGCCGGGCACTGGGCCTGACCCTGTGGGATCGGGGCTTGACCGCGGTGTTCGCGACGGCGGACATCCTCGCGGTCGGCATCGTCCACGGCCTGACCGAGGCAGGTGCGCGCGTGCCGGAGGACGTCTCGGTGGTCGGCTTCGACGACCTCGACCTCTGCAACTACGTGACGCCGAAGCTGACGACGGTCGCGCAGGACATCGCCCGCAAGGCGTCGACGGCGGTCTCGATCCTGATGGACTCGATCGAGAAGGGCGAGCGCCCGAAGCGCCCGGTGACGATCGACGTCTCCCTCGTCGAGCGCGAGTCGACCGCCCCCGTCCGGACATAAGAAACGGCCGGTTTCCCTGGGGGAGAGGGAAACCGGCCGTTCAGGTGGCGGCGTTCGGGGTTACGCCGCCTGGGAAACCGGCGTCGAAGCCGGGGTCAGGGCGAGGTCGAGGACCTCGCGGACGTTCGCCACCGCGTGGACGTCCAGCTGGGACAGCACCTCGGCCGGGACGTCGTCGAGGTCCGGCTCGTTGCGCTGCGGGATGATCACCGTCTTCATCCCGGCCCGGTGGGCCGCCAGCAGCTTCTGCTTCACGCCGCCGATCGGGAGGACGCGTCCGGTCAGGGACACCTCGCCGGTCATCGCGACGTCCGCCTTGACCACGCGGCCCGAGAGCAGCGACGCCAGCGCCGTCGTCATCGTGACGCCGGCCGACGGGCCGTCCTTGGGCACCGCGCCCGCGGGGACGTGGACGTGGATGCCGCGGTTCTTCAGGTCACCGACCGGAAGTTCCAGCTCCGCGCCGTGCGACCGCAGGTAGGACAGCGCGATCTGGACGGACTCCTTCATCACGTCGCCGAGCTGGCCGGTCAGCTGCAGCCCGGACGCGCCGGACTCCTGGTCCGCCAGCGACGCCTCGATGTAGAGGACGTCACCGCCGGCACCCGTGACCGCCAGGCCCGTCGCCACACCCGGGGTCGCGGTCCGCTGGGTCGACGCGGGCAGCGACGACTCCGGCAGGTGACGCGGCCGGCCGAGGTAGTCCGGAAGGTCGGCATCGTCGATCGTGAGCGGCAGGGTGGCCTGGTCGAGCGCCACCTTCGTCGCGATCTTCCGCAGCACCTTCGCGATCGTGCGGTTCGCGTCGCGCACGCCCGCCTCGCGGGTGTACTCGGCGGCGATCCGGCTGAACGCGGCGTCGGTCAGCGCGACGTCGTCCGTGCTCAGGCCGGCGCGCTCCAGCTCCCGGGGGAGCAGGTGGTCGCGGGCGATGGTGACCTTCTCGTGCTCGGTGTAGCCGTCCAGCGTGACGAGCTCCATGCGGTCCAGCAGCGGGCCGGGGATGGTCTCGAGCGCGTTGGCCGTCGCCAGGAACACGACGTCGGACAGGTCCAGCTCGACCTCGAGGTAGTGGTCGCGGAACGTGTGGTTCTGCTCCGGGTCCAGCACTTCGAGCAGCGCCGCGGTCGGGTCGCCGCGGTAGTCGGCGCCGACCTTGTCGATCTCGTCGAGCAGCACGACCGGGTTCATCGAGCCGGCTTCCTTGATGGCGCGGACGATCCGGCCGGGCAGCGCGCCGACGTAGGTGCGGCGGTGGCCGCGGATCTCCGCCTCGTCGCGGATGCCGCCGAGGGCGACGCGGACGAACTTGCGTCCCATGGCCTTCGCGACGGACTCACCCAGCGACGTCTTGCCGACTCCGGGAGGGCCCGCGAGGGCGAGCACCGCGCCGGACCGACGTCCGCCGACCGGGCCGAGACCCGATTCCGCGCGACGCTTGCGCACGGCCAAGTACTCGATGATGCGTTCCTTGACGTCGTCCAGGCCCGCGTGGTCGGCGTCGAGCACCGCACGCGCGGCGGCGATGTCGTAGATGTCCTCGGTGCGCTCGTTCCAGGGCAGCTCCAGGACGGTGTCCAGCCAGGTGCGGATCCAGCCGCCCTCGGGGGACTGCTCGGACGTGCGGTCCAGCTTGTCCACCTCGGCCAGCGCGGCCTTCTTCACGGCGTCGGGCAGCTCGGCGCCTTCGACGCGGGCGCGGTAGTCGTCGTCCTGCGCGGTGCCGTCGAGCTCACCCAGCTCCTTGCGGATGGCCTCGAGCTGGCGGCGCAGCAGGAACTCCTTCTGCTGCTTCTCCATGCCCTCGGCGACGTCCTTGCGGATCGTGTCGGTGACCTCGAGCTCGGCCAGGTGCTCCTTGCTCCACTCGAGCGCCTTCTCCAGGCGCGCGCTGACGTCGAGCGTGGTCAGCAACTCGACCTTCTGGTCGGTGTCGAGGTACGGCGCGTTGCCGGACAGGTCGGCGATCGCGGAGCCGTCTTCGACCTGCTGGACGGCGTCGATCAGCTGCCAGCCGCCGCGCTGCTGGAGGATCGAGATGACGACGGCCTTGTACTCGGCCGCGAGCTGCGCGGTCCGGTCGTCCGTGGTCTCGGTGGCGTCCTCGGCGTGCACCCAGCGGGCGGCGCCGGGGCCGTCGGCCATCCGGCCGACGAGCGCGCGAGCGGTGCCGCGCAGCAGGACGGCGGCCTTGCCACCGGGCACGCGGCCGATGCGCTCGACCGTCGCGACGGTGCCGAACTCGGCGTATTCGCCGTGGACGCGCGGGACGATCAAGACCTCGGCCTTGCTGCCGCCGGTCGACCGGATGCCGGGGAAGGACGCTTGGCTGGGGGTGTTGGCCTGGGCGGACTCCACCGCGGCCCGCGTCTCGGTGTCGGTGAGGTCGAGCGGGACGACCATGCCCGGCAGCACGACGTCGTCATCGAGCGGGAGCACGGGCAGGAGGCGGGTGTCGGACATGTGCACTCCTCGGGTAGTTGAGTCTGCCTAGCTCAACTCTCCGATGGGTGTGTTTGTTTCCGAGAGTGCGTTCGCCCACAGCGATCAGCAAATATGCAGGTCAGAGGCTTGGCCGACGCGCGACGGCGCACCAGGCGAAGGGCCGCGTCTCCGTTTCGATCGCGTTCGGCGGCTCGTCGGGACGCCAGTCCGGCAACGATGTCATCCCCGGCGGGAGCAACGGCCAGCCGCCGAACCAGGGGAGCAGTTCCTCGGCCGAGCGCAGCCACGCGGGGTTCGACGTGTCGCGGTAGGCGTCGATGAATCGTTTCACCTCCGCGGCACGCGCCGGCGGGGCGTCGTCGCGGCAGGTGCCGTGCGTCAACGCCAGCCAGCTGCCCGGTGCGAGCTTCGACCGGTACGTCGCCATCAGGCCCTCGGGATCGTCCGAAGGCCCGACGAAGTGCATCACCGTGATCATCAGCAGGCACACCGGCCGCGACCAGTCGATCAACGACGTCGTCACGTCGTCCGCGAAGATCGCGGCGGGCCGGCGGATGTCCTTCTCCACCAGGCCGGCCCAGTCCGTCGCGCCTTCCTTCTCCAGGATCAGCCGCGAATGCGCGGCCGCGACCGGCTCGTAGTCGACGTAGACGACCGACGCGCGTTCGCCGGCAGGCAGCCGGTCGCGGACGATCTCGTGCACGTTGCCCGCGGTCGGCACGCCGGAGCCGAGGTCGACGAACTGGCGGACCCCGGCGTCCATCGCCGCCGAGACCACCCGGTTCATGAACGCCCGGTTCTGCCGCGAGATCGGCCGGATCAGCGGCCACACCTTCTCGACGCGCCTGCCGAACTCGCGGTCGACCGCCCAGTGGTGGTCGCCGCCCAGGTACCAGTCGTAGACGCGGGCCGCGGACGGCTTGTCGGTGTCCACCCCGGCCGGGGCGATCGGCGCTTTTTCGCTCATCCACCGGGCCTTTCCGCGATGCCGCACCACGCGTACGGGCGGGCTTCCGCCTCCAGCGCGTTCAGCTTCCGGTCGGGCCGCCAGTCCGGCAGGTGCACGATGCCCGGCTCGAGCAGCGGCCAGTCGCCGAACAGCGGCTCGATCTCCTCGCGGTCGCGCAGCCAGACCGGGTTGCTCGTCTTCCGGTACTGCTCGACGAACCAGCGCAGCCCGGCCAGGGTCTCGCCGGTCCCGTCGCCCTCGCTCATCTGCGAGATCGCCAGCCAGCTCCCGGGCGCGAGCTTGTCCCGGTAGGCCTTCAGGAGGCCGATCGGGTCGTCGTCCGGGCCGACGAAGTGCAGCACCGCCATCATCATCAGGCAGACGGGCTTCGAGAAGTCGATGAGCCGCGTCGTCTCTTCGGCGCGCAGCACGGCCTTCGCGTCCCGCATGTCGGCCTGGACGATGCCCGCCCAGTCCGTCGCCGCCTCCTCTTCGAGGATCAGCGTCGCGTGCGCGACCGCGACCGGCTCGTAGTCGACGTACACGACCTTCGCGTCGTGGTCCTCGGGCAGCTCGGCCTCGACGACCTCGTGCACGTTCCCGGCCGTCGGGACCCCGGAGCCGAGGTCGACGAACTGCCGGATCCCGGCCCGCAGCGCCGCCCGCACCGCGCGGTTCATGAACTCGCGGTTCTGCTTCGACCCGGGGCGCACCAGCGGCCACTGCTGCTCCATGCGCCTGCCGAACTCGCGGTCCACGGCCCAGTTCTGCGTGCCGCCCAGGTACCAGTCGTAGATCCGGGCCGCGGACGGCTTCTCGGTGTCGACGCCCTCGGGTGCTCTCGGCGCGGAATCCCGCTGATCGGTCACGTCCGGCTCCCCTCACTGCTCCGGGAGCCAGCCTATAAGGACTGACGACCAGGGGTAATCCGCCAGTCGTTCACCGAACGGCCGGTCGACGCTGCCAGTACGTCCACAGCGGGCGGTACCCCTGCGCGTACCAGAACGGCGTCGACAGCGGGTTCGCCGCGGCGTGGTGCAGCAGGACGACGTCGGCACCCTCCTCGTCGAGGACGTGGTGGGCGTGGGTGGCCAGCGCGGTACCGACACCGGACGACCGCGCCTCCTTCGCGACGGCCAGCGAAGACAGGTAGCCGACGCGGTCCGCGGCGACGCGGTCGCTGATCCAGCCGGTCTCGCTCGGGTGCTGGACGTTCACCATGCCGAGCGGGCGGCCGTACAGCTCCGCGATCCACACCGCGGGCTCCGGCCGGTTCAGCTTCTCGGCCAGGTCCTTGGACAGGATGTCCTCGACGCCCTCGCGCCAGTTCACCGTGCCGTACTGCGCGTCGTAGGAGTGCAGCTCCATGCCGAGCGCGACGGCGGTCTCGAGGTCGCCGGGCTCGCCGCGGCGGATCTTGACGCCGGGGGTGCCGAGCGGCGTCGCCGGGACCATCCGCTCGGACGGGCGGACCGCGACCACCCGCAGCGGGGCGAACCCGTGGTGCAGCAACTCCCGCGCGCCGGCGCCGTCACGGCTGGCGCGCGGCACCACCGCCGCGGTCTCGGTGTCGCCACGCTCGGCGACCGCGCGCAGATGTTCATCCCATCGGGTGAGGAGGGCGTCGAGGACGGCCGCGGGCTGCGGGCCGGCGAGCTGGAGGTCGAGGCGGTGCTCGGTCAGCGCCCGCCACGGCGCGTTGGGGGCGTCCTGGTCGACCTGGATGCGCGAGGCGAGGCCGGACGCGGCCGAGTCGGGCGTCGCCACCTCCAGCACCACGGCGCTTTCGGCCGCTTCGAAGGGGGAAGAACCGGGGAGCAGGGGATCCACCGCCGCGAGCCGGGCCGCGTGTTCGGTGGCAATCACGTCGCTGTGCATGGGCACATTGAAGCGCTACCCGGATTGGCGTGCGCAAGGAACCACCCCTGGTTCCGAATCCAAAACTTTCACCCCTTGGTCCACGCAGGTCAGCGCCATCGAGGCATTGTTAACCCTGGGGTGATCTCCTACTGTCTCGAAAGGGACGCGGGTACGCCCTACGGGGTACGGTATGGCCCTTGTCCACACCCGAAGTCACGGATCAGCACCGGTGGACAAGCCGGGAGGGAAGGTCGGATGCCGGACACCAACGCCCACGGCGACGCCGTCGCACAGGCGCAGCCCGGGCCGGGAGCCGCTTCCGGGACACCACCCGTATCCGCCGAAGCCCGCACCGACGAGCGCCGCTTCCGCGCGTACACCTTCGCCGTCCTGAGCATCGGGCTCGTCGCCGCGTTCGCCGTCGGGTCCTGGCTGCCGTTCCACTGGGACAGCCGGCTGCTGTGGATCGGGCCGGTGCTCGCGGTCGCGTTCCTGCTCGCCGAGCAGCTCGGCATCAACGTCGACGTCCGCAGCGGCATCTCGTGGACCATCTCCTTCACCGAGATCCCGCTCGTCATCGGGTTCTTCGTCGCGCCCTTCGAAGTCGTGCTGGCCGCGCACCTGGTCGCCGGCATCGGCACGCTGCTCGCGCGCAAGGTCGCCGGCCGCGTCCTCTACAACGCGGGCGCGTTCCTGCTCGAGATCACCGGTGCCTTCGCGGTCGCCGGGCTGGTGAAGGTCGCCGTCGGCGCCGGATCGGGCAGCGAGATCCCGTGGGTCGCCGCGCTCGCCGGCACGCTGACCGCGCCGCTCGTCAGCACGCTGCTCGCGCTGGCCGCAGTCCGCGTGCTGCGCCGCCGGATGCGGGTCAGCACCGCGGTCCGGCTCACCGCGCGGATCCTGGTCGTCGGGTTCGTCAACGCGTCCGTCGGCCTGTCCGGCTACCTCGTCATCTCCAACACGCCCAAGGCGTGGCCGCTGGTGCTCGCCGTGTTCCTCGGCTTGACCGCGCTGTACTGGGCCTACTCCGACCTGCTGCGCGAGCAGCGGGACATGGAGGCGCTCTCCGACGTCAGCCTGATGGTGGCCCGCTCGGGCCAGCAGGCGGCGGCGCGCCCGGCCAGCCGGGCCGACGAGCTCGTCGGCGGTGTCGACGTCCGCGAGTGGGCCACGATCGCCGAGCGCATCAAGGACCAGCTCGCCGCCGGCCGCGTCGTGCTGCGGCTGCGGCTGGAGCCGAAGGACACCATGCGCGTGGTCGTCGCGGGCGACGACCTGCCCGCCGCCGACCCGGGCGCCGACGACCCGCTGCTGCGCCTGCCCGGCGCGCACGTCCGGCACTTCCGGATCACCGAGGCCAACCCCGACGTCCGTGCCGCGCTGCTCGACCGCGGCGCGCAGGAGGCGCTCGTCGTCCCGCTGCGCAGCGCGAACCAGCTGCTGGGCGTCGTCGAAGCACATGACCGGCTGTCCCGCTGGCGCGGCTTCGGCAAGTACGACGTCCAGCTGCTCGGCACGATGGCCAGCCACCTCGCGACGTCGCTGGACAACCGGCGGCTGCTCGCGACCCTGCGCCACGACGCCTACCACGACCCGCTCACCGGGCACCTCAACCGGCCGGGCTTCCGGCAGGTCGCGAAGGAACCGTTGCGGGACTTCGCGAACGCCGTGGTGCTGCGCATCGACCTCGACGTCTTCTCGACCGTCAGCGACGCGCTGGGCTACGCCTGGGCCGACCGGATGGTGATCGCCGCCGGCCGCCGCATCCGCGACGCGCTCGGCCCCGACGTCCCACTCGCCCGCCTGGAAGGCGCGTCGTTCGCGGCACTGCTCGTCGGCTGCCCGCCCGAGGACGCCCACGCCGCGGCGGAACGGCTGCGCGAGGAGCTTTCCGCGCCCTACCCGGTGGACCGGCTTTCGGTCGAGGCCAACGCGATGATCGGCTACGCGACGACGACGCCCGAGGAGTCCGGCGACGTCGTCGACATCGAAGGCCTGCTCCAGCGCGCCGATGTGGCTGTTCGCGCCACCAAGGGCGGCGAAGAGGTCCGCGGGTACGTACCGAGCATGGGCCAGATCTTCCTGCGCCGCTTCCAGATGGTCACGCAGTTCCGGCAGTCCCTCGAAGACGGCCAGGTCAGCGTGCACTACCAGCCGAAGATCACCCTGCCGAACCGGCAGGTGGCGGGCGTCGAGGCGCTGGTCCGCTGGGTGCACCCGGAGTTCGGCAGGCTCGGCCCGGACGAGTTCGTCCCGGCCATCGAGGCGGCCGGCCTGATCGGCGTGCTGACGTCGTTCGTGCTCGGGGAGGCCCTGAAGCGCTGCCGCAAGTGGCTCGACGAGGGCCTGCGGATCTCGGTGGCGGTCAACCTGTCGGTGCGCAACCTGGCCGACGAGGACTTCCCGAACAAGGTGGCCCGCGAGCTGGAGCGCGTCGGCATCCCGCCGGAGCTGCTGACGTTCGAGCTGACCGAGTCCGGCGTGATGTCGGACCCGCAGAAGGCGCTGCCGATCCTGCGCGAGCTGCACTCGCTGGGCATCACGCTCGCCGTGGACGACTTCGGCACCGGTTACTCGTCGCTGGCGTACCTGCGGCAGCTGCCGGTCGACCAGGTCAAGATCGACAAGAGCTTCGTCCTCGGCATGGGCACCGATCTCGGCGACCTCGCGGTGGTGCGCTCGATCGTCGAGCTGGGGCACTCGCTCGGGCTGACGGTGGTCGCCGAGGGCGTCGAGGAAGACGTGGCACGCGACCAGCTCGAGGCGATGGGCTGTGACGTCGCCCAGGGGTACCTGATCTCGCGCCCGCTGCCGGAGGACCGCTTGGAGGCGTGGCTGCAGGCCCGCACGGCGCGGTCGCCGGGGCGGCACTCCGAGACCGTGCTGACCCTGCTGACCTGAGGTTTTGCTTTTTGAGGACCCCGGTTGCACGGCTGGGTGACGGGGGTTGGTAATCTTTCGAAGTCCTCGCGAGAGGCCAGGCCCCTTTAGCTCAGTCGGCAGAGCGTCTCCATGGTAAGGAGAAGGTCTACGGTTCGATTCCGTAAAGGGGCTCACGACCTCAGCCGCGTCACGCCTGCGTGTCGCGGCTTGGGTCATGTAGGGCGGTGTAGCTCAGCTGGCAGAGCAAGCGGCTCATAATCGCTGTGTCGCCGGTTCAAGTCCGGCCACCGCTACGCGGTAACGACTGGGGCTCGCCCCGGGACCTGAGAGAGAAGGAAACGCTGTGGCTGCCACCGACGTGCGACCCAAGATCACGCTGGCGTGCGAAGAGTGCAAGCACCGCAACTACATCACCAAGAAGAACCGGCGCAACAACCCGGATCGCCTGGAGATGAAGAAGTTCTGCCCGAACTGCGGTACGCACCGGACGCACAAGGAAACCCGCTGACCGCGTAGCGCGTTCGCACCAGCTTTCGAGAAGCCGCCCTGGGTGACCAGGGCGGCTTCTTGCTGTCGGCGGCCCGGTAGCCTCTCGGGGTGCCCTTGGACGAGTCGTTCACCGGACGGGTTTACCCGCCGCAGACCAGCTACGAAGTGAGCCGGGAGAAGATCCGGGAGTTCGCCGACGCGATCGGCGACGCGAACCCGCTCTACCGGGACCCCGAAGCCGCGAAGGCGGCCGGCTACCCGGACGTGATCGCGCCCCCGACGTTCCTCACGATCATCAACCTGGCGTCGATCAACTCGATCGTCACCGACCCCGAGCTGGGTCTGGACTACTCGCGCATGGTCCACGGCGACCAGCAGTTCACGTACAGCCGCCCGGCCCACGCCGGCGACACCCTGCTGCTGACCACGCACATCGACCGGATCATGGCCCGGGCCGGCAACGACTTCATCAACTTGCGCGCCGAGATCACCGACGGCGACGGCGCGCACATCGCCACCACGAAGGCGCAGCTTGTGGTGCGGGGGGAGGACGCGTGAACGCCGGAGACGAACTGCCCGCCCTCGAGGTCCGCATCACCCGCGACCAGCTGGTCCGCTACGCGGGCGCGGCCCTGGACTTCAACCCGATCCACTGGAACGAGACGTTCGCCAAGGAGGTAGGCCTCCCCGACGTGATCGCGCACGGCATGCTCACGATGGCGGTAGCAGGCCGGGTGGTGACGGACTGGCTGGGCGACCCCGGCCGTCTAATCGACTTCAGCGCCCGCTTCACCCGCCCGGTAGTGGTCCCCAACACGTCGGAAGGCGCACTGGTCGAGATCACCGGCAAGGTCGCCACCGTCAACGACGAGGGCGTCGCACGCATCGACCTCGTGGTCAAGTTCGACGACAAGACGGTACTGGGCAAGCCCCAGGCCCTGGTCCGCATCTAGAACGCAAGACGGCATCGAAAGCAGGGGCACCGAGAACCCAGACCGCCCCCCGCACCCCGATCCGAAGCCAGAACACGGCCGACGCCACCGGGTCAAGGCATCTTTCCCGCCTTGACGCGGTGACGCCGGTCGTAGTCACAATCGGGCTTCGGGGTGCCGGCCAGTCAAAACGGCCTAGAACAGCTTCAGAACACCCAAAACGGCATCAGCCATCCCCTGCTCCCCCCGAGCATTGGGGTGAAGCGGAGTGGAGTGCAAGGTAGGAAGAACCCCCTCCACCCACCGAGTATCCGAAGCAGTACAGAGGTCATGCCCCTTACCCGGCGTAGCGGTATCGGCATACCCGGCCGAATGCGCATCAGCCTGGTCCTCAAGCATCTTGTTCAACTTCCCCAGCGCCCCGCGGAAGTAAGCGACATCCCCAGCCCCGAGAGGCAGCACAGGCCAGCACCCATCCCCATCGGGAAGCACGGACGGATACCCGACAACGACGACCTTCGCCTTCGGAGCCTGCTTGTGGATCCGATCCAGCACGGCTCCCACCTTCGGCGCAGTGGCATCGATCCGCTCAGCCAGCTGATCGTGCCCCCCAGCGGTCATCCGGTCCTTGCACGGAGACGCGGACCGATGCGCCGTCGCACAGGACGAAGCGAGCGACAAGAACCCGATGTCGTTGCCCCCGATACCGAGGGTGACCAACGTCGTCTTCGCGGTCACGGCGTCCAACTGCGGAGGGTTGGAACCGTTCCCCGTCTTCTGCGCCCCAGTCAAGTTGGCGGTCGTCGCACCGCTGCAGCTGACGTCGTCGAACTCGGCCGGCTTCAGGTCCGCCGAGACGAGGCGGGGGTAGTTGTCGTCGGACCGGTCGCAGCCAGGCGGAGTCCCGACGTTCTTCCCGGTGCGCGGCGAGGCCGTGTAGGAGTCACCGAGAGCGACGTAGCGACCGGTGCCGTCCCCGGTGGCCGCGCCCGCCGGCGGTGCGGACGACGAACCGTGGTCCCACTTGTAGTACCCGAACGCCAGAAGCCCGACCACGACCACCACGACGAGGCAGCCGCCCCCGCTGTTCTTCGCCACACCTTCGTTTCTACCGAACCAGGACTGGCGGGAACCTAGTCAATCCGGGTGGTTCGCAGCGCGAGGAGGTCGTTCACCAAGCCCGCGCCGGTCACCGGGTCGTCCACGCTGACCAGCACCGTCCGGCCGCTTTCGAGGGCCAGCGCCATGGCCGGGCCGCCGCGCACCTTGTACGCGGTCGTGCCGGTCACCGGGTTGAAGCGCAGGCCGAGGCCGCCGTCACCGAACGTCGTCAGCTCGCGCGCGGTGGCTTCGCGGATGCCGTTCAGCCCGATGTGCCGCCACGGGAAGCCCAGGAGGCCGAAGCGGATCGTCACGCCCTTGGCGTCCACCGTCGCCTTCAGGCGGTACGTCATCGCCGTGACGAACGTGCCGACCAGCGCGATCCAGACGGCCATCGGCCAGGAGAGCCCGGCGGGCAGCAAGGCGATCGCGACCGGGACCAGCGCGAGCGCCCAGAGCATCGCCGGGTTCGCCGCCCGGCCCGACCAGTAGGCGCGCTGCCCCGGCCGGAGCCCGACGCTCGGGCGGTCGGGGCTGTCTTCGACGGGCGGGGCCGGCAGGCCGCCGACGAACGCCGCCACGACCCCGAGCGCGGTCGCGCCCGCCAGGAACAGCAGGACGACGGAGCCGCCGCGCGCCGCGTGCCAGTCCGGCACGTCCAGGTTGGGCACGAGCACCGAAAGCAGGGTGGCCGGCGCCAGTGCGGCGAACCCGGCGCCGACACCGACGGTCACGCGTGGCACCGGCCGCCCGCGGCGCAGCGCGGCGACGGCCGTCGCCGCGAGGATCGCCGTCGCGACCGCGCCGAGCGCCAGGCACACGGTGACGAACACCGCGGCCGGGGTGGAGCCGTCCGGTGCGCCGTTCCAGTGCGTCGCGATGGGGTCGGGCAGCCGGTCGGCCCAGGCGCTCGCGAGGAGCCCGGCGGTGACCAGCACCGCGCCCGGCAGCACGGCCGTCGCGGTCAGGACCCGGATCAGCTTGGTCATGAGTACTTCTCCTTCAGGATTCCGGTGAGCTCCTCGAAGCCGATACCCGCGCGCTTGGCCTCGCCGGCCAGTTCGCCGGCCAATTCGGTCAGGCGGGCCCGGGCCGAAGCTCCGCCGATCACGACGGCGCCCCGGCGTCGCCGCAGGTCGATGAGGCCTTCGTCGCGAAGTGCCGCGTACGCCCGCAGCACCGTGTGGACGTTGATTTCCAGCGACGCCGCCAGTTCGCGGGCGGGCGGCAGCTGTTCGCCGGGCGCGGGGCTGCCGTCCGCGAGGGCGCGCCGCAGCGACGCCGCCACCTGTTCGAACAGTGGGACGGTCGAAGCCGGGTCGATCCGTACGAGCATAGTTCTAACTGTACTAGAACAAACCGACTTTGGGTGGGCGACCCTGTGTGGGGGACCGGGTGTTGCGGTGGACGGGGATCGCGGCGAGGGTGGGCCGCGTTCCGCGAGTCGAACCGAGAAAGGCAGGAAGCGCCATGGGCCTGAACCTGAACAAGCTCGTCGACAAGGCATACGAGGACAAGTCGATCAAGGAGCTGCTCGACGCCCCGCCGTCGGCGTTGGAGGGACTCACGCCGAAGCACGACGAACTGCTGGCCGAGCTGAAGATCAAGACGATCCGCGACCTCGCGAACTGGAAGTACGCCGCGAAGGCGCAGGCGCTCGCCACCCTCGCCGACAGCGAGAGCTGACCGCGTCAGACCAGTTCGGCGGCCAGTTCCAGGGCGTGGTCGACGTCCTTCGCGACGTAGTGCAGGTCGACGAGCACCTCGGTGATGCCCTCGTCGCGGGCCACGTCCAGGCACGGCGCCACGTCCGCGACCGTCTCGACCCCGGTACCCGCGCGCGGGTTGATCCGCAGCACGCGACGCAGGGTGCCGGGGTCGCGCCCGGCCTTCTCCGCCGCTTCGAGCGCGACCGACCACAGGCCGTTCAGGTACTGCTTCGGCATCCAGCCGGCCAGCCAGCCGTCCGCGCGCCGTCCGACGCGGGCCAGTGCCGGCGGCGAAAACCCGCCGAGCAGCACCGGCGGCCGCGGGTCCTGCGCCGGGCGCAGGCCGACCGTCGACGGCGCGATCCGCCACTGCGGGCCCTCGTGTGCCACCGGGTCGCCGGTCCAGATCGCGTCGAGCGCGTCGAGCACCGCGTCCAGCCGCTTGCCGCGGTGCTCCCACGGCACGCCGGTCGCGAAGTACTCCTCGCGCAGCCAGCCGAGCCCGAGGCCGACGTCCAGCCGGCCGCCGCTGGCGAGGTCGAGCGAGGTCAGGGCCCTGGCGAGCAGCACCGGGGAATAGACCGGGCCGGTCAGCGCGCTCATCCCCAGGCGGGCCGTGCGGGTCACCGCGGCCGCGGTCGCGAGGGTCGTGAACGGGTCCGCGAAGGTCTCGAACTCCCGGGGGTACGGGTGCTCCGGCGTTCCGCCGCCCGGGTACAGATCGGACGGCTCGAGCGGCGTCAGGATGCGGTCGCCGACCCACAGCGAGCCGAAGCCGAGGTCCTCCGCAGCGGTCGCGAAGCGCGCGACGGCGGCGGGATCGGCGAGGGAGCCGTACTGCGGGAGCGCCAGCCCGAGCCGCATCCCGCTCACCGGTTCCCGACGGACGGCCGTGGCGGACCGGTTGGGAGGCCCGGGATGCTCGTCATGGCGGACATCCTGGCATGATCGGGTGGTCGGCGGGGAGTTTTCCGCTGGCCGGCCGGGGTACGGCGGTCGATCGGGGGGCGCGGTTGCGGGCTCTCGTGAGGGTTGCCGTAGACTTCGGGACTTGGAACGCACTACGGTCATCCCCGCCTGGATGGTGGGGATGATGGAATGCGTCCTCGGGGGCTCCGAGCGATCGGGGCTCCACAGGGGTGTAGCTCAATTGGCAGAGCAGCGGTCTCCAAAACCGCAGGTTGCAGGTTCAAGTCCTGTCACCCCTGCGTAACGGAACTGGTGGAGCAGAGGAGTGGTCGTGAGCGACAGCGACGCCAGCGGCGGCGAGCAGGAGCAGGACGGCACCGGGCAGAAGCCCGAGAGCCCGTCCCGTCCCGTCACAGCCGCTGCCAGGCGTGAGCGACGTGCGACCGCTCGCCCGGCGGGCAAGTCCGCGGCACGTGCGGACGACAAGACCCGGCCGGCCGGGAAGTCGGGGGAGAAGTCCGCCTCCGACGCGAAGGGCGCTCCGACTCCCAAGCGGGACCAGAAGCCGAAGAAGGCGTCGGTGTTCGCGCGGCTGGTCCGCTTCATCCGCGAGGTGTGGGCGGAGCTGCGCAAGGTCATCTGGCCGAACCGCAAGCAGATGGTCACCTACACCGCGGTCGTGCTGGCCTTCGTGGTGTTCATGGTGGCCCTTGTCAGCGTGCTCGATCTGGCATTCAAGTGGGGCATCGGCAAGATCTTCGGCTGACGCGCCTCGGCGCGCGCCGATGGGGCTCAGGTCCCGGCCTGACCCCGGCAATGATCAACTGAGAGGACGGAACGTGACCTCCGAAAACGGCACATCAGCCGGTCACGACCTGACCGAGCTTTCCGACGAGCAGGTGCACGCGGCACTCGGTGACGAGGAGTCCGCGCACCTCGAGCCCGTCGAGGTGTCCGACGAGGTCGACGAAGCCGCTTCCGACGTTGATGGCGCTGCGGAAAGCACCGACGACGTGGCCGAGGCCGCCGCTGACGAAGCCGAGCCCGAGGCGGACGACGAGGACCCGGTCGCGAAGCTGCGTTCCGAGCTGCTCGCCGCGCCCGGCGAGTGGTACGTCGTGCACTCCTACGCCGGGTACGAGAACAAGGTGAAGACCAACCTCGAGACCCGGACCACGACCCTGGACGTCGAGGACTACATCTTCCAGATCGAGGTCCCGACCGAAGAGGTCACCGAGATCAAGAACGGCCAGCGCAAGCAGGTGCAGCGCAAGGTGCTGCCCGGCTACATCCTGGTCCGGATGGACCTGAACGACGCCTCGTGGAGCGCCGTGCGCAACACGCCGGGCGTGACCGGGTTCGTCGGCGCCACCTCGCGGCCGTCGCCGCTGACCGTGGACGAGGTGCTGAAGTTCCTCGCCCCGAAGGTCGAGAGCGAAGCCCCGGCGAAGGGCGGCAAGGGCGAGTCCACCGCGACCGCGGCCCCGCTCGGCGGCCCGGCCGTCGAGGTCGACTTCGAAATCGGCGAGTCGGTCACGGTCATGGACGGCCCGTTCGCCACGCTGCCGGCGACGATCTCCGAGGTCAACGTCGACGGGCAGAAGCTGAAGGTCCTGGTGTCGATCTTCGGCCGGGAGACCCCGGTCGAGCTGTCGTTCAACCAGGTCTCCAAGATCTGACGGCCGCCGCGCGGCCGCAGTCCCCACGTCCACGGCAGGTACGCGGGGAACGTAGTACAGGACAGGAAAAGAAATGCCACCCAAGAAGAAGAAGCTTGCGGCGATCATCAAGCTGCAGATCAAGGCGGGTGCGGCCAACCCCGCTCCGCCGGTCGGCCCGGCTCTGGGTCAGCACGGCGTCAACATCATGGAGTTCTGCAAGGCCTACAACGCCGCGACCGAGTCGCAGCGTGGGGACGTCGTCCCGGTCGAGATCTCCGTGTACGAGGACCGGTCGTTCGACTTCAAGCTGAAGACGCCGCCGGCCGCGCGCCTGCTGCTCAAGGCCGCTGGTGTCGAGAAGGGCTCCGGCGAGCCGCACAAGACCAAGGTCGCCAAGGTCACCTGGGACCAGGTCCGCGAGATCGCCAAGACCAAGGAGACCGACCTCAACGCGCACGACATCGACCAGGCGGCGAAGATCATCGCCGGCACCGCCCGCTCCATGGGCATCACGGTCGTCGACGCCTGACGTCTGCAGCACCAGCAGTACGTGGGAGAGCCCGGTGCGGCTCGTCACCACACTGATCCGTTTTGAGAAGTTAAGGACAGAAGCATGACCAAGCACAGCAAGGCATACCGCCAGGCTGCGGAGCTGATCGACAAGGCGCGGCTGTACGCGCCTCTCGACGCCGCGAAGCTGGCGAAGGAAACCTCCAAGACGAAGATGGACGCGACCGTCGAGGTCGCGATGCGTCTCGGTGTGGACCCGCGCAAGGCCGACCAGATGGTCCGCGGCACCGTGAACCTGCCGCACGGCACCGGTAAGACCGCCCGCGTCATCGTCTTCGCCGTCGGCGACAAGGCCGCCGAGGCCGAAGCCGCCGGCGCGGACGCGGTCGGCACCGACGAGCTGATCGAGCGCATCCAGGGTGGCTGGCTCGACTTCGACGCCGCGATCGCGACGCCGGACCAGATGGCCAAGGTGGGCCGCATCGCCCGCATCCTCGGCCCGCGTGGCCTGATGCCGAACCCGAAGACCGGCACGGTGACCCCCGCGGTCGAGAAGGCCGTGAAGGACATCAAGGGCGGTAAGATCAACTTCCGCGTCGACAAGCAGGCCAACCTGCACCTGGTGATCGGCAAGGCTTCCTTCGACACGGAGAAGCTGGTCGAGAACTACGCCGCCGCGCTGGACGAGATCCTCCGCGCCAAGCCGTCCTCGGCGAAGGGCCGCTACCTGAAGAAGGTCACCTTCACCACGACGATGGGCCCGGGCATCCCGGTCGACCCGCTGCGGACCCGCAACCTCCTTTCCGAGGACGCGAACGTCTGAGTCGGACATCACCAGAAAGGGCGTCCCCGCTTGCTGCGGGGGCGCCCTTTCTTCGTGTCTCATGGAGGTCATGCCGACTTTCGCGTCGTTCGACGGCCTCCGGTTGAACTACACCGTGTGGGAGGGCGCCGCCGCCCACCACCCGGTGCTGCTCCAACACGGCTTCGCGGCCGACACGAACGCGAACTGGATCTCGACGGGCGTGGTCGCGGCACTGCGCGCGGCCGGCCTGACGGTGATCTCCCTGGACGCCCGCGGCCACGGCCGTTCGGAGAAGCCCCACGACGAGTGCCGCTACACGGGCGACAGCATGGCCCGCGACATTTCGGCGCTGCTCGACGAGCTCGGCCTGGACGAGGTGTCCCTGGTCGGCTACTCGATGGGCGCGATCATCGCTTTGGCGGCGACGGCGGTGGACAAGCGCATCCGCTGCCTGGCAACGGGCGGAGTGGGGTCGGGCATCGTCGACTTCGGCGGCGTCGACCTGCGCGTGGTGAAGCCGGCGGAGATCGCTTCGGCGTTGCTGGCGGAGGACCCGTCGACGGTCCCGCCGTCCGGAGTGCCGTTCAGGCTGCTGGCCGACGCCACCGGCGGCGACCGCCAGGCGCTGGCAGCGGTGGCGCTGGCATCGCAGGAGGGCCACCTGGACCTGTCGTCGATCGGCGTGCCGACGCTGGTGCTGGCGGGAGATCAGGACCCCCTGGCGGCCGAGCCGGAGCGCCTGGCGGCGGCGATCGCGGGGGCGAGGCTGGTCCGCATCCCAGGCGACCACATGACGGCGGTGATGTCGCCGGCCTTCTCCGAGGCGCTCGTGACGTTCTTGACTGCCCCGCAACCCCGCTGAGTCAGCGGGCACCGGAGCCGGCTCAGCCGGTCGGCGAGGTGGTGGTGGGTACTCCGCTGCACTTCGCCGGTCCGATGGCGTGGCCGGTGATGAGCCACTGGCCCTTCTCTACCTTCGAAACCGTGAAGACGCCCAATGCCGGGCCGCCGCTGATGGCGAAGGTGCAGGAATCGATCGTCACGGTGTCACCGGGCAGCGGGTCCGAGACGCTCGACGGCAGGGATTCCGCGTAGTCGTTCTTGTTCGTCACCTGGGTGGCGAGGAACTCGACGGCCTTCTTGCAGTCGGTTTCGGCGGTGTTCTGCCGGAACGTCTGCGCGATGTCCTGCGCGAACTGGGTCTGGATGTCGCGCTGCCCCTCGTTCTGGAAACGGCCGCAGGCGTCGGCGACCCGCCCTTGAGCGATGTTGTGGTACACGAACCGCACCGCCTCGTACGGGTTCGTCGAGAACACGTGGTTCGTGTGGTACTTCCCGCCGCCTTCTTGGGCCAGCTGGGCCGAGGTCTTGCCGGCGTCGTTCGGGAAGAAGTGGTTGTACAGCCACGTTCCCGCCAGGCCGAGGATCACGATCGCCAGCACCCACGCGATCACCTTCTTGCCCAGCCAGCTCAGCCAGCGAGGCGCACGGCGGCGCTCGGTCGGGACCAGCTCGTAGCCCGGCGGAATGACCGGCGGCTGCCCGGCACCGGCGTTCTGCGTGGCCGGCTGTGAAGGCGGCGCTTGGACCATTCCGGCGTCCGGTGGGGGCGCCGGCTGGTTGCCCTGCTGGGACTGCGTGAACTTCAAGTAGTCCTGGAACTGCTGGAACTGCCTGAACTGCTCCAGCTGCGCCGGATCCACCGGCGGCGGCGGCGAAGCGGGCGTCGAAGAGCCCGCCGGTTCGATTTCCGAGCCCGGCTTTCCGTCATCGCGCTGCTCCGCCACGTGACCATGATGCCCCACGCCGCCGCCAAGGTGGGGGTGGGAGAAGGCTTGTCGGCTTGACAAGGTATTCTTCTCGATGGTTCTACCGAAGACCGCTGGTTTTCCCCGCAAGGGGAACGAAGGTCCCGCACTCGCCGGGGCGGCCCGCGCAGGAGGAACGAGGCTCGGCGCCATCGTGTGCCGTACAACGCCCCGCGCCTGTTGCGCGAGGGCGTTTCGTCGTTTCGGGGGCCCCTCGGTGCCAGTGGAAACACTAGCCAAGAGAGGAGGCGACCATGGCGAAGCCCGACAAGGTGGCGGCCGTCGCCGAGATCGCGGAGAGCTTCCGCACCAGCTCGGCCACCGTCGTTACCCAGTACACCGGCCTCTCCGTGTCCCAGCTGTCCCAGCTGCGCCGCGCTCTCGGCACCAGTGCCAAGTACCGGGTCGCGAAGAACACCCTCGTCAAGCGTGCCGCCGAAGACGCGGGCGTGACGGGGCTCGAGGACCTGTTCGTCGGCGCGACCGCCATCGCCTTCGTCGAGGGTGAGGCTGTCGACGCCGCCAAGGCGCTTCGCGACTTCGCGAAGGACAACAACGCGCTTGTGATCAAGGGCGGCTACATGGACGGCAAAGCGCTGTCCGTGGACGAGATCAACCGGATCGCCGATCTCGACAGCCGTGAGGTCCTGCTCGCCAAGGCGGCGGGCGCGTTCAAGGCGAAGCTGTCCCAGGCCGCCGCGCTGTTCCAGGCGCCGGCGTCCCAGGTCGCCCGCCTGGCTGCCGCGCTGGAGGAGAAGCAGCGCAACGCCGCCGGTACCGAAGCAGCCGAAGCACCCGCCGAGAGCTGAACCACCCCCCACCCCGAACGTCTAGTTCGTTTTTCTGAGAGGAAGCCATCATGGCGAAGCTGAGCACCGCCGAGCTGATCGACGCCTTCAAGGAGCTGACCCTCCTCGAGCTGTCCGAGTTCGTGAAGGAGTTCGAAGAGGTCTTCGACGTCACCGCCGCCGCTCCGGTCGCCGTCGCCGCCGGCCCCGCCGCCGCCGCTGCCGCCCCGGTCGAGGAGCAGGACGAGTTCGACGTCATCCTCGAGGGCGCCGGCGACAAGAAGATCCAGGTCATCAAGGTCGTCCGCGAGGTCGTCTCCGGTCTGGGCCTGAAGGAGGCCAAGGAGCTGGTCGAGGCCGCTCCCAAGGCCCTCCTGGAGAAGGTCGACAAGGAGGCCGCCGAGGCCGCCAAGGAGAAGCTCGAGGCCGCGGGCGCCAAGATCTCCATCAAGTGATTCCCGGCGCGCAAGCGCCGCAGCACCACCTCGAGAAGGGGCGGGCATCCACACGGATGCCCGCCCCTTCCGTTTTGCCTGGTCACCCGGACCCCCTAGGAGTGGTGTCCGAATAGCCCCGGGTCCCTAAATCGCAGGTTCGGGGCTTCGAAGATCTGCGTCGTTGCCCCGAATGGACTACCGTGCCTCCCGTTGCCGATCACGGCGGGGTGACGAAGGAACCAGGGCTGGCCAGAAAAGAAAACTGGTGAGTAACCTGTTCGCACTCAGCTCGTTGCACCTGGTTGACGCGGGTTCTCGGGGTGCCACAGCCCGCACCCGCCGACAGGGTGTGGCAGCGGGCGCAAAGACGCGGAACAGCTCCTGGAGGTGCGATGGGTGCCGAGGTGGTCATCGAAGGTCTGACCAAGTCCTTCGGTAAGCAGGCCATCTGGCGGGACGTCACGCTGACGCTGCCTCCGGGCGAAGTGTCGGCGATGCTCGGTCCGTCCGGAACCGGCAAGTCGGTGTTCCTCAAGTCGATGATCGGCCTGCTCAAGCCCGACCGCGGCCGCTGTGTGATCAACGGGGTGGACATCGTCACCTGCTCCGAGCACAAGCTGTACGAGATCCGGAAGCTCTTCGGCGTCCTCTTCCAGGACGGCGCGCTGTTCGGCTCGATGAACCTCTACGACAACGTCGCCTTCCCGCTGCGCGAGCACACGAAGAAGTCCGAGACGGAAATCCGCCGGATCGTCCTCGAGAAGCTCGACATGACCGGTCTGAACGGCGCCGACAAGAAGCTGCCGGGCGAGATCTCCGGCGGTATGCGCAAGCGCGCCGGCCTCGCCCGCGCCCTGGTGCTGGACCCGGAGATCATCCTGGTCGACGAGCCGGACTCGGGCCTCGACCCGGTCCGCACCACCTACATCTCGCAGCTGTTCCTCGACGTCAACGCGCAGATCGACGCGACGTTCCTGATCGTCACGCACAACATCAACCTGGCCCGCACGGTGCCGGACAACCTGGGCATGCTCTTCCGCAAGGAACTGGTCATGTTCGGCCCGCGCGAGGTGCTGCTGACCAGCGAGGAGCCGGTCGTCAAGCAGTTCCTCAACGGCAAGATGCAGGGCCCGATCGGCATGTCCGAGGAGAAGGACTCCGCCCAGATGGCCGCCGAGCAGGCGATGTTCGACGCCGGGCACCACGCGGGCGGGGTCGAGGACGTCACCGGGGTGCCGCCGCAGATGCAGACGACGCCGGGCGTGCCGACCCGGATGGGCGGGGTCCGCCGCAAGGACCGCGTCATGGAGATCATGCACCGGCTGCCGGACGCCGCCCAGCAGAGCATCATCGCCTCGCTGAGCCCGGAAGAGCAGCGCCACTACGGCGTCAGCCCGCGGCAGGTCGCCCACGCCCAGCAGCAGCAACAGCAGCAGGTCCCGGCGGGCGCCCGGCAGGGTGACGGCGTCCCGAACCAGCACCACGGCCAGCTGCCCGCCGACCAGGTCGCGCGGATCCCCGGCGGCCAGCCGCCGAGACCGGGCGCACGCCGGATGCCACCGCCGCCGAACAACGGGCCAGGTGGCCGGTGAGTTCTCCCGCAACACAGGCGAAGATCCCCGGGATCGGCATGCTCCGCGAAACCGGGAACCTGTTCGCTCTCGGCCTGGACATCATCCGAGGCCTGTTCCAGCGCCCGTTCCAGCTGCGGGAGTTCATCCAGCAGTCGTGGTTCATCGCGAGCGTGACGATCCTGCCGACGGCCCTCGTGGCGATCCCGTTCGGCGCGGTCATCTCGCTGCAGTTCGGTTCGCTCGCCCGTCAGCTGGGCGCGCAGTCCTACACCGGCGCGGGCTCCGTGCTCGCCACCGTGCAGCAGGCCAGTCCACTGGTCACCGCGCTGCTGGTGGCGGGTGCGGGCGGCTCCGCCGTCTGCGCCGACATCGGGGCGCGGACCATCCGCGAAGAGATCGCCGCGATGGAGGTGCTCGGCGTCTCCGCGGTGCAGCGGCTGATCGTGCCGCGCACCCTCGCGATGATGCTCGTCGCGCTGCTGCTCAACGGCAT
This sequence comes from Amycolatopsis ponsaeliensis, assembly GCF_030182635.1. Lineage (NCBI taxonomy): Bacteria > Bacillati > Actinomycetota > Actinomycetes > Pseudonocardiales > Pseudonocardiaceae > Amycolatopsis > Amycolatopsis ponsaeliensis. The sequence goes on from NZ_JAPZLD010000039.1 coordinate 88,337, forward strand.
GGTCAGCGTCATCGGCGTGCTGGGCGGCTACTTCTTCAACGTCGTGCTGCAGGGCGGGACGCCGGGTGCGTACCTGGCGAGCTTCTCCGCCCTCGCGCAGCTGCCCGACCTCTGGGTCGGTGAGCTCAAGGCGCTGATCTTCGGGTTCATCGCCGCCGTCGTCGCGTCCTACCGGGGTCTCAACCCCTCCGGCGGCCCGAAGGGCGTCGGGGACGCGGTGAACCAGTCGGTGGTCATCACGTTCCTCATGCTGTTCGTCGTGAACTTCGTGATCACCCTGATCTACCTGCAGATCGTGCCCGGAAAGCTGGACTAGCGCCATGACGTTCCTCCAGGGCGCGAAACGCGTCGCCAACCGACCCCTCCAGACGCTGGACACGCTCGGCGACCAGATGTCGTTCTACGGCCGTGCGCTGCTGTGGACGCCGCGGACGCTGCGCCGCTACACGAAGGAAGTCCTCCGGCTGCTCGCCGAGGTGAGCTTCGGTTCCGGCTCGCTCGCGGTCATCGGCGGCACGGTCGGCGTGATGGTCGGCCTGACGCTGTTCACCGGTGTCCTCGTCGGCCTCCAGGGCTACTCGGCGCTGAACTCGATCGGGACGTCGGCCTTCACCGGCTTCCTGACGGCGTTCTTCAACACGCGCGAGATCGCCCCGCTGGTCGCCGGCCTCGCCCTGAGCGCCACCGTCGGCGCCGGCTTCACGGCGCAGCTGGGTGCGATGCGGATCTCCGAGGAGATCGACGCGCTCGAAGTCATGGGCGTGCCGAGCCTGCCGTACCTGGTGACGACGCGGATCATCGCCGGGTTCGTGGCGGTCATCCCGCTCTACATCATCGGCCTGCTGAGCTCGTACCTCGCGTCACGACTGGTCGTCATCTACATCTACAACCAGTCGGCCGGCACCTACGACCATTACTTCGACCTGTTCTTACCACCGCAGGACGTGCTCTATTCGTTCATCAAGGTGCTGATCTTCAGCGTCTTGATCATCCTGTCGCACTGCTACTTCGGGTACCGGGCGACGGGCGGCCCGGCCGGTGTCGGCGTCGCCGTCGGCAAGGCCGTGCGCCTGTCCATCGTCACGGTGTCGATCATGAACTTCTTCATCGGGTTCGCCATCTGGGGAACCGACGTCACGGTAAGGATCGCGGGATGAGGACGCTCCGACGCAGGCTGCTCGGCCTGCTGCTCATCGCCGTGATGGTCGGCGGGGTGGCGCTGTCCATCGCGCTCTACGACAAGGCGTTCACGCCCGTCGTCACGGTCAAGCTGCAGGCCGACAAGATCGGCAACCAGCTGATCAAGCAGTCCGACGTCAAGGTGCGCGGGCTGATCGTCGGCTCGGTCCAGGACATCGTCGCCACCGACAAGGGGGCGGAGCTCACGCTCGCGCTCAACCCGGAGTCGGTGAAGCTGATCCCGGAGAACGTCTCGGCGCGGTTCCTGCCGAAGACGCTCTTCGGCGAGCGGTTCGTCTCGCTGGAGATCCCGAAGGACCCGTCGGCCAAGACCCTGGCCAGCGGCGACGTGATCCCGCAGGACCGCACGTCGAGCGCCGTCGAGCTGGACCAGGCGTTCGAGCACCTGATGCCGGTGCTGCAGGCGGTGCAGCCGCAGAAGCTGTCGGCGACGCTCACCGCGATCTCGACCGCCCTGCAGGGCCGCGGCGACCAGCTCGGCGACACGCTCACGCAGCTGGGCACCTACATCGGCGAGCTGAACCCGCACGAGCCGGAGCTGCAGCACAACCTGAAGGCGCTCGCGGAGTTCTCCGACCACCTCAAGGACGCCGCGCCCGACCTGGTGCAGAGCCTCGACAACCTGAGCACGACCACCCGGACCGTGGTCGACCAGCAGCAGAACCTGTCGAACCTCTACGGCAGCCTGACCCAGGCTTCGGTGGACCTGCAGACGTTCCTGCAGAACAACAAGGACAACATCATCTCCCTCGCCGACACCGCCCGGCCCACGGCCGAGCTGCTGGCGAAGTACGCGCCGGAGTACCCCTGCGTGATCTCCCAGATGGCCAAGAACGTCCCGCTGATCGACCAGGCGCTGGGCAAGGGCACCGACCAGCCCGGCCTGCACGCGACGATCGAGATCATCGTCCCGCGCGGGCCGTACCAAGCGGGCAAGGAAGAGCCGCGGTTCGACGACAAGCGCGGCCCGCGGTGCTACGACGCGGACAAGCTGCCGAACCCGTTCCCCTCGGAGCCGCCGGACGGCGCCTTCCAGGACGGCACGAAGCACCAGACCGCGCCGAAGACCGTCGGCGAGGGCCTCAACCCGGCCAAGTTCAAGGCCGACGCGGCCGGCGGCAACGGTAGCGGCGGCGACCTGGCGTACTCGCCGGCGGAGCAGGGCTTCCTGGCCGACCTCCTCGGGCCGCAGCTGGGCATGAACTCCGCCGACGTGCCGGGCTGGAGCTCGCTGCTCGTCGGACCGCTCTACCGCGGGGCGGAGGTGACGGTGAAGTGAGGGGCCTGCTCGCGCCGCTGATCAAGCTCGGCATCTTCGTGGTCGTCACCGTGCTGTTCACGACGATCCTCGGGATCAGCATCGCCAACATCAACACCACCAGCACCAACGCCTACAAGGCGCGCTTCACCGACGCGACGCTGCTGCTGCCCAACGACGACGTCCGCATCGCCGGCGTCCGCGTCGGGCAGGTCAAGGACGTCAAGATCGTCGACAAGCGCCAGGCCGAGGTCGAGTTCGAGGTCGACTCCGGCCGGCAGCTGCCGGCCGGGGTGACCGCGCAGATCAAGTTCCGCAACCTGGTCGGCCAGCGCTACGTCTCGCTCGGCGAAGGCGACGACTCCTCCGGCAAGACGCTCAGCCCCGGCGGCACCATCCCGCTGCAGCGGACGACGCCGGCGCTGGACCTGACCGAGCTGTTCAACGGCTTCAAGCCGCTGTTCACCGCCCTCAACCCGGACGACGTCAACAAGCTGTCGTACGAGGTCATCCAGGTCCTGCAGGGCGAGGGCGGCACCGTGGAGAGCCTGCTGTCGCACACGGCGTCGCTGGCCACCACGATCGCCGACAAGGACCAGGTGATCGGCCAGGTCATCGACAACCTCAACTCGGTGCTCGACACGGTCAACGCGCACACCCCGCAGCTCAACGACCTGATCGTCAAGCTGCAGCAGCTGGTGTCCGGGCTGGCCGCGGACCGCAAGCCGATCGGCGACGCGATCGAGAGCCTCGGCAACCTGGCCGAGACGACGTCCGGCCTGCTGGGTGACGTCCGGGAGCCGCTGAAGAACGACATCAGCGCTCTCGGGAACCTCACGGACCAGCTCAACAAGAACGAGCCGGAGCTGGAGCACTTCATCCAGTTCCTGCCGACCAAGGTGAGCACGCTGACCCGCACCGCGGACTACGGCTCCTGGTTCAACTTCTACGCCTGCGAGTTCTCCGGGAGCGTCAGCTTGCCCCCACTGATCAACGACGTGCCGATCCCGCTGGTGCCTCTCAACCGGGAGAGGTGCAAGGGATGAAGTCCTTCCAGAAGCGCAACCCCGTCCCGATCGCGCTGGTCGGCATCGCCGTACTGGCCCTCGGTTTCATCGCCGCGCTGAACTCCGACGACCTGCCGGTGATCGGCGGCGGCACGACGTACTCCGCCGAGTTCAGCGAGGCCTCCGGGCTGCAGAAGGACAACGACGTCCGGATCGCCGGCGTCAAGGTCGGCAAGGTCAGCGACATCGAGCTCGACGGCGCGTCGGTCAAGGTGTCGTTCAAGGTCAAGGACGCCTGGCTGGGCGACCGGACCAGCGCCGCGATCAAGATCAAGACGCTGCTGGGCCAGAAGTACCTGTCGCTGGACCCGCAGGGCGAGGGCTCGCTGAACCCGGGCACCGGGATCCCGCGGGACCGCACGATGGCCCCCTACGACGTGCTCGACGCGTTCCGCGGGCTCTCGCAGACCGTCGACAACATCGACACCAAGCAGCTGGCGCAGAGCTTCGACACCATCTCGCAGACCTTCGCGAACACGCCGGAAGACGTGAAGGGCGCGCTGTCCGGGCTGTCGAAGCTGTCGGACACGATCGCCTCGCGCGACACGCAGCTGTCGAACCTGCTGGCCAACACCCGCGAGGTGTCGCAGACGCTGGTCGACCGCGACGCCGAGGTGCAGAAGCTGCTCACCGACGGCAACAAGCTGCTCGACGAGCTCTCGAAGCGCGAAGACGCGATCACGTCGCTGCTGAACGGCTCCCGCGAGCTGGCGACGCAGCTGCAGGGCCTGATCGACGACAACGGCAAGCAGCTCGACCCGGTGCTCACGTCGCTGGACCAGCTGACGTCGATGCTGCAGCGCAACCAGGACTCGCTGGCCCAGGGCATCGCGAAGTTCGCGCCGTTCATCCGCGTCTTCACCAACACCATCGGCAACGGCCGCTGGTTCGACAACTACATCTGCGGCCTGGTGCTGCCGTCGTTCGGCCCGATCAACGAAGAGGGGTGCTACACGAAATGAGTGACACCCGCTTCGGCCAGGCCCTGACCCGGGGCTTCACCATCGCGATCGTCCTCGCGCTCGTCGTCGCCGGCGGGATCTGGTGGACCCTCAAGGACGCCGGCCGCAACCACCTGACCGCGTACTTCGCCGGCGCTGTCGGCCTGTACGAGGGCAACAGCGTGCGGATGCTCGGCGTCGACATGGGCACGGTCACCAAGATCCAGCCCATGGGCAACCAGGTGAAGGTCGAGTTCGAGTACGACCGCTCGGTCGCCGTCCCGGCCGACGCCAAGGCGCTCATCGTGGCGCCGTCGCTGGTGTCGGACCGCTACGTCCAGCTCGCCCCGGCCTACACCGGCGGCCCGCGGATCTCCGACGGCGCGGTCATCGGCCTCGACCGCACCGAGGTGCCCCTCGAGGTCGACCAGCTGGCGTCCAGCCTGGCCCGGGTCAGCGAGACCCTCGGCCCGAACGGCGCCAACAAGAACGGGTCGCTGTCGAACCTGCTGAACACCGCGGCGGCCAACGTCGACGGCAACGGCCAGGCCCTGCACGACACGATCACCAAGCTCGGCCAGGCGGCCGGGACGCTGTCGGGCAACAAGGACGACCTGTTCTCCACCGTGGAGAACCTCGGCAAGTTCTCGCAGACGCTGGCCGACAGCGACAAGCAGGTCCGCAGCTTCGAGAGCCAGCTCGCCGACGTCAGCGGCTACCTGGCGTCCGAAAAGGACAACCTGGCCGCGACCGTGCAGCAGCTGGGCACCACGCTCACCTCGGTGCAGGCGTTCATCGACCAGAACCACGACCGGCTCAAGTCCAACGTGGACAAGCTGGCCGGCATCACCAAGGTGCTCGTCGACCAGCGCAGCTCGCTCGCCGAGATCCTCGACGTCGCGCCGGTCGGCCTGAGCAACCTGGTCAACACGTACAACGGCTCGTCCGGCACGCTCGACGCCCGGCCGAACCTCAACGAGCTGACCCAGCCGCCGCTGGTGATGATCTGCCGCCTGCTCAAGCAGGCCGGCAAGGGCATTCCGGACGTGCTCGGCAGCGCCTGCGAGGGCATCGCCGGCGTGGTCGACAAGGTGATCCCGCTGCCGTCCGTGGCGCAGACGGTCCAGGCGCTCCAGGCGGGCCAGCTGCCGCCGCTGCCGCTGCCCATCGCCGGGCAGCTCTACGGAGGTGGCCAGTGAGGAAGCTCCTGTCCGTCGGGGCACTCGCGACCGTGTCCGCGCTGACGCTGTCCGGCTGCGCGTTCAACGGCATCTACGACCTGCCGCTGCCCGGTGGCGCCGACCTCGGCGACCACCCGTACACGGTGAACGTCGAGTTCCGGGACGTGCTCGACCTGACCCCGCAGGCCGGGGTGAAGGTCGACGAGGTGCCGATCGGCCGCGTCGAGAACGTCGGGCTCACCAAGGACGGCTGGCACGCGCTGGTCACGCTGCGGGTCAACGGCGACATCAAGCTGCCGGCCAACGCGATCGCCAACGTGAAGCAGTCGAGCCTGCTCGGCGAGAAGTACGTCGAGCTGGCCTCGCCCGGTGACGACCAGGCCCAGGGCAAGCTCGCCGACAACGCGACCATCCCGCTGGCCCGTACCAACCGCAGCGTCGAGGTCGAAGAGCTGCTCGGCGCGCTGTCGCTGCTGCTCAACGGTGGTGGCGTCGACCAGCTCAACACCATCACCAAGGAGCTCAACAACGCCACGTCCGGCCGCGAGCCGGACATCAAGGCGCTGCTGGACAACGCGAACCAGCTGGTCACGAACCTCGACCAGCAGTCGCGCAACATCACCCGGGCCATCGACGGGCTGAACCGGCTGTCCTCGACCCTGAACGGCCAGAAGGACAAGCTCGTCGGCGCGGTCGACAACCTCGGCCCCGGCCTCGGCGTGCTGGAGCAGCAGCGCGGCCAGCTGGTCACGATGCTGCAGGCGCTGGACAACCTCTCCGGTGTCGCCACCGACACGGTCAACCGGTCGCAGAAGGACCTCGTCGCCGACCTGAAGGCGCTGACGCCGACGCTGCAGAAGCTCGGCGAGGCGGGCAACGACCTGCCGAAGGCCCTGCAGATCCTGCTGACGTTCCCGTTCAGCGACCAGGCCGTCAACGACGTCAAGGGCGACTACTTCAACCTGTTCGCGAAGGTGGACCTGAACCTGAAGACCGTCGTGGAGAACTTGGGCAACAGCCGCCAGAACATCCTGTCCGGGCAGCTGCCGCTGGCCGGGCTGACCGGCGGCACCGAGGGAGCGTCGGGCAATCCGCCGCTGCCGATCCCCGGGGAGAGCGGCCAGCCGCAGTCCGGGCAGTCGAAGCCGGGGCTCGGCAACCTCTTCGGGCTCCTGCCGGGAGGTGCGGGCTGATGCTGGTTCGCCGGACGAAGATCCAGTTGATCGCCTTCGCGGTCATTTCCATCGTCGCGATCGTCTACGCGCTGATCCGGTTCGCCGGGCTCGGCACCGTGTTCGGGAACAGCGGCTACACGGTGAAGCTGCAGCTCAACGAGTCGGGCGGCATCTTCACCAACGCCGAAGTCACCTACCGCGGCTACAACATCGGCCGGGTCGGCGAGATGCGGCTGACCCCGACCGGGCTCGAAGCCGACCTGAACATCGACCCGTCGGCGCCGCAGGTGCCGTCGGACCTCGACGCGGTCGTCGCCAACCGGTCGGCCGTCGGCGAGCAGTACGTCGACCTCAAGCCGAAAGCCGACAAGGGCCCGTACCTGGCGGCCGGCTCGGTGATCCCGGCGTCGAAGACGACCACCCCGGTCAGCACCGAGCGGCTGATCGGCGACCTCGACACGCTCGCCGCGTCGGTCCCGGTCGACTCGCTGCGCACGGTCGTCGACGAGTCCTACGACGCCTTCCGCGGCACCGGCGGCGACCTGCAGAAGCTCCTGGACACCGCGCGCAGCTTCACCACGACCGCGCAGGAGTACCTGCCGCAGACGATCCAGCTGCTCGACCAGGGCGGCAAGGTGCTGGACACGCAGAACGACGAGGCCGAGAACTTCGCGTCGTTCAGCAAGAGCCTCAACGAGCTCACCGGCACCCTGAAGAACTCCGACGGCGACCTGCGCAAGCTCATCGGCATCACGCCGCAGGTGGCGACGCAGATCAGCCAGGTGCTGCGGGAGTCCGGCCCGGGCCTCGGCGCGCTGACGGCGAACCTGCTCACCACGGCGAACCTGACCGTGACCCGGCTCGACGGCATCGAGCAGGGCCTGGTCACCTACCCGGCGCTGGCCGGCGCGGCGAGCAGCGTGGCGCCCGGCGACGGCACCGCGCACCTCGGCCTGGTGCTCAACCTCTTCAACCCGCCGTCGTGCACCAAGGGGTACCTGCCGTACTCGCAGTACCGCACCGGAGCCGACACTTCGCCGAAGGCGGCGAAGGAGGACGCGTACTGTGCCGAACCGAAGGGCAGCCCGATCAACGTGCGGGGCGCGCAGAACGCGCCGTACGGCGGGGTGCCGGTCGCGCCGTCGGCGAGCGACGTGTCGGCGAACGCGAACCGGCCCGCGGAGGAGCTGGCCGAGGAGCGGGACAGCCGGGGCGTCCCGGGCATCGTCGGCAGCCCCGGCGTCAGCCTGAACAGCCTGGGTTCACTGCTCGGCCTCGCCTGACGTGGATTTGATGACCGTTACCTACCCTGGAGTGCTATGAGTTCGGACGAGCCGGCCGACGTGGCGGTGAAGGAGCCCGAAGCGGCCCCTGCGGCCGACGAGACGCCGTCGAAGGAGCCGTCGTCCACGCGGATCCTGGTGCTCGGCGCCGCGGCGCTGGCCCTGGCCGCGCTGATCGCGGCGGCGATCTTCGGCGTCCAGTGGTGGGTGGCGGCGAACGACGACAACGCCGGCCTGGCGGCCTCGCGCGAGGCCGTGGTCAAAGCGGGTACCAACGCGCTGAAGGCCTACACCGAGGTCGACTACACGGACCTGGACGGCTTCTTCGCCCGGCAGAAGTCGGTGTCGGACGACAAGATGTCGCAGCAGATCGACCAGTCGGCGCCGACGTTCCGCAAGGCGCTCGCCGACGCCAAGACGAAGGTCAGCACGGACGTCCAGGACATCGCCGTCGAGGAGCTGGACGACCACGAAGGCAAGGCCAGCTTCCTCGCCGCCATCGCCACGACCGTCACCCAGGGTGACAAGAGCAGCGCGAAGCCGCTGCGCCTCGAGGTGTCGATGACCCGCGTGGGCGAAGACTGGAAGCTGTCCGGCATCGACAGCGTCCCGCTCGTCGCGGCCGGCCAGTAGCGTCACGCAGAAGGAGCTCGTAGTGCCCCCCTCCCGCCGCCAGCCGCCTCGCAGCAGCAGCACTCCGCCGCCGTCGCGCCGGCCCCGTGTGGCCGGTCTGCGCAAGCCCGCGGCGGACGAGTCCGCCGCGGAGCGGACCGGTCAGCTCCCCGCGGTGCCGGCCGAGCCGCGCAAGCCCCGGCCCCGGCCCGCGCCGCGACCGGTGCCGCGCCCGGCCGCCAAGCCCGCGGAGCCGTTCGAGGCCTCGAACGGGCAGCTCGACGCGGACACCGCGCCGTCCGCCGAGGACACGGCGGTGTTCGCGGCGGTCGACACCGACGACGAGCCGAAGGCCGACGCCCTGACCGGCGAGCTCGAGGACGCTCCGGCGCGCCCGGCCCCGCGGCGGAAGAAGCGCGACACGGGGATCGCGAAGCCGACCGACTTCGACGAGGTCCCGGTTTCGGACACCGACCACGAGCCGGCGAAGCCCGCGGGCTCGACGGTGCAGCGGCCGTACGTGGTCGCCGGCGCGCTGGTGCTCGTCGCGCTGATCCTGGGCGGCCTGGCGTACTGGTTCAAGTCCGAAGAGGTCGCCGTGTCGCAGGCGACCAGCAACACCGCGCTGCTGGACGTCGCGAAGACCGCGCAGGTCAAGGACGCCGTGTCGAAGGCGGCCGAGGCGCTGTTCTCCTACGACTTCAACAACATCAAGAAGACCGAGGACGCGGCGAACGACCTGCTCGCCAACGACGACGTCAAGAACAAGTACAACTCGCTGATGGGCGAGGTGAAGCGCCTCGCGCCGACGCAGAAGATGGTCGTGACCTGCAAGGTGACGCGCGCCGCGGTGATCATGCTCAACGGCGACCTGGCGAAGGTGATGGTCTTCGTCGACCAGACCTCGACCCGCACGGACACGAAGAAGACGACCGCGGGTACCGCCCAGCTCCACCTGAACGCCCAGCTCCAGGGCGACAAGTGGAAGATCACGGACATGGACACGTACAACGCGCCCAAGGTCCCGGCGGCCACCCAGGCCCCGGCGTCCTCGGCCCCGCCGGCGTCCCCGTCCAAGTAGTGCCGCCGGGCGACGGGCGGTGCCGCTCGTCGACGCCGGGGCGCCCGTGAGGGGCAGCGGGCGGTAGTGCCGCGGCTACGCTGGGCCGATGGGATTCGAACAGGCGTACGCCAGCCTCGCCGGCCTTGCCGTCGGTGATGCCTTCGGCGCGCAGATCCTCCTGCCCGGAGACCACCCGGACGTCGCCGGCCGGCTGCTGCCGGCCGCGCCGTGGAACTGGACCGACGACACCGAAATGGCCTGCGCGGTAGTCGACGTCCTGCGGCGGCACGGCCACGTCGACCAGGGCGTCCTCGCCGCCTCGTTCGCCGAGCACCTCGACCCCGGCCGCGGCTACGGCGCCGGGGCGGAGTGGCGCCTGAACCAGATCAAGGCCGGCCGGTCGTGGCAGGAGGTCACCGAGCGGAACGGCCGGGGCTCCTGGGGCAACGGCGGCGCGATGCGCGTGGCGCCGCTGGGGGCGTGGTTCTGCGACAACCTGCCGCAGGCGCTGCGGCAGGCCGAGCTGTCCGCGGTGATCACGCACTCGCACTTCGACGGGGTCGCGGGAGCGGTGGCCGTCGCGGCGGCGGCCGCGCTGCGGGCAGCGTCACCCGGGCTGGCCGGCGCGGACCTGCTGGACGGGGTGATCCCGCTCGTGCCGCCCGGCCGGGTGCGCGACGGGCTGACGTGGGCCCTGAAGTTCTCCGACGCGCGAGAGGTCGCCGCCAAGCTGGGCGCGGGCCGTGAGCTGGCCGCGCACGACACGGTCCCGCTGGCCCTGTGGATCGCTGCCCGCTTCGGCGACAGCTTCGTCGACGCCCTGTGGACGGTGGCCCAGGTGGCCGAGGACGTCGACACGGTGGGCGCCATCGTGGGCGGCGTGCTCGCGGCGGACGGCACGACGGTCCCGGAGAGCTGGCGCGCGGCCTGTGAGCCCCTTCCCGGCTGGCTCGCCGAGTCCTGAGGGGGCTGCGGTGGCCGGCGTCGCCCACACGAGGGAGTGCGGCCGGCCGGGGGAGCGGATCGGGGACGCTCTTAGCGCCTGCGGGTCCGTGGTCGCGGCCGGTGAGCCCGTCCCCGGCCGGCTCGCCGCGTCCTGAGCGGGCGCGGCGGCGAGGCGCGTCCGCAACCGGTCCGGGAGCCGCCCCGGATGCCTTCGAGCCGCTGAGGCGGGCGGGGTGCGTGGGGCAGCTGTGGCGGCGCCCGAGAGGGCTCCGGCCGGTTACCGAAAACCGTCGCGACACGCCGCCGGTGGCGGAACCGGTGCCGTCCGAAGTGGCCTGGAACACAGGTGCGAGCGGGTGCGAAACGAGGAAAAGGCGCAGGTCCAACGCCTCTTACTGGCGCTACCAGCCAGTAGCTGGAAGACTATTCGGCCGCTCACGCTCTGCTGACCTTCTCCAACGCTGCGCCAACCGGCGGGACCCCCGTGTGGCATCTTGACTCTCGGGCCCGGTGGGTTCACGCTTACTCCCGAACGGCGAAACCGGCGGCCCTTGCGGGAGGGACAACCGGCTCGCCTGGAGGCATACCTGAAGACGTCGCGAGGCAGGCTGGGCCCCATCGGGAGAGCCCCCTGGACAGACCGCGCCGTTCGGGCTAGACTGCCTCTTTGCGCTGCCCTCTTTCAGGCTGCCCGGAGCCGGTAGTTAGGATAGTGGGCACACGGCACCCTTGACAGTCGCTGATAGCTGTTGCTATGGCGGCCGTCACCGCTCATTGTCCCCGGAAGGACGCATCTTGGCAGTCTCTCCCGCGAACCAGGCCACTGCTGCGACCACCTCGGCTGAATCTCGCTCGGAGTCCACGGGAATCCCCGGCGCGCCCAAGCGGGTTTCCTTCGCAAAGATTCGCGAACCGCTCAACACCCCCAACCTGCTCGACGTCCAGATCCAGTCGTTCCAGTGGTTCACCGGGGACGAAGCGTGGTTCGAACGCCGTGTCGAAGAAGGTGAAGAAAACCCGGTCGGCGGCCTGGAAGAGGTCCTGAACGAGATCTCCCCGATCGAAGACTTCTCCGGTTCGATGTCCCTGTCCTTCTCCGCCCCGCGCTTCGACGAGGTCAAGGCCTCGATCGAGGAGTGCAAGGACAAGGACATGACGTACGCCGCGCCGCTGTTCGTCACGGCCGAGTTCGTCAACAACAACACGGGCGAGATCAAGAGCCAGACGGTCTTCCTGGGCGACTTCCCGGTCATGACCGACAAGGGCACGTTCATCATCAACGGCACCGAGCGTGTCGTCGTGTCCCAGCTGGTCCGCTCGCCGGGCGTCTACTACTCGAAGGACGTCGACAAGACGACCGACAAGGACGTCTTCAGCGTCCGCGTGATCCCGAGCCGCGGCGCGTGGCTCGAGTTCGACGTCGACAAGCGCGACACCGTCGGCGTCCGGATCGACCGCAAGCGCCGCCAGCCGGTCACCGTGCTGCTGAAGGCCCTGGGCTGGACCACCGAGGCGATCCGCGAGCGCTTCTCCTTCTCGGAGACGCTGCTGGCGACCCTCGAGAAGGACCACACGGCCGGCACCGACGAGGCGCTGCTCGACATCTACCGCAAGCTGCGCCCGGGCGAGCCGCCCACGAAGGAGAGCGCGCAGACCCTGCTGGAGAACCTGTTCTTCAAGGCGAAGCGCTACGACCTGGCGAAGGTCGGCCGGTACAAGGTCAACAAGAAGCTCGGCCTGTCGACGCCCTACGACACCGGGACGCTGACCGAAGAGGACATCGTCACGACCATCGAGTACCTGGTCCGGCTGCACGCCGGCGAGGACAAGCTCGATGCGCAGAACGGCACCGAGATCCCGGTCGAGACGGACGACATCGACCACTTCGGCAACCGCCGCCTGCGCACCGTCGGCGAGCTGATCCAGAACCAGATCCGGGTCGGCCTGTCGCGCACCGAGCGAGTCGTGCGTGAGCGCATGACCACGCAGGACGTCGAGGCGATCACCCCGCAGACCCTGATCAACATCCGCCCGATCGGCGCGGCGATCAAGGAGTTCTTCGGCACCTCGCAGCTGTCGCAGTTCATGGACCAGAACAACCCGCTGTCGGGCCTGACGCACAAGCGTCGTCTGTCGGCCCTCGGCCCGGGTGGTCTGTCCCGTGAGCGCGCCGGCATGGAGGTCCGGGACGTCCACCCGTCGCACTACGGCCGGATGTGCCCGATCGAGACGCCGGAAGGCCCGAACATCGGCCTGATCGGCTCGCTCTGCTCCTACGCGCGGGTCAACCCGTTCGGCTTCATCGAGACGCCGTACCGCAAGGTCGTCGAGGGCCGGGTCACCGACCAGGTCGACTACCTGACCGCGGACGAAGAGGACCGGTACGTCAAGGCCCAGGCCAACGCACCGATCACCGAAGACGGCACCTACGTCGAAGACCGGGTCATGGCCCGCCGCAAGGGCGGCGAGGTCGAGCTGATCGACCCGCTCGACATCGACTACATGGACGTCTCGCCGCGGCAGATGGTCTCGGTCGCGACGGCGATGATCCCGTTCCTCGAGCACGACGACGCGAACCGCGCCCTGATGGGTGCGAACATGCAGCGCCAGGCCGTGCCGCTGCTCCGCAACCAGGCGCCGTACGTCGGCACCGGGGTGGAGCTGCGTGCCGCGGTCGACGCCGGTGACGTGCTCGTCGCCGAGCAGTCCGGTGTCGTCGAGGAGCTCTCGGCGGACCTGATCACGATCATGCACGACGACGGCACGCGGAAGAGCTACGGACTGTACAAGTTCCGCCGCTCGAACCACGGCACCTGCTTCAACCACCGCCCGATCGTCAACGAGGGCGACCGGGTCGAGCAGGGTCAGGTCATCGCCGACGGCCCGTCCACCGAGAACGGTGAGATGGCGCTCGGCAAGAACCTGCTCGTCGCGGTCATGCCGTGGGAGGGCCACAACTACGAGGACGCGATCATCCTCTCCGAGCGCCTGGTGCAGGACGACGTCTTGACGTCGATCCACATCGAGGAGCACGAGATCGACGCCCGCGACACCAAGCTGGGCGCCGAGGAGATCACCCGGGACATCCCGAACGTCTCCGAGGAGGTGCTCGCCGACCTCGACGAGCGCGGCATCATCCGGATCGGTGCCGAGGTCCGCGACGGCGACATCCTGGTCGGCAAGGTCACGCCGAAGGGCGAGACCGAGCTGACGCCGGAAGAGCGCCTGCTCCGCGCGATCTTCGGTGAGAAGGCCCGCGAAGTCCGCGACACCTCGCTGAAGGTGCCGCACGGCGAGACCGGCAAGGTCATCGGCATCCGCGTGTTCTCGCGCGAGGACGACGACGAGCTGCCCCCGGGCGTCAACGAGCTGGTCCGCGTCTACGTGGCCCAGAAGCGCAAGATCCAGCCGGGCGACAAGCTCGCCGGCCGCCACGGCAACAAGGGCGTCATCGGCAAGATCCTGCCGGTCGAGGACATGCCGTTCATGGAGGACGGCACTCCGGTCGACATCATCCTGAACACGCACGGTGTGCCGCGACGGATGAACATCGGCCAGATCCTCGAGCTGCACCTGGGCTGGCTGGCCTCGCAGGGCTGGACGATCGAGGGCGAGCCGGACTGGGCGAAGAACCTCAACGAGGAGCTCTACGACGTCGCGCCCGGCACGAACACCGCGACCCCGGTGTTCGACGGCGCGAAGGAAGAGGAGCTCACCGGGCTGCTCGGGGCGACCAAGCCCAACCGCGACGGCGAGCGCATGGTCAAGGAGAACGGCAAGGCGACCCTGCTGGACGGCCGCTCCGGCGAGCCGTACCCGTACCCGGTCGCGGTCGGCTACATGTACATCCTGAAGCTCCACCACCTGGTCGACGACAAGATCCACGCTCGCTCCACCGGCCCGTACTCGATGATCACGCAGCAGCCGCTGGGTGGTAAGGCGCAGTTCGGTGGCCAGCGCTTCGGTGAGATGGAGTGCTGGGCGATGCAGGCGTACGGCGCTGCCTACACGCTGCAGGAGCTGCTGACGATCAAGTCGGACGACGTGGTCGGCCGCGTCAAGGTGTACGAGGCCATCGTCAAGGGGGAGAACATCCCCGAGCCGGGCATCCCGGAGTCGTTCAAGGTGCTCCTCAAGGAGCTCCAGTCGCTGTGCCTCAACGTCGAGGTGCTCTCCAGCGACGGCTCCTCCATCGAGATGCGCGATTCCGACGACGAGGACCTCGAGCGCGCTGCCGCGAACCTCGGCATCAACCTGTCCCGCAACGAGTCGCCCTCGGTGGACGACGTCGTGCACTGATCGCGAGCTGAGTGAGGAGGGCCGGCCTCCCGCAGGCCCTCCTCACTCGCCCGCCAACCCCTCTAGTCGAATCAACCCCAAGGGGATGCAAAGACGTGCTGGACGTCAATTTCTTCGATGAGCTCCGCATCGGCCTTGCCACCGCTGACGACATCCGCCAGTGGTCCTTCGGTGAGGTGAAGAAGCCGGAGACCATCAACTACCGCACGCTCAAGCCCGAGAAGGACGGCCTCTTCTGCGAGAAGATCTTCGGCCCGACCCGGGACTGGGAGTGCTACTGCGGCAAGTACAAGCGCGTCCGCTTCAAGGGCATCATCTGTGAGCGCTGCGGCGTCGAGGTGACCCGCGCCAAGGTGCGCCGTGAGCGGATGGGCCACATCGAGCTGGCCGCCCCGGTCACCCACATCTGGTACTTCAAGGGTGTTCCGTCCCGCCTGGGCTACCTGCTGGACCTGGCGCCGAAGGACCTCGAAAAGATCATCTACTTCGCTGCTTACGTCATCACGGGCGTGAACACGGAGCTGCGCCACAACGACCTGCCGACCCTCGAGAACGAGATCGGCGTCGAGCGCAAGAACCTCGAGACCAAGCGTGACGCGGACATCGAGACCCGCGCGCAGAAGCTGGAAGCCGACCTGGCCGAGCTGGAGGCGGAGGGCGCCAAGTCCGACGTCCGCCGCAAGGTCAAGGAAGGCGGCGAGCGCGAGATGCGCCAGCTGCGTGACCGCGCCGGTCGCGAGCTGGACCGCCTCGAGGAGGTCTGGACGACCTTCACGAAGCTCGACACCCGTCAGCTGATCGCCGACGAGCTGCTCTACCGCGAGCTCGTCGACCGCTACGGCGAGTACTTCACCGGCGGCATGGGCGCGGAGGCCATCCAGAAGCTGGCCACCGAGTTCGACGTCGCGGCCGAGGCCGACAACCTGCGCGACACGATCCGCAACGGCAAGGGGCAGAAGAAGCTCCGCGCGCTGAAGCGGCTCAAGGTCGTCGCGGCGTTCCAGGCCACCGGCAACGACCCGCGCGGCATGGTGCTCGACGCCGTCCCGGTCATCCCGCCGGACCTGCGCCCGATGGTGCAGCTGGACGGTGGCCGCTTCGCGACCTCCGACCTGAACGACCTGTACCGCCGGGTGATCAACCGGAACAACCGCCTCAAGCGGCTGATCGACCTCGGCGCGCCCGAGATCATCGTCAACAACGAGAAGCGGATGCTGCAGGAGGCCGTCGACGCGCTGTTCGACAACGGCCGCCGCGGGCGTCCGGTCACCGGCCCGGGCAACCGGCCGCTGAAGTCGCTGTCCGACCTCCTCAAGGGCAAGCAGGGCCGGTTCCGCCAGAACCTGCTCGGCAAGCGCGTCGACTACTCGGGCCGTTCGGTCATCATCGTCGGCCCGCAGCTGAAGCTGCACCAGTGCGGCCTGCCGAAGGACATGGCGCTCGAGCTGTTCAAGCCGTTCGTCATGAAGCGGCTGGTCGACCTGAACCACGCGCAGAACATCAAGTCCGCCAAGCGGATGGTGGAGCGCTCGCGGCCGCAGGTGTGGGACGTGCTGGAAGAGGTCATCACCGGCCACCCGGTGATGCTGAACCGCGCGCCGACGCTGCACCGCCTCGGCATCCAGGCCTTCGAGCCGCAGCTGGTCGAGGGCAAGGCCATCCAGCTGCACCCGCTGGTCTGCGAGGCGTTCAACGCGGACTTCGACGGTGACCAGATGGCGGTGCACCTGCCGCTGTCGGCCGAGGCGCAGGCCGAGGCCCGGATCCTGATGCTGTCGGCGAACAACATCCTGTCGCCGGCGTCGGGCCGTCCGCTCGCCATGCCGCGACTGGACATGGTGACGGGCCTGTTCCACCTGACCCGCCTCAACGAGAAGGCCGAAGGCGCGGGCGGCGCGTACTCCTCGCCGGCCGAGGCCATCATGGCCTTCGACCGCAAGGCGCTGGGCCTGCACGCCCCGATCAAGATCCGCGTCGCGGACCGTCAGCCGGCGAAGGCCGACGAGGCGCGGCTCGCGGAAAAGGGCTGGGAGCCGGGCAAGACCTGGCTGGCCGAGACGACCCTGGGCCGCGTGCTGTTCAACGAGCTGCTGCCGGCGGACTACCCGTTCATCAACGAGCCGATGCCGAAGAAGCGTCAGGCCGCGATCGTGAACGACCTCGCCGAGCGGTACTCGATGACCCAGGTCGCGCAGACCCTGGACCGCCTGAAGGACGCCGGGTTCTACTGGGCGACCCGCTCGGGCGTCACCGTCGCCATCTCGGACGTGCTCACCCCGGTGGGCAAGGCCGCCATCCTCGACGAGTACGAGGGCAAGGCCTCCCAGGTGGAGAAGCGCTACCAGCGTGGTCAGCTGTCGCACACCGAGCGCAACAACGAGCTCGTCAAGGTGTGGACGCAGGCCACCGAAGAGGTCCACAAGATCATGGAGACGGCGCTGCCGGACGACAACCCGATCGCCATGATCGTGAAGTCGGGTGCGGCGGGCAACATGACGCAGGTCCGGTCGCTGGCCGGCATGCGTGGCCTGGTGTCGAACCCGAAGGGTGAGTACATCCCGCGTCCGATCAAGGCCAACTTCCGTGAAGGCCTGTCGGTGGCGGAGTACTTCATCGCGACGCACGGTGCCCGGAAGGGCCTGGCGGACACGGCGCTGCGTACCGCCGACTCGGGTTACCTGACCCGTCGTCTGGTGGACGTCTCGCAGGACGTCATCGTCCGCGAGGTCGACTGCGGCACCACCCGCGGCATCATGATGCCGATCGGCGAGGACATCGGCGACGGCAAGGTGCTGCGCGACCAGCACGTCGAGACCAGCGTGTACGCGCGGAACCTCGCGACGGACGCGGTGGACGCCAAGGGCAACGTCGTGCTCAACGGCGGCGACGACATCGGCGACCCGGCTCTCGACAAGCTGATCTCCAGCGGCATCTCGAAGGTCAAGGTCCGCTCGGTGCTGACCTGCGAGTCGGCCGTCGGCATCTGCGCGACCTGCTACGGCCGCTCGATGGCGACCGGTCTGCTCGTCGACGTCGGCGAGGCCGTGGGTATCGTCGCGGCCCAGTCGATCGGTGAGCCGGGTACGCAGCTGACGATGCGTACGTTCCACCAGGGTGGTGTCGCCGGTGACGACATCACGACCGGTCTGCCCCGTGTGCAGGAGCTCTTCGAAGCTCGTGTCCCGAAGGGCAAGGCGCCGATCGCCGACGTCGATGGCCGCGTGCGCATCGAGGAGAGCGAGCGGTTCTGGAAGATCACGCTGATCCCGGACGACGGTGGCGAAGAGATCGTCTTCGACAAGCTGTCCAAGCGTCAGCGGCTCGCGAACACCCCGAACGGCCCGCTGGGCGACGGTGACCACGTCAACGTCGGGCAGCAGCTGCTCGAGGGCACCCCGGACCCGCACGAGGTCCTGCGCGTGATGGGCCCGCGTGAGGCGCAGATGCACCTCACCGACGAGGTCCAGAAGGTGTACCGGGCCCAGGGTGTGTCGATCCACGACAAGCACATCGAGGTCATCGTCCGGCAGATGCTGCGCCGGGTGACGGTCATCGATTCGGGTGGCACGGACTTCCTGCCGGGCGAGCTGCCCGAGCGGACCAAGTTCGAGGCACGCAACCGCTCGACGGTTTCCGAAGGCGGCGAGCCGGCTTCGGGTCGTCCGGTGCTGATGGGGATCACGAAGGCGTCGCTCACCACGGACTCGTGGCTGTCGGCGGCGTCGTTCCAGGAGACCACGCGCGTCCTGACCGACGCGGCCATCAACGGCCGCTCGGACCGGCTCGTGGGCCTCAAGGAGAACGTGATCATCGGTAAGCTGATCCCGGCCGGTACGGGCATCAACAAGTACCGCAACATCCAGGTGCAGCCGACGGAAGAGGCCCGGGTCGCGGCGTACGCGATCCCGTCCTACGACGACGGTTACTACACCCCGGACGTGTTCGGTACGGGCACCGGTGCCGCGGTTCCGCTGGACGACTACGACTTCGGCCGCGACTTCCGCTGACGAAGCTGATCCACGAGAAAGGCCCCTGCCGGGTTTCCGGTGGGGGCCTTTCCCGTTGTGTCCGGAACCGGCCAATCGGCCGCGGACACTGTTCCCCTTTTGCCCGCTGTGGTTACAGTGAGGTGGTTCTGCGCGATTCGGGGGCTTTGCGCGTTCCAGCGGGTAGCAGGGGGAGACTGCTTTGACCAATCGATTTGTCATGCGTTCAGCCGGGCGAAGAGCGGCGGTTCTGCTCGCCGTGCTCGTCACGGCGATGGCTACGTTGACCAGTGCGTTCGCGGCTCCGGCGGGAGCGGCCGGGGGCCGGATCGACGTTTCGGTCACTTTCGACAAGCCGTCCTACGGGACCGGCGACGAGGTTCGTGCCACGGTCAAGCTGACGAACAACAACTCCGGCCGGGCAGCCGGGCTCACGGTTTTCCAGGACTTCGACCCGATCGACCTGTTCGTTCCCTACGGCGGCTGGGGTGTGCTCCAGAATCGGCCGGGGTTGACGCTCGAGTCCGGTCAGACGTTCGAGCTGACGGTGTCCGGGCAGGTCCGGGACCCCGAGCAGACCACGACGGCCCTGCGCGGCACCGTGTTCGACGAGACCGGCTTCGGGGTCGGGTCGTTCGACTCCCGGGTGCCGGTCACGAGGGTGCCCGGCCGCGCGACGGGTGTCTTTTACGCGGACCGGAACGGCGACGGTGTCCTCGACGCCGGCGAACCGCTCGCCGGCGCCGAGCTCACCCTGCGGTACGTCACCGGCACCAGGAACTACACGGCCACGAGCGACGCCGAAGGGAAGTTCACCTTCGACGTCCCGGCGGGGGACTACACCCTGGGCGGTGACGTCGTCGACGGCTGGCTGGTCCGCTGGCAGACCGTCCGGATCGACCCGGACACCCCGGACCTGCTCGTCCGCGGCGCGCCGCCGTTGAACGGCGCGCTGACCGCGCAGTTGGCGTTCACGCAGGACACCTACCAGCCGGGCGACCTGGCGCACCTCACCGTGACGCTGGCCAACTCGGGCACTACCCCGCTCATCGGCATCGTGGCCGCGTGCAACCGCATCGGTGACGGCCACCTTCTGAACGGGACCGGCCCCGGCTGGGGCGATCTCGTGTGGAATCGCGGCGTGACGATCGCCGCGGGCGAAACGCGCACCTTCGACGTGTCCGAGACGGTGCCGCAGGCATCCCTCAACCGCGGCAAGGTCGTTGCCGCCTGCGACTTCGGGTACAGCGAAGTCGACATCGAGAACCACGTGAACGCCCGCGTCGAAGCCGCCGTGCCCGGCGGCAAGGCCGTCGTCGAGGGCACCATCGGAGTCATCGACGACCGGGGCGAGGTGACGCGGGGGCTGGCCGGAACCGAGGTTGTGCTGGTGTCCGACCGGCACTGCCCGGTCACCGGCCGGCGCACCAGTGACGAGAACGGGCACTTCCTCTTCGAGGACGTGGCTCCCGGGCCCGCCTACCAGCTGTACTTCCTGACGCCGTCAGGCTGGAAGACGAAGTACGAGAACCCGACGGGCATCGAGGTCCAGGGTCCGCCGGAGAACCACTCCGCGTACCGGATCGCCGCCGAAGAGGGGGACGCGCCGCAACCGGAGGTGCCGGTCAACCCCGCGGACTGCGCGCGGTGACGGGCAGCGCCCCGGTCCACAGTGGACCGGGGCGCTTTGCGTTTCAGCGGACGCTGTGGCGCGACACCGGGAAGTCGAAGTAGGTGTCCGGGAACGGCTCGCCGTCGAGGGTGTAATGCCACCACTCCTCGGGCAGGTTGTGGAAGCCCGCCGCGATCATGGTGTCCCGCAGCAGGTCGCGGTTCTGCCGCGCGACGCCGGTGATCGCCGGGTTGTCGGTGTGGGCGAGCGGGTCGAAGCAGTCGTAGCCGGTGCCCATGTCGACCATGTTGTCGGGGAAGCGCTGGTTCCGCGGCGCGAAGCACGGCACGAGCGGCTCGCCGGGGAAGTAGGGGCGTTGGAACCGCGGCGGGAGCTTCACGATGGTCAGGTCCATCGTGCTGCCGCGGCTGTGCCCGGACTTCTCGGCGATGTACCCCTCTTCGAACAGCCGGTCCTTCGCGACGTTCGGGTAGAACTCGGCCTTCATCTTCTCGTCGGCGAGGTCCTTCGCCCACCGCACGAAGTGGTCGACCGCGCGCTGCGGGCGGTAGCAGTCGTAGACCTTGAGGGTGTAGCCCTGCTGCCTCAACCGAGCCTGGGCCTGCCGCAGGCCTTCGGCGGCCTGCCGGGTCAGGATGCAGGTGGGTTCGAGGTAGCCGTCGATACGCCGGCCGACGAAGTTGTGCCGGGTGGCGTAGCGGATGTCCTGCAGGATCGACGGCGCGACGTCGGAGAGGGCGACGAACCCGGCGGGGGCGGCCGGCGGCGCGGCTTGGGCGGTGGCGGTGGCGGGGACGGCGAGGGTGGCCAAGGTGGTGAGGGTGACGGCCAGGGCACGCACCCTCCGAGTCAAGATCGGCATACCTCTCATCTAGCAGGTAATCGCTCCACGATCAGCCGCCGCTCAGGGTGAAACCCAGCCTTCCGACGTCGTCGCGCGCAGGAAGTCGTCCGAAGGCGGCTGCACCGGGCGTCCCTCGAACTGCGTCGACAGCACCACCGACGACCGCAGCTCGCCGTGCTTGCCGAGCCGTTCCAGCAGCCCTTCGAAGTGCTCGAGCGAGGCCGCGCGGATCTTCAGCATCGTGCAGTGGTCGCCGGACAGCCGGTGGATCTCGACGACCTCCGGGTAGTCCTCGGACTTCGACGTCTTCAGCAGGCAGCTGCTCAGCGCGCACCGCATCTCGACGAACGCCTGCAGCGGCTGGCCCGCGCGCCGCCCGTCGACCTGCGCGCGGTAGCCGGTGATCACGCCGGTCTCCTCCAGCCGCCGCACCCGCTCGGCCACCGCCGGCGCCGAGAGGTTGATGCGCCGGCCCAGCTCCTTGAACGACAGCCGCCCGTCGGCCTGCAGCAGGTCGAGCAGCCGCCAGTCGACGTCGTCCAGTGGCTTTTCCGAACGGAAGGTCATGGGCCCCATCTTCCTGCCGAACCGCTGCCGTGGCGACGGATTTGCCGTTGATCGCCCCTTCGAAAGACCGGCGCGAGTTCCTAAAGTTGCTGGTCATGGGGACTTCCACGGTGACCGGCCGGGCTCGGTCGATGGGCGCGCTGTTCGCCGGCGTCGCACTGCTCAACACGGCCACGGTCGGCCTGAGCACCGCGGCGACGCTGATCGTCGCCGCGGGCAGCGGACCGGGCTGGAGCGGGCTGCCGAGCGTCGCGAACGTGCTCGGCACGGCCGCCGGCGCGTTCGGCGCGGGGCTGCTGCTGCCGGTGTACGGCCGCCGCCGCGTGCTGGTCGCGGGCTACGGCGTCGCCGCGGCCGGCGCGTCGATCGCGTTCGCCGGCGCGCTGACGACGTCGCTCGTACCGCTCCTGCTCGGCATCCTGCTGGTCGGCCTCGGCAACGGCGGCGCGCAGCTGTCGCGGTACCTGGCCGCGGATCTCTACCCGGAGGAACGCCGGGGCCGCGCGCTGTCGAACGTCGTGTGGGCCGGGACGGTCGGTGCACTCGCCGGACCGGCGCTGATGGCCCCGGCGGCGGACGTCGTCACCGGGTTCGGCTGGCCGTCGCTGTCCGGGCCGGTCGCGGTCGCGGTGCTGGCCACGGCGGGCGCCGCGCTGGCGGCCGCGTTCCTGCCACGGCACGTCCCGCTCCCGCCGGAGAAGCCGGTGGCCGCGGTCGCCCCGGTGCGGCCGGCCGGCGTCGCGCGGCCGCTGGTCGCGATGGTCGCCGCGCAGCTGACGATGGTCGCGGTGATGACCATGACGCCGCTGCAGCTGGAGAACCACGGGCACGGTCTCGACGTCGTCGGCTGGGTGCTGAGCGCGCACCTGTTCGGCATGTTCGCGCTGGCGCCGCTGTCCGGCCGGATCGCCGACCGCTGGGGCCCGCGCGTCACGATCAACGCGGGGCTGGGCGTCCTGGCGCTGTCGACGGCGACCGCGCTCGCCGCGCCGACCGCGCACACGTCCGGCCTGCCGGTCGCGTTGTTCCTGCTGGGGTACGGCTGGAACCTGGTGTTCGTCGGCGGCAGCGCGCAGCTGAGCCGCGACCTCGCGCCCGAGACGCGCAGCCGCATGCAGGGCACGGTCGACGCGGTGGTCTGGTCCGCGTCCGCTTTGGCCGGTTTGGGGTCGGGACAGCTGTTTGCGGGCGGCGGATACGCGCTCGTCGCGGTCGTCGGCGGCGTGCTGGCGCTGCTTCCGTTGGCCCTGCTGGTATCCCGTGACGGCCGGTAGCCGGGCCGTTGTCGGCAAATCTTCCGTCGCCGTGGTGGCGGTGCGCTGGCGAAGATGGGCCGTGGCTGACTCTGTGCCCTTCACGGACAACTTCTCGGACCTCTCGAACACGCAGGGGTACCAGTTCGAGTTCCGCTGCGAACGCTGCGGGAACGGGTTCCGTTCCGCGTTCCAGCGCGACACCATGGAAACCGGGCGAAGCGTGCTTCGCACGGTCGGCTCGTTCTTCGGCGGGACGCTGCGGGACCTGAGCAACTCGGCCGACCAGTGGCGCTACGACCGCGCGACCAACTCGCCCGCGAAGGACCGCGCGCTCGCGGCGGCGGTCAAGGAGATCACGCCGAGCTTCCGCCAGTGCCGTGGCTGCAGCGACTGGATGTGCCACGACCAGTGCTGGAACGAGGAGATCGGCCAGTGCCTGCGCTGCTCGCCGAGCGTCGCCGAGGAGATCTCGCGCGCGCAGGCGTCGGCCCAGCGCGACCAGATCTGGGACAAGGCCCGCGAGAAGGACTGGACGTCCGACCTCGACCTCGACACCCGGGCCAAGGTCACCTGCCCGGGCTGCGGCCTCAAGGCCGAAGGCGGGAAGTTCTGCTCGTCGTGCGGGACTTCGCTCGCGCTGAAGGTCCGCTGCGGCGGCTGCGGGAGCGAGGGCAACAAGCCCGGCGCGCTGTTCTGCTCGGACTGTGGCGCCAAAATTTGACCGAAGTTCCCGGCACTTCATAACGAATTCGTAACTCGCAGCCCCGGCGTTCAGGCGCCGGGGCTGCGCCATTGTGACCAACCGTGACACCGCCGGTTGGCCCACGTCGTTCACTCACCCATTCGGCGCAGTGGGTCCCGTCAAATCGGCCCACGTCGTGGGAGATTGACCCGATTGGGGCGAGTCTCATTCTTTGATCACGGCTGGACGCTTTGCCCGCTTGGCGCGAATATCCCGTTCAGATCTGCTGACGTCAGATTTCCGTTGTGCCCCAACGGTTTCCGTTCGTGGTGAAGAACAGGGAGAACCATGCGATCAACTCCGTCGCGCCCGGGCCGGTGGCGAAAGGTGGTGACCGGCGCCGCCGCGCTCGCTCTCGCGGTCGGCGCCGTCACGTACACCGGTTCGTCCACCGGCGCCTACGCCGACGTGCAGACCGTCACCGACGCGAAGACCGCGTCCGACGGCAAGCAGTACTGGGTGCAGAACCACCTGGTGAGCAAGGATCTCGCCGCGCAGAGCCGGGCAGCGAGCGGCACGCCCAAGAAATGGCTGCTCGTCTGGGCCGGTGACGAGAACATCGCCGACACGCTCGTCAAGGACGTCAAGAACTTGCCGGGCACCCTCGGCGGTGGCCTCAACAAGCTCAAGAACGCCTTGCCTGGCCCGGACTTCCTCGCCGTGATCGACGCGACGCAGGGATCGCCGACCTACGGCAAGGTCGTCAACACCGCCACCGTCGGGCCGCTGGTCGAGAACGAGCCGCACCACATGCAGTACGTGTGGCACCAAGGCGACACCATCTACGCGGGCGCGCTGTTCGCCGCGGCGACGTACGCCTTCGACGTCAGCGCCTTGCCGCAGCTGAAGCTCAAGGGCGTCAGCCTCCCGACGAACACCCTCGGCGGCAGCGTCCCGGACGCCTACTGGGTGCTCAAGGACGGCACCGCGTACGGCACGTACATGGGCGGCCCGGTCGTGCCCGGCCCGCACTCCTACGCCGACGGCTCCACCCAGATCGGCAACGGCTTCGCGGGCAGCCCCGGCGAGGTCGTCCACTTCGGACAGAACGCCGAAGTCCTGTCGGAGTCCCCGGCGGCGACCCCGCAGGGCGACAACCAGAAGCTCTGCGACAACCTGCCGCAGCTGGGCAAGCCGACGTGCGCCAACCCGCACGGCATCCAGGCCCGCGAGGACCTGAACACGCTCGTCACGAGCGACTACGCCGAGCCGCGCAACATCATCCTCGACCCGGTGAAGCAGCCGTCGCCGTACCTGCGCCGGCCGACCGTGCGGACCTGGGACATCTCCGACCGCAACCACCCGAAGCTGAAGTCGGTGTCGTACCTGCAGGACGGCCCGCGTGCCGATCCGGCCGACCCGCTGCACGCCGAGAGCCGCGCGGTCATGGAGACCACGGTGACGAACCTGCCGGGGCACAAGGGTGCGTTCGCCCAGACCATGCAGGGCGGCGCGGTGTTCTACACGCCGGACATCACCGCGGCCGAGCCGCACTGGATCGAGGTGTTCGACGACGGTGCCGCCAACAAGTCCATCTACGCGAACAACGACTCCAACGGCGCCAGCTCCAACGGCGGCTGGATCCAGACCAGCCCGGACGACAAGTACCTCTACCGCGCGATCGTCGGGCGGCAGAAGGGCACCCTCTCGGCCGACGACCCCGGCACCACCGGCGGCGTCTACGTCCTCGACATCCAGAAGCTGCTCGCCGCGGGCGACAAGGTCGAAGACATCCAGGGCCGGGTCGACACCAAGGCGAAGGCGCAGCAGGGCGGAGGCGGCGACCTGCCGACCGTCGTCGGCGCGGCCCCGGTCAACCCCGGCACGCCGGGGGCGGGCCCGCACTGGGGCGCCTACGACAACTGGGCGCTCGGCAGCGACGGTTTCTACCACGAAACCACGTCGCCGCAGCACCTCGCGGTGTCGAACTACTTCGTCGCGCGGTCCGGTTTGGACGGTGACCACAAGGTCAACCTGCTGAACCTGGGTCCGGACGGGAAGGTCGCGGTCGACCAGAACTTCCGGGACGAGTTCACCGGGCAGGTCGGCATCAACTTCAACCGCAAGTCGTGGCCGCACGGGGACTTCGGCAACGCCAAGCCGCACTCCGAGCTGTTCGTGGTCGCGGACGCGGACATCAAGTAGTCCCGGTGGGGGGGGGGGGGGGGGGGGGTGAGTGCGGTTAGGAATCGCCAGACCCCCCCCCGGGGGGGGAGGGGGGGCGAGAGACCCCACCACCCCCACCGCCCCCCCAGCGGTG